>JBKPRH010000249.1:0-15365 GCA_046765795.1 Acidobacteriota bacterium | reverse complement strand
GACACGGTACGCACGTCGCGGGGACGATCGGTGCAGCGGCCAACAATGGGATCGGCATCGCCGGGCTCAATTGGCATGCGAATCTCATGTCGGTCAAATTCCTTGATGCCAACGGCTCCGGCAACATCTCGGATGCGGTGCTTGCGTTCGACCAGGTGACCGCGCTCAAGCAGCAGGGAGTGAACGTGCGCCTCACGAACAACTCGTGGGGGAGTGCGGGCTTCAGTCAGGCGCTCAAGGACGCCATGGCGCGGGCCGAAGCTGCGGGGGTTCTACATGTGTGCGCGGCCGGCAACAGCGGTCAACTGGCGGACAGCTCGCCGATGTACCCCGCAGCCTACGACAACCGGGGGATTGTCTCTGTGTTGGCGAGCGATCAGAACGACGCGGGAGCGTCGTTCACCAACTATGGATTGGGAAGCGTCGATATCGCGGCACCTGGCGTGTCCACCTACTCGACCGTACCAACCGGATCGTGCGCGCTCTGCGACAAGAGTGGATACAAGCTCCTCTCCGGGACGTCCATGGCGACGCCGCACGTCACCGGCGTTCTTGCGGGTCTGTTCGTGCAAAACCCTCAACTCTCTGCAATCGAGGCGCGGGATGTTGTTCTCGATCCTGGTAGCTACGATGCGTTAACAGAGGTAAAGGCGAAGAGCACGTCGACCGGCGGACGGCTCAACTTTGCGAAGGCACTCGCCAATCCGGATCTTTTCTCTCCCGTACTGAACACCTTCCCGACGCTGTCGATAGGTGACGATGTGTTCACGTCATCAGGTGGCAGAGTCACTCTTGCTGCGACAGCGGCAGACGCGGATGGCGATCCCCTCCGTACATCGTGGGCGCGCACGCAAGGAGGGTCACCCGAGCAGTGGCTGTTCGGCTGGATGGTCAACAGACTTTTCCCGACGCTGGACGGGACTGCGGCCTCCTTCACCGCGCCTTCGATCGGGCGGACGGTCGCTGTGCCTTACGCCGCTGCCGTGGCGGACGGCCGTGGAGGATCGGCGTTTGGGCGAGAGTGGGTCACTGTCGCTGGTGGAAATGCGGGACAGGCACCATCGGGTTCTCTGACCGTGTCTCCCACGGATGCCCCGGCAGGGAGCACGATTACCGTGAGCTACTCGGGAGCAGGCGGCAAGAACAGCCAGACCGGGTGGGACGTATGGCTGACCGGCCAGAATGCCTCGCGTGGATTGTGTTGTTTTACTGGCTCATCGACAACGGTGAAGTTGGACACTCCCGGTGTGTATCGGGTCAGCGCGCAGGCGATCGACCCGTCACTCAATCTTTCGAATAGAGATAGCGAGGTCGTCCGGATTGGAGGTGCAACTGGCCAACCGCCGATCGCTCAGGCAACCCTGGACAGATTGAGCGGTGCGGTGCCGTTCACGGTCAACATCAACGCGAGCGGCAGTACCGACCCGGACGGATCTGTGCGGGCCTACTACTTCGGTTGCGGCGACGGCAGCATGGTTGGGTCGAAGAAAGCACAGGCCAAATGCAGCTTCACTGTGCCGGGCACATACTGGATTCGTGTGATGGTCGCCGACAGCAGCGACTATACCGACGTGGTTTCTGCTTATGTCGTGGCGACGCCCTGAGATTGTGTGAGCTCGATGGCGCCCTGGCGTGCAAGATCGCGTCAGGGCGCCGTGTGAGGCGCTTTACTCGCGACGGTTGGAACGGCGGCTGTAGGTAGAGGCTTCGCGAAGGGAACGGGAAACGCCAGCGTCTTTCGGAAGGCCAACGAACCACGCAGCCCGGGGACATCCGTCCAGTTGAGCGGCGAATAATCGAGACCGAATACCACCATCGATTCGAACCCGACGGGAACGCCGATGCTGGTCCACGCGCCGGGACGTCCGCCAGACGCGTAACCGCGTGTGAACCAGGTTCCGCCGGCCAGCTCCGCCCCGCGAACGTGCAGCGATGCCAGCAGATCGATACGCTGCTGGACGATACCCGATCGATCCGAGTGGCTGACGCTCAACGAGGCATTGCCGGCACTCCCCACCCACGCGACGTCGCCACGATACAACGCGAGATGGCTGCTCAGGCCGTTGTCCGTGTCCTGTTCTCCGACGTCGGCACTTCCATTCAGGTGAAACGGTCCCATCGGTGTGCCCGCCTGGATCGACACCGTGCGACGGACGGTGGTCGTGCTGTATCGCGATTCGCCATAGTTGGCGCGCACCTCCACCCGTCTCGCGCCTCGCGCGACACGGACGCCTACCGACGCTCCCTCATTGTCTGAAAGAACGTCGCTGTTGAACGTGTGGGTCGAGCTCTGATACCCGCGGGCGACGAGACGAACGTCACGCCAGAGACCCACACTGCCATCGACGCCCAGGTCATCGCCAGGAATGTAGACCCCCGATACCGTCGGAGGCATATCGCGCCATCGCGCGTTGATGGTCGCCCGCTTCGTCACGAGTCCGTAAGATGCCTCGCCAACGGGAGCGCTGATGTGGTCGCCGACAGCGTTCGATAGCCAAAGTTCGCCAGTGCGAAACGTGATGCGCTGTGTGCTCGACGGACGGATTTCTGTGTCCAGGCCCATGCCCCTGGCGCTATTTGATGCTGACGAGGTCGTGAGGCGGCGTTCGAACTCGAGCTCCGCTTCGGTCTCAGCATCGAGTACCCCGGTCTGGACATTTGAAATCGTCGTGTAGCCTCCCGCAGGCCGACCGAAATCTGATGCGCTGAACGCCACCGTCAGCCTCGTTGTGCGCACGCCGACGCGGCCGCGAAACAAGTGGCCATCAGCGATGCCATTGATGGTGTTCGGCTGCGATGCGACGATCTCCGCGAGCAGAGGTCCGGCCGGTCGCTGAACGCTCACCCCGCGTCCCAGCACGTACGGGCCTGTGATGGCGTTGCCCTGTGCTGACACGTAATTGCCGAAGCTGGCGTCCCAACCCGCATGGCGCAGGCTCCCTGTGACGCGCGTCTGCGCTCCCTCATACCGGTAGTTGGACAGGTTTTGTTCGATCCCGTGATCGTAGGAGAACGAGAAGCTGCTCGTGGGCCCGAACTTCGAGGACAGCGTCAGCGCGCCCGTTCGCTGCGCTGGGTCAACGCCGCTGGCACCAAGTTGCGAGTATCCAAACGTCGAGGAACCGGAGACGAGCGGAACTCCCGGCTTTACGCCGCCGCCTTTGACCACGGAGGCGAAGCTCAGTGCTTCGATCTCGCCTGGCTGGCCCACCACTTCGACGAGCAACCGTACCAGCGGTCGATCGCCGATGCGCGCATCGTCCGGAATCGTGATGTCGATGTCCTGTTCGATTGAACCGTACGGTTCGATGGGCCACTCTCGCTGTTCCAACTCGGAATCGGTCAGCGTCCACCCGGGCGCCGCGAGTATTCGCAGCCGCAGCCGCTCTTCTTTTGGTTCGTTGTTGTAGACGCTGAAGCGGAATCTGACCGCGCCACCGGGCGGCGCGGAGCGTTGAACCGGGGTGAGCTCGACGTCGAATTCGTTGCTGCGGCTCGCGGTCACTTTCACCTGCGGCCGCACATCTACCCAGACATCGATCGACTCCACGTGGCCGTCGGGCCATCGGAGAGACAGACGCCCGGCAAGTAGCCGGCCCGTGGGCTGCGTGGCCCCGACTGCCAGTCGGACCGTCGCTCGAAGGTCACGATGGCTGTCGGGCTTCCACGTGAGGGTGCCGGTGCGCTCGCCGACCGCTTCGACGCCGGACGCCGGAACGAACGAATAACCCACAAGACCTGCTGGCCGATCGATTGTTCCGATGGTGATCGGCACGGTTACCGATGTTCCAGGCGTCACGACAGCGAGTTGGCGCACCTCCGGTATGTCGCTGCCAGACGAAGGGGGCGAAGAGCCCTGCGCGCTAGCAGCGCGGGTCAGCAGAACAAACACGAGCGAGAACGCAACGGTGCGAAAGAATCGCACGGTCGAGTCCGATTCGCGCTATGGCTGTCCGGCAAGGGGTCCGCCGGAGAAGACCGTCGCGCCGCCGAACGTGATCGACGACGTGGCAGTCACGCCTGACCTGACAACCGGATTCACGCCGAGCCAGTTGCCGTTCGGGCAACCGACTTGCTTTCCGTCCACTGTCGCAGGGATCTGGAGCGTGGCTGTCAGGTCAACGACGCTTCGACCGTTGTGGTCAGACCGGATGTCGTCGGACACCGTTTGGCTCAGATTTGCCGGGCTCTGAGCGGCAACCTCGTTACCACCCTTGTTGCGGCACGTGTAATCGACAGACGCGGTGATAGTAATTGACGCGACCATTCGCGTGTTCCCCTGACCACTTGCCTCCGCAACCAGGTGGAAGGTGAATCCTGGGGACGCTGTGAAGTCCGGTCCCGACTTGAAAGTCAGCGCCGCGAATGCGGCAGTGGCCGTCAATCCGAGCGCAACTGTCGCGGCAATCATCCGAGTTGACAAGCGCTGTGCAGACATGATTCGTTCCTCCTTCTCAGCCTCATCGCGATCGCGCACAAGCCGACACCCACCGATAGCGCCGCAAACACTTGCCGGCGCGCGGCATCACGGATGCGAGAGTGTTGGACGTGGCGTCGCAGGGTAGGGTGATGCGGAGCGAACCGCGTTGGAATAGCTAGAGGGTGGTGGCCGGCTTGCCTCGATCGCGACGGTGGGGCCCCCACTTTCGTGGAAGACGGCGCCGACCTCTACGGATTCCCGACGAAATGATGATGGATTGCAAAGAGCGCCAGCTCGAGCCGATTCGACACGCCGGTCTTGTCGAAGATGCTGGTCAAGTGGTGCTTGACCGTGTCCTCGCTGATCGAGAGCTTCTGCGCCGTATCCTTGTTCGTATTGCCGCTGACCACAAGCGTGAGCACGTCCTTCTCGCGTGCAGTAAGGCAACTCGACGGCGCTTCCGCGCGCTGGTGGTTCAACACTGACAGCGCCTGCACGACATCCAGTATGGCGTCACGGCCCAGCCAGATCTCGCCGCGAAACACGCAGCGGATGCTCTTGAACAACAGGTGCATGGGCGAATCTTTGAGGATGACGCCGCGGGCGCCGACATGAAGGACTTTCACCGTATCAGCCGTGTCGATTTCGGGCGTGAGGAGAATCGTTCGCACGGTCGATCCGGTGAGCTGACTCAAGACGTCCAAGCCGGACCAGTCATGCGTCGAGAGGGCAACGAGTAAAACGTCCGGCTTCAACTCGTGCGTCGATCGAACGGCTTCCGCGGGATCACTGGCCTCCCCCACGATGTCAAAATCTGACTGAGTCTCGAGGAGCTTACGCAGTCCACAGCGTGAGATCGTTTGATCGTCGGCGATGAGAATGCGGATCGTTGTGTTGGCGGCGATCGTGGCAGGCCTCGGCGACGCGAGCTGCGGTGGCACGGCGCGTCCGACTAAAAAATCGATAGGCAATCCCTTGGTGTTCGTCATAACGCCGCCTCGCTATCACCGACAACGATCGCTGACGCCCCAACGAACAGCAGTTGTCGTACGAAATGCTGGCGACGCTGCCTGATCGATTGAGGCGCAAGGTCGAGCACACTCTCATGGGTGGCGCTGAGTACCGCGTTGAATGTTGGATCGCGCGACATTTCGTGGCCGCCCGCAATGTCGCGAATGATTTCGTCCGGAAATCAGGGCCTCAGTGCACAGCCCCGGCGCGGGAGCACGCCGCGTGCCTCTCCAGCTCGTGCGTGCCAAATCTTTTCGCGCTCCCGATCGAATGATGAGGCGCCGGCGCAAACTCAAGCGGACACGTCCCGGCGCTATGCCGCTGCGCCGGCGCTCGAGAGTGATCGCTTCCTCTCCGTCGCGGCCGTGCGCAGCATCGTCGACGCTGTGTACACGACCACGATGACTACCAGCCATCGGAGATAGAGCAGCGGCAGCGACTTCACGATGAACGCCGCGATAAGAACGGCGAGCGGGCCACCCAATGCGAGGCCGACCGCGGCGCGCAGGTGGTACCTGTTCCTGCGGATGAACTGAAGACTGCAGACCGGCATGAGGAACGCGCACGACCCCATCATGATCGGAAAGGCCGTCGTCGGGTTCATCCCGAGCAGGCTGATCATGATCATGCATGGGGCGTAGAGTCCGATGCCGAGCGTCATCAGCGATCCCAGTACGAAGTTGCCAACGATCGCCAACACAAGGCTGGTCCCGTGGAGGGCGATGGCCGTGCCGCCGCCAGGCGCAAGACCCAGCAGCTGCAGCAACATAATCGCGGCCGCGGCGAGAAGCGCCGTTCCCATTCCGACTTGCACACCGCTTCTTGGCAGACCGGCGACGACGCCGGCTCCCAGCCACGCGCCCGCGCACGCCGCGGCAATCAACAGGAAGAGCGTCATGAACTCCACTTCGACGAGCTGGGTGTAGATGATGGCTTGAATGACGGCAGGTGGTGAGTGGCCGACGTTGAGCGTGCCGGGTATCAATTCGTCGCGAACCACCTTCCATGCGCGAAACAACGCCGTCGTCGTGGCGAACGCTCCGATGCCCAGTGTGTCGAAGAAATTGGTGATGAATCCGATCGCCGTTTGAAGCGGCGTCGGGAGCACGGGGTCGTGCCTGCCATTCCCGTCAATCGCCCGTTCGCGGTTCGCGATCGTCCACCAGTAAGCGGCATAAACGATCGTGATCGCGATCAGCGCGCCGATGAGCGCGAGTTTGAGATCCACACCTCGCAACTCTATTTCACGAGCGCGGGCTTGCGAAGCCAGTCTTCCAATCGGATCTCGCCGAGACGCGCCTCGCCGGCAGGAACAAGCGAGCGCTCGTCGAGCTCGGCTCCGAAGTACCGCGCGTGCGGATCGACGACGACCGAGCGTGGGTCGTTGCGCGAGGCGAGGTCTTGACGAATCAGCTCATCGAAGCGGAACCGCTGGGGACCGGCGACGTCGATCGTGCCATTCAGCGGCGCGCCGACGGCGACCGTGCCGACCGCCTTGACGACGTCGTCAGCGGCCATGGGCTGAATGAATACGGACGGCAGCCGAACGGTCATTCCGTCAGTGGCTTCGTCGCCAATGCGCTTGATGAATTCGAAGAACTGCGTCGCGTGCACGATCGAGTACGGGATCAGGCCCGCCTTGATCAGCATTTCCTGAGCGTTCTTCGCTCGGAGGTAGGGACTGTCGGGAATGCGCTCAGTTCCCACCACTGACAGCGCGACGTAGTGGCTCACGCCGGCTGCGTTCGCGTACTTGAGAAGGTTGCGCGTGGACGTGGTGAAAAACTCCATCACGGCCTTCTCTTCGAACGAAGGAGAGTTCGAGACATCGATGACGACCGAGGCGCCGTGAAGGACCTCAGGCAAGCCTTCGCCGGTGAGCGTGTTGACGCCCGTGTCTGGCGATGCCGGCACGGCGTCATGCCCGTGCTCCTTCAGTCTGATCACGAGCCTGGAGCCGATAAGCCCAGTTCCGCCGATGACGACGATTTTCATAGTGCACCCCTCATGTGGGGCATCTCGAGAGCACGATTCGGGCCGCGGCATTCAGCCAAAGGCGCGAACGCTGTTCGTCGCGCCTCTCCCATTCGAGTCCGCGCCAGCCACGACATCACGTGGCACGTGACTGCGCGTGACAAGCGATTGCCCTGAAACACCTCTCGTGCGCGTTCCTCCGCGGTGGCGAGGTTGTTGCGCCCGACCCCGGCATCGAAGGCGGCATGACGTGACAGTTCCGCTTCGCACCGAAGGCAATGGGGGAGACGCACACATGAGCACCATCACAACGAAAGACGGCACGACGATTTACTACAAGGACTGGGGTAAGGGCCCGGTCGTCACGCTCTCGCACGGATGGCCGTTGAACGCCGATATGTGGGACGGCCAGATGATGTTTCTTGCACAGAACGGCTTCCGAGTCGTGGCGCACGATCGTCGTGGTCATGGCCGATCCAGTCAGGCGTGGTCCGGAAACGATATGGATGGGTATGCGGACGATCTCGCCGCTTTGATCGCCGAACTGGATCTCAAGGACATCACCATGGTGGGCCACTCGACAGGTGGAGGAGAAGTCGCGCGCTACATCGGTCGTCACGGCACGAAGCGTGTCGCACGGGCGGTCCTTGTCGCCGCTGTGCCGCCGATCATGTTGAAGTCTGCGGCGAATCCGGAAGGACTCCCCATCGAAGTCTTCGACAATCTGCGGAGCAGCCTGGCCAGGGATCGCTCGCAGGCCTACAAAGATTTCGCTCCCCAGTTCTACGGTGCCAACAGACCCGGTGCGAAGGTGTCGCAGGGCACGCTCGATCAGTTCTGGCTCTGGAGCATGCAGGCCGGCCTGAAGAATTCGTACGACAGCATCAAAGCCTTTTCTGAAACCGACTTCACTGAGGACCTCAAGAAGTTCGATGTCCCGACGTTGGTCATGCATGGCGAGGACGACCAGATCGTGCCCGTCAAGAATTCAGCGAAGAAGTCGGCAAAGCTGATCAAAGGTGCTGTGGAGATCTACTACCCGGGTCTGCCGCACGGGCTCACGGCTACGCATGCCGACCTCGTCAACCGCGACTTGCTCGAGTTCTGCCGTCAGCCGCAACCGGTCGGACGCGCGGGATAACAATCGTTCGTGGTTCGTGGTTCGTGGTTCGTGGTTCGTGGTTCGTGGTTCGTGGTGTTGGTGGTTGGTGGTTGGTGGTTGGTGGTTGGTGACACCGACCGCCAACCACGCCGTAGTACGCGCGTAACACGCCCGACTCTACAATCCCATCGGCAATCAGCTGGGGCTTATGTTCCCGCTGCGTCCATGCGGAGGTTGCTGATGGTGTGTTTCCGTACGCTCGCTGCTGCTGCGGTCGTCGCGGCAATGGCGATCTCGACTGCGGCACAAACGCCTAGTGCCGATGAACGCGCGATTCGCGACCTGATTGCGCGCTACGACAGGGGCGAATCCGTCCCACGCACCGACGATGTGATTGTGTGGACAGGCGAGTTCAAGCGGCCGACCATTGGATCGCAGCAAAGCGAACCACTCCCCGCTGACCAACGGCCGTCATCAGCGCGGGCTCCTGGAGCCGCGTCAGAACGGGTTCCGAACTCACGCCGTCGCGTCACGACGCCGGTGCGCATTGAGATCGCACAGTCAGGGGACCTCGCCTACGAATTCAGCAACTCCGAAGTTGTCTTCGATCTGCAGAACGGTGAACGAGAGACGGCCGTTCCAGCCTCGGTATTGCGCGTCTGGAAGAAGGACCGCTGGCAGTGGAAGCTGGCGGCGATGTTCGCGCGACCGCTGTTCCAGGAATCAGCGTTGCCGAACGCGAAGTAGGGAAGTCAAGAACCTCGACGCCTTTCTGCGCCACCCTGCGCAACCCGCTCCATGCTGTCGGGAACGACGTGTGCCGATAACTCTGTGTCGAGACGCACTCACGTCACGCGCATCTGCTCCCCCCACCAATCAGGAGCAGACATGACGGAGAAACAGACATCGTTCCGCCGCATCTGGAAGAAGTTCATCGGATGGACTTCGATGCTGCTGGTTGCCCTCGTCGCGGCCATGGTTTTCATGGCGAATCTGCGGCTGCAGGCCGTGAAGCAACAGTCGGCCGCAACTGAGGCGACGCTTGCCGCACGGCTCAGCGATCGAGAGACGCAGATCGCGATTCTGCAAAACGCGCTGAATCGGACAACCTCCGATCTCTCCACCAGAGAATCACTGATCGCGCGGCTCAATCTGCTCATTGGCCAGTTGAAAGAGGCATCCGGTATCGCCGAAAAAGCCGGGCTCGTCTTGTTGACGCTGGCCGATCAAAACAGCGTCGCGTTCAAAGTGTCGCAGTCGACGCTCAGTCCTGACCAACGGGAGAAATTGGCGGAGAACCTCGTGCTGATCAAGTACGCGAGAACGTTTCCCGCATTCGAAATCCAGATTACGGGTCACACCGACGACACCTGGGAAGGCAAGGCCGATCACAGCGCTTCGTCCAGGAAGAAGAATCTTGACCTCTCGCTGAAGCGAGCGGAGGCCGTCAAACAGTTCCTCGTCGATCACCAGATTCCCTCGGACAAGATTCAGGTGGAGGGTCGAGGCATGCAGTGGCCGGTGGGTGCGACGTCCGAGGCAGACGAGGCGACGATTGCCGAACGAAACAAGAACGACAGCGCTCGGCAAGCGAACCGCCGCGTAGAAGTGCTGATCAAGGGCGTCGATCTGAACGTGCCAACGCCAGCGGATGTGAAGCCGTGATCCGCAGCTCAGCGGTACGGGTGGCGATCTCTTTCTTGTCCATGCACACCGGATTAACGTAACCGGCCGCGGCGCATTCCGTGAGGATCGCACGCACGACAGGCGTGCGCTCGAACCCGTGGCCGGGGCGCGGATGTTGCTTTGAGGATTTGCGGCGTTACGCCTGACTGTTCCCCCCAGTTACCGGTTTTTCACGCCCTGCGTCTCCCGAAGGAGTCCGCGTTGAACGGGAAGGGTTCGTCTTCGAAGCATCGGCCTGAGAATCTGGGTCCGTTTGCCGTTCGTGCCGACCTCGGTGCGAGTCGGTTCGGGCCGCTCTATCTTGGCCGCGATCCCTCGACGAACGCGCGAGTCGTGATCCGCGCGATCGAGCTCTCTCGAGAACGGCGTGAGTTCGTCGAGCCGATCGATTTCCTGGACTCGTTCCGAAAGCTGTGCGAGACGCCGCTCGATCACCCGGGACTGGCCCGTCCTCTGGCGTTCGGTGTCGAGGGCGACATCCCGTACATCGTCTACTCAGAGCTCGCCGGAACAGCGATGGACACGGCGATGCAGCAGCACGGCGTTCGGCCGGTCGCAGAGGTCGTGCAGCGGGCGAACCATCTGGCCGAAGCGATCGACTGTGCCGCGAAGGCTGGCGTGCATCACGGGCTGATGGCGCCCTGCGACGTGTTCTTCGACGGTGAACGCACGGGAGTCACGGGATTCGGGCTTGCGCAGGCGCTGATCAAGGCGGGAATGCCCGCGGAGGGAGAATCTCCGTACGGGTCGCCGCAGCGGCTCGCGGGCGCGCCGCCCACGCAGGTCGACGATATCTATTCGCTGGCCGCCATCGCACTCGAACTCCTCATCGGAACGCCAAAGGATCCAGAGCAGGACACGAGTCGTGCGCTCAGGCAGGCGCAAGGACTTCCAGAGCGTCGGCGTCTTCCGCGGCCCGCGCCCCACGAAACGCGACTGTTCACGACCCTCCCCGGCATTGATGCCGGGAAGTTGCGCGCGGCGTTCTCGGCGGCGTTCTCTGAAGAGCCGAGCGAGCGGCTCTCGACGGCTTCTGAATTCGTCGCTCGCTTACAAGACGCCATCTCAAAGAAACGCGACGCAGAGGAGCCGGCGCCAGGCGCGGTGGTCGTTCCACTCGTCAGCGAACGCGAGGATTCGCCTTCCACTCCCGTGCCACCTTCCGCTCCCGTGTCGAACACGAAGCGCGCGGAAGATGTGCCGGCTCTCGAACTGCCGATGCGCCAGGAGCCCCTCGTCCCCGAGAAGCGAGAGGAAAAGAAACAAGAGAAGAAAGAGTCCAAGCCTGAGCTCCCCGTGATCCGACTCGAGCCGATCATCGATGATGCGTTGCTCGAAGACGTCACGCCGCCGCGTGCGAGCTCGCTCGCCCTCGTACCGACGAAATTGCCCGCCCGCGACGCCACATCACATGAGAACCCTGTTCAGCCAGTGTCACGAGCCTTTGTTGCGGCGGCGGTTATTACCATCAGTTTCGCCGCCGGGTTTGGTGGAGGGTTCGTGGTTGGGCACTTCTCGAAGCCATCGACCGAATCGACCGAGGCCAGACACCATGAGTCGATCGCTGAGTCTCAACCGGTGCGCGCAGCAGTGGAGGCTCCGAAGCCAACAGCTCCGGCAACGCCAGCACCTGCTCCGATTTCAAAGCCGACAGTTGCCACGGTGTCAAAGCAGACAGTGGCTCCAAGTTCAGAAGAGAAGGTTTCGAGTCCGCCGCCCGTTGCTTCAGGTCGTCTGCAAGTCCGCTCGTCGCCGGCCGGTGCAGGCGTGGTGATTGACGGCCAATCGCGTGGTGTTACGCCGCTCACTCTTCGCGACCTCGCTCTCGGAGCGCACACGATTGAGGTCTCGCACCCCGATCACAACTCGCGGCAAAGGCGAGTGACGTTGAGCGAACGGCGTCCAGCACGAACGCTCGACTTCGAGCTTCGCCCCACGAGTGCGCCGGCACCGGCCATTATGGCGACGGTGCCGCCACCGGCCTCTGTGGCGACGGTGCCGCCACCGGCAGATCCCACGGCTCCTGCGACGAAAGAGCCGGCTGCGGCAGATGCTATTGCGACTGCTTCTGCGACGAAGGGCAAGACAGGCTCGCTGCAAGTGGCCTCACGTCCGTCAGGCGCGCAGGTCTTTGTCGACGACGAATTGATTGGAACGACGCCGCTTCTGTTGTCGGATATCGTCGCGGGTTCGAAGCGTCTGAGGGTCGAGTTGTCGGGTTACAAGATCTGGACGAGATCAGTTCAAGTTGAGCCGAAGGCACGGGCTCGAGTGGCGGCGACGCTCGAGCCGTAGTTCTGTGCCGCGCGCCCGGCGACGCGCGCGCGGCGACGTAGTAGCATCCGCGACATGACCGAGTGGTTCGGTCGCCCGGTGCTCCATGTCTCGAGTGTCAACGCGTCGCTTGGTTTCTACGTGGACCGGCTTGGCTTCACGGTCCCCTGGCGCGTCGAGGACGACAACGGCCAGGTGGATGTCGCACAGGTCGACCGCCAGGGCTGCGCCCTGATCCTCGCCGAGCACTGGCCGGAGAAAGTCGGCAAAGGTCTGATGTTCATCTCCCTGAACGTCGAGCCGCAGACGCATGACGCCGCAGTTGCCGCGCTCGATGCGTTGCGCGCCGAATTCGAATCCCGCGGCGTCCTCGTCAAGGAAGGCCACTGGGGCTACAGAGTGCTGGTGGTCGAGGATCTCGACGGCAACCAGCTGTTCTTCAACTATCCGAATGAGCCCGCCCAGGATCCCGAAGGGCTGCGCCGCCGGTAACGATTCATTTGGCGATCTTCTGGAAGTAGATATTCGAGTCTCGCGATCGGGCGTTTATCAGCTCCGGCGGGTCTGTTGCTGTACTGGCATCCTCCTGGGCATTCGCGCTCGGGTTGATGTCTCGGTTGTCTCCCCAGACGACGTACGCATTGGCGGCGTTTGATACGACGGTGATGTAGTCGCCGATGAATGGTGTGACCGCCTTGATCGACCCGAACAGATTTGGATTGAAGGACCTGCTTGTGACGCGCACCTCGGTCGCGAACGACAAAGGACCCGCGGCGGTGGTGTTGGCTTGATTGTAGAAGACGTCCATGCCTGTGCAGCTCGCGCCGGTCGTCGCGCCGGAGGGGCATTGTCCGCTCACCGGACCAGCCGCGGTAAAGGCCGGTTCACCCCGACTGTCATACCACGCGACCGACAAGTGACCGCCGGCCGCCGCGATCGAGGGCACGAGCTGGTGACCGAAGCCCGCGTGTGGCCGTACCGGCGCCTCCCATGTGTCGCCGTTGGTCGTTGAGCGACTGATCGCCACATCCGCGCCGTTCGTCCCGTTCCGCTCGTGCCACGCCACATAGACGCCGTGCTCATCGGCCGCCAGCCACGTCACCGAGAAGATGCGGAAGATCGGGGGCGTTCGCGTCGCGTTCTGGTTGTAGTCCTCGAACGTACTCACGCGAACCGGATCGCCGAAGGTGGCGCCACCATCCGTCGACCGGGCGACAAAGATCGCGCTGTCTCGCGGATTCGGGACTCGCGGATTCTGGTCGAACGTCCGCCAGGACACGTACACATCACCGTCCGGCGCGGTGGTCACGTTGCAGCCCTGCAGATTGCTGGCCGGACCAAGGTCCGCAAGGTCATACGACTCGCCCGCATCAGTCGACCGTGCGACCTTGAGATGACCTTGACTGCCTGTGAACCGCACCCAACAAACATAAATGTTGCCGTTGAATGGCGAGGTCAGATGGTTGTCGACGGCAAGCGCCTCTTTGTCCTCCTGTCGGCCGAGTCCGACGTTGCCGCGCTCGATGACCACGGTCTTGTCGTATGTGACGCCGGCCGGCGTGGCGATGTATTTGGCCACGGCAATGGCATTGGTCTGCGCCGGATCGAAATCCGGCCGTCCCGGCGGGGTTCGCTGAAACGCAACGAATGCAAAAAACAAGTTCCCGAAGTTGTCGAAGGACAGCCAGGGATCGCTGGCGGCCGCGTTGCCTCGTATGGGCGACGCAAGTCCTTCGGGAGAAGTATCCCCAGGGAAGCCGGGAACCAACGCCTCGAACGCGAATGAGGCGCCGCCGTCAGTGCTGACGGCCAGGCCCTGCCACGCATCGTCGGAGATCGCCAGCGTCCGAACATCGTTCATCCCAACTGCGATCAGAGTGGGAGTCTGGGGATGTACGGCAATCGATGGTTCGTTCTGCTGCAGAACGTCTGGTGCGCCCGTCGACGAGAAGAACGGATCCGCGGGGAAGAAATCATGGGTCGACACGCGAACGTTCGATCCCGTGAGCGACTGAGCAGCTACGCTGCCGTCCGAGCCGCTGGCGAACATCCACGCCGTCACCAGCGCGATCAGAGCCAGAGAGTGCACACGCACAACAACGCTCAGGGACTGATGACGAAAGAGGCGGGTCATGACGGGCTCCTCTCGCTGGATGTTCAGCAGGCAGGGCGCTGTGCGGGGGGCTAACGAATCGCGTGAACCATAGATCCCGGGTTCAAGTAAGTCAAGGCCTGCACCGGACGTGACGAAGCTACGGCGGCGTACAAGGACATCAAGGCCGGCCCAGTCTCGACTTAACGGTGGGTCACTGCGTGCTCAGACGGACGGACCGTCGAGAGCTGCGAGCGTCTCGGCATGCCGCGCCAGGCTTCCACGAGCCTCAGGTTCGGGTTCGTGTCGACCGTATCGACCAACGTGCGAATCACACTGCGTCCGCTGCCAGGCAACAGCTTTTCAAGAGCGTCGGTGTCGTCGCGCACGATGCTCTTGCGATACGCCTCCATCAACCCGACAGCGTTGCGAATGCCCTGGGCGCGCAGTACCGCCCGCTTCGAGCTTTTTGGTGATTCGGCACCGAGCGCCGTATAGAGGATGGCCTGATCGAGCCAGTCGACGATTCGATCGGGCGGAATCCGCGTGTGGAGCAGCAGCTCCACGACGTCGGCGGTGGCCAGGTTCGGAATGTTCTCGATGTCCTCCTCCTCGAAGCGCGCTTCGTGCCAGATTGTGAGCCCGTCCAGATCGCTAAGCGGCAGTTCGTTGCGCATGCTCGGCAATCTGATGAACGCCCCGAAGCGCTTTCCGGTCGTGGCAAGCATCTGCCACACGACGCTCGGAAACACGCCGATGGCGAATCCGATGTACAGAAGGCTTTGATTGACAAGGCTGTCCTGAGC
>JBKPRH010000248.1:0-6799 GCA_046765795.1 Acidobacteriota bacterium | reverse complement strand
CAACAGCCCAGCGCACAGCAGCCAGCGCCAGCGGCCGACAACCGGCCTGTCCGCCGCCTGACGACCGATGAAGCGGTCAAGCTTGCCATCGAGAACAACCTCGGGATTCAGATCTCCCGGCTCGATCCGCAGATCGAGGACCTCAACGTCGCCGCCGCGCGGGGTGCCTGGACGCCGGCATTCAACACGGTGTTTCAGAACAACAGCATTCAGCGGCCCTCCGCCAACATCTTCACCGGCAGCCAGGAAGCCAACTTCAAGCAAGAAAACTTCACGAGCAACTTCGGTATCACGCAGAACTTGCCCTGGGGCGGCATCTACGATGTGGGGTGGGACAACTCCCGGGTGTCGAGCAACAACCAGGGGAACCTGTGGAAGCCGCAGCTCAACTCGACGCTCGCGTTCAACTATCAGCAGTCGCTGCTGCGCGGGTGGTCCATTGACAACACGCGACAGCAGCTGTGGGTGAGTGAGAAGAATCGCGAGATCGCCGACGTCGGCCTGCGCCAGACGCTCGTCTCGACGACGCGCACGGTACGCAACGCGTATTGGAATCTCGCCTACGCGGTCGCCTCCCTCACCGTGCAGCAACAGTCGCTCGAGCTCGCGCAGGAGTCGCTCCGCAACACGCGATCGCGAGTTGAGATCGGCACCACCCCTCCGATCGACATCATCGAAGCGGAATCCGAGGTCGCGGCGCGCGAGGAAGCGGTCATCGTCGCGCAGGCGCAAATTGCGACGGCCGAAGACACGCTGCGCGCGCTGGTGTTCGATCCGATGATGCCGGACTTCTGGAACGTTCGTATCGAGCCAACCGAACTTCCGCCGTTTCAGCCGACCAACGTCGACGTGGACGGTGCCGTGCGAAACGCACTCGAGCGAAGGACAGACCTTGCGCAGACCAAACGCTCAATGGAAGCGAGCGAAATCAACATCCGCTTCTTTCGAAACCAAACGCTGCCTGATGTTCAGGGCAATCTGAATTACGGGCTCGCGGCGCTCGGCGGCACGCGATTGCCGAACCAGTTCGATCCCCTCGCTCTTCAGAAGAGCTATGGGAGCGTGCTTCGGGATCTGTTCGGCCTCAACAGCCCGAGTTGGACCGCCTCACTCAACATCACCTATCCGATCGGCACCTCGCAGGCTGATGCGAACCTCGCGCGCACGCGCCTCCAGTACAGCCAGTCGCAGACGCGGCTCAAGAACCAGCAGCTACAAGTCGCGACACAGGTACGGCAACAGGCCCGCAACGTCCAGACCAACCAGCAGCGCGTGCAGAGCACGCGCGCGTCGCGCCAGCTCGCCGAGCGTAAACTCGAAGCGGAGCAGCGGAAGTTCCAGGCCGGCACGTCCACGAGCTTCCTGGTCTTCCAGTCGCAACGCGATCTGTCGCTGGCCCGCAACAACGAACTGCGCGCGATTCTCGACTACAACCAGTCGGTCGTCGATTTCGAAACCGTGCAGGAAGTACCCATCGGCGCCGGCGGCGGTGGCGTCACGGCGACGACGGTATCCACACTGTCGCAGCCGCAACAGTAGAAGGAATCGGGAATCGGGAATCAGGAATCAATTCCTGATTCCTGATTCCTCCAATAAGATTCCGGTGTGCCGAAGGTTTCGGTCACCATCATCACCCTCAACGAGGCAGACCACATCGCAGCGGCCATCGACAGCGCCTCCTGGGCTGACGAGATCATCGTCGTCGACTCGGGAAGCACTGACGATACCGTCGCCATTGCGCGATCGAAGGGCGTTCGCGTCGAAACACGCGCCTGGTCCGGCTACATCGATCAAAAGAACTTCGCCCATCTCCTCGCGTCGAACGACTGGATCTTCTCCCTCGATGCCGACGAGCGGATCACGCCGGCACTCGCCGGCGAGATCCATGCGCTGCTCGCGACCGAGCCGACGCGCAAGGGCTATCGCGTGCCTCGCGTGGCCTATCACCTCGGACGCTGGGTGCGGACGACGGACTTTTATCCGGATTATCAGACCAGGCTGTACGACAGACGTTCAGCGCGATGGACCGGGCTGTACGTGCACGAATCGGTGAGTGTCGATGGCGGGCCCGGTCAGCTCGCTAACGAGCTTCAGCACTACTCCTTTCGCGATCTGCGGGATCAGCTCGATCGCATCAATCACTACACGACGCTCGCCGCGCGACAGATGTACGAGCGCGGCCAGCGCACCGGTCCGTTCGCGTTGATCGTGCATCCGCCGGCGGCATTCCTGCGGAACTATCTGCTGCGTCGCGGATTCCTCGACGGAACCGTCGGTCTCACGATCTCGCTGATGAACTCGTATTCCGTGTTCCTGAAATTCGCGAAGCTCTGGGAATTACAAAAGAACTCCCACCAATTGACGTAAGTGTTCTCCTTGCACATCGACACATCGCGGAACTGGACGGGTGGCTCCAACCAGGTGATGTACACCGTGATGGGTCTTCGCGCGCGCCGCGAGCGTGCGGCGCTGGTTGCGCATCCAGAGGGCGAGCTGTTCCGGCGCATGTCAGAGGGCACTGACCTTGTCCCCCTCGCTCCCGATCACGAAGTCGACCTCGGCGCCGCCTGGCGGTTGTCGCGGGTCATCAAGCAACTCAAGCCCGACGTCATCCACGCCCACGATCCGTTTGCGGTCACGATGGCCGCGACTGCGCTGTCCATTACCGAGCCGAAGCCGAAGCCGGTGCTCATCGCTTCGCGGCGCACGGAGTTCCGACTGAAGCACTCGTCGTTTTCGCGATGGACCTACGCACAGGTGGACGGGTTCATCGCCAACAGCCGTGTCATCAGCGATCGTCTGGTCACCGACGGCGTGCCACGCGCAAAGATCACCATCGTCAACGAAGGCGTGGACGTCGATCGCATTGAGCGATTACAGGCGGCGAATGTGCGTGCCGCCTTCTTCCTCCCGACGCAAGCACCGGTCATCGGCAACGTTGCCGCATTGGTCCCTCATAAGGGCCAGCATTATCTGATCGATGCCGCAGCGATCGCGGTGCGTCAGGTCCCCGATGCGCGATTCGTGATCGTCGGCGACGGCGAACTGCGCCACGCGCTCGAGGAGCACATCCGGCACAAGCATCTCGAGCGTCACGTGTTCCTGGCCGGATTCCGTGATGATGCCCTGGAACTGACGAAGGGGTTCGACATCTTCGTGATGAGCTCAACCAGCGAAGGCATGTGTACGGCGCTGGTTGATGCCATGGCGGCGTCGAAACCAGCCGTCACCACCGATGCCGGCGCGATCCCTGAAGTGATGGTCGATGGCGAGACCGGGTTTCTCGTTCCGATCCGCGACCATCAGGCGATGGCCGCCCGCATCGTGCAGTTGCTCAAGAATCCGAAGCTGCGAGCGCGCATGGGCGAAGCGGCGCTTCAACGCGCGCGCGATCGGTTCACCGTCGATCGCATGGTGGACGGCACCCAGGCCGTGTACGCATCGCTCTTCTCGGCGCAACGGAAGGTCAGCTAGGCGGCAGCTCGCGCAGTCTCTTCTCCAGAAAATGACGCTCGGGTTCCTGTTTCGCGAGGGCCAGCGCACGTTCGTACGACGCGCGCGCGTCAGCCATCCGGCCAAGACGACGGCATAAGTCGGCGCGCGCCGAATGCGCGAGGTGATACGACTCGAGCTCGCCCCGGCCGAGGATCGCATCCACAATCGCGAGACCTGCGGCCGGACCGTCGCGCATCGCAATCGCCGCTGCGCGATTCAATTCAACAACCGGCGACGGATCCGCACGCACCAGGACGTCGTACAAACCGACGATTTGCGCCCAGTCAGTGTCGGCCGCAGTCCGCGCTTCGGCGTGAACGGCGGCAATCGCTGCCTGCAGCGTATACGGTCCGAACCGGCGACCGGTCAGCGCGCGTTCGACGAGGGCGCAGCCTTCGACGATCTGCTCGCGGTTCCAGCGCGTGCGGTCTTGTTCGTCGAGCAGCACCAACTCGCCTGACTCCTTCGTGCGAGCCGCGCGGCGCGACTCGTGAAGCAGCATCAGCGCGAGCAGGCCGATCACCTCCGCTTCGGCCAACAACTCCGCGAGCAAACGACCCAGACGAATCGCCTCTCCCGACAGATCATGACGTGTGAGCGACTCGCCGGCCGACGCCGAATATCCTTCGTTGAACACCAGATAGACGACGTGCAGGACGGTATCGAGTCGTGCCGGAATGTCTGCGCGCTCCGGCACCTGATAGGGGATGCGCGCGTCGCGAATCTTGGTCTTGGCGCGGACGATACGCTGAGCCACTGTTGATGGTGAGGTCAGAAACGCGCGCGCAATCTCCTCGGTGGTGAGGCCGCATACTTCGCGCAATGTGAGCGCGACCTGCGCGTCGGGGGTCAACGCCGGATGGCAGCAGGTGAAGATCAGCCGCAACCGGTCGTCTTCGACAGCCTGGTCGTCCCAGGCCGAGGTGTCGTTGGTCGCGGCTTCGATTTGGGTGGCAAGCTCACCGAGCGCCGCGTCGAACCGCGCGCGACGCCGCATCGCGTCGATGGCTTTGAAGCGCCCGGTTGACACCAACCAGGCGCGGGGATTGTTGGGCACGCCCTCGCGCGGCCAGTGTTCGACCGCGGCGATGAAGGCATCGTGCATCGCTTCTTCGGCGCGATCGAAGTCGCCGAGCAGGCGAATCAGGGTCGCGAGGACGCGCCGCGACTCGGCGCGGTAGACGGCATCAACCGTCGCCCGCGCCTCCACGTTAGTTGAACTCCTGGATCGGCCGAACCTCGATGCTGCCGGTGCGCACCGATGGGATCTTCTGCGCGACTTGCAGCGCGTCGTTCAGATCGCGCGCTTCGATCAAGTAGTAACCGCCGAGTTGTTCCTTGGTCTCAGCGAACGGACCGTCGGTGGTGGAGAGCTTGCCATTCCGCGATCGGATCGTCGTGGCCGTCTGCACAGGCTTGAGGGCGTTGCCGCCAAGGTAGTGGCCGCTCGTCTTGATGTTCTCGGTGAACTGGAAATACTCACCCATATAGGCGTCCGACTCGGCCTTGGACATCGTCTCCCACTTCTTCTCGTCGTCGTAGATCAGGCACAGATACTTCATGGCTTCCTCCGAAGGCCTGTCGCCGAATGTCGGCGAAGGCGGGGCAAAAACTGCTCGAACACCGGATAGTCGTTCGGGGAAGCCCGAATTCGACATCGCCTATTTCTTTTTCCTGGGTCTGGGGTAACAAAGGCCTTTCAGAGGGCATTGCGCGTCCCGCTGCGGCTTGCCGAACCCACAGGCATTCATCATCCCGACGTGACACAGGGCAAAGTCGTAACGGACCGGGTCCTGGGCATCCACGTTCCGGAGGGACGCGGTGATTTCCGACGCCATTTTCCAGCCAGGGCTCGTGTAGCGGGTCAGCCGAAGACAGCGCCCCAAGCGGATGACATGCGTGTCGAGCGGAACAATGAGGCGCGCCGGTGAAAGCCGGGTCCAGACACCCAAATCGATCTCGTCACGACGGACCATCCAGCGCAGGAACAGGTTGAGCCGTTTACACGCGCTTCCGGCAGATGGGCGAGGGAAGAAGTAGGTGACGCCGCGCTGCTTCGGTACGCGGCGGCCGTAGGCTTCGCGAAGATCGGTTGCCAGGGCGCGCGTCGAAAAAGAGTCGAGCGCCGCGCCGACGTGGGGCTGGCTGGAATCGTCACCCTCGAGGAAGAACGCCTCGATCGACCCCGACTCGCGCAACATGCGCTGCAGGATCAGCAGCAACGCCATCAGATCCCGGCCACGAATCCATCTGTGAACCAACGGCGCGAGGCGATCGCGCTCTCGCGCCGCGTCGAAGTCGCGCACGAAACGCGCTGGATGCGGACCCATCACGGCAAGGAGTGACTCGATCGACTGCAGCACGCTGGCCACGCGACCGAAGGCCAGTCCCGCCGCGCAGAAGCCCACGATCTCGCGGTCCTCCGGCGCCTTGAAACGACGGACGATATGAACGGGGTCCGTGGCTGACGTCACATGATCGAAGGCCTTGTAGAGGCCGTCGAGCCGCTCGGCTGTCTGAGTCACCTAGTGATTATCTTCCGGGGAGAATCAGCAGCATCGCGATGACCGCGATCGCGGCCATCACAGAGAGCCAGAACAGTACTGGATTCCAGGTGTAGATCGGATACGGATTCGCGGTGCTGCGATACGCCCCTGCTTCTGTCCGGGCCTGCGCCTCCGCATTCGCGCGCTGCTCCGGCGGCCACTTCGCCCCGGCACCGGTCGAATAGGTGGGAAAGTCGAGCACCGGAGCAAAGTACTTCTCGAGGATCAGGTTCTCGTGCCAGACGCGCTGCGGGTCCTCGACCTCGTTGCGCCGCTGCACGTGCCACACACCCTCGGCGAGATAGTGGTCCTCGATCGACGTGCGATGCAACTCACGCGGCGGTGCTAACTGCCAGCGCACCGCCCGGTCGCGTGATGCGGCAAGCAGTTCGTCGGCCGAGTAGCGTGAGAGGAAATCGCCGGCCTGTGCATCGTCGATCTCGTGGCCCAAGTGCACCGCGTGAAAGAAGGCAGCGAGTGCCACGATCACGAAGGACGTAAATAACGCGAGGCTGCGGCGTCCTTGTCGATCGGGCCACCAGCTCTCCGCGCGCACGGGGGCGAGCCCGAGGCTGAAGATCAAGCCGCACGCGATCGAGACGCCGTTGAGCAGCACATCATGTAACTCGCCCACGCGAGCCGGCACCAGCCACTGCAGCGCCTCGTCGAAAATCCCGACCGTGAACGCTGCGAGCGCTGGAAACACCAGCGCCGTGAGATCACCGCGGTCGTGCCAGGCGCGGTAATACAGCCAGGTG
>JBKPRH010000247.1:0-5211 GCA_046765795.1 Acidobacteriota bacterium | reverse complement strand
CCTTGGAGTACCACGCTTTGGCGGCTGCCACCTGGCCGTCCGGCACGTAGAGGTGGACGTGATGAAAGGCGATGGGCGTCACCTGCGGCCGGTTGTGCCGCGTCGCGACCGCGTCATCAAAGCCGGCGTCCTGGGTGAAGGTCAGGTTCGTCGCCGCGTTCTCGAACAGCTCGATCCGCTCGCCTTCAGGTGTGTTGGTGGAGGCAACGCCGGGGAACCCATTGAGCCGCGCGACCTTCAGGCCGGCGGCTTCGACCCTCGTCAGCTCCGGGACACGGAACGCGACGTGATTGACGACGGAACCATCGGTGCCGCCCGTGCTGTCGCCTTGCTCGAGGAACACGAGCGTGTCCTGAAACTTGACAGTGCCCTGCGCTGTGCCCTGGGCAGTGCCCTCTGCCAAGCGCTGGGCACTGACCTCTTCGCCGCCGAGGGCGACCCAGAACTTCTTGTTCGCGTCGACGTCGCGCACGCGGTAATGCAGATGGCCCATCGCGACGCCGGACGCATTGGGCGCTGCGAGTTGCGCGCCTGGCTCGAGCCGCAGCAGCATCCCATCGTCCTCGTCGGTCAGCAGGTACAGAAGACCGTCTGGCCCTTGCCGCACGTCGCGAATGCGCTGACGAAGCTCGGCGAGCATCGGCTCCCGATTGATCGGCCTCCCGGCTTCGTTGATGACGATGCGCTGGATGTGGCCCGTGCCGCGGCTGCGCCCAGCGAACATCCCTCCGACGAAGACGTTGCCCTTCCACTGCGGGAAGCGGTCACCGGTATAGAAGGTCAATCCGGAAATCGCGATCGACGGCACCCAGTACACGAACGGCGATTCGAGATCGGCACGCATGGTCGCGTCGCTGATCTTCGTGCCGTCATAGTCGGTACCAAACGTCACGAGCGGCCAGCCGTAGTTCTTTCCGGCCTGCAGGATGTTCAACTCGTCACCGCCGAGCGGACCGTGCTCGTTCTCCCACAACGCGCCGGTCGCAGGATTCATCGCGAGTCCCTGCGGGCTGCGATGACCGAGCGTGTAGATCTCAGGCTGATACCCCGGCTTGCCGACGAAGGGATTGTCCGGTGGAACGCTGCCATCGTCGCGAAGACGGATCACCTTGCCACCGTGATCCTTGATGTCCTGCGCGCGCTGCTGCTCTTGCCGCTCACCGATCGTCAGATAGAGGAACCCGGCGCGATCGAACGCAATGCGTCCGCCGTAATTCGTGTTCGACTTGCTCCAAGTGTTGGCGACGAAGATGTCCTTGACGTCGGTGAGCGTCGAACCATCGAGTCGGCCGCGAGCGAGTGCAGTCGTCGAGAGGTTGTTGTCGCCGGCCTTCGAGTAAGCCAGATAGACGATGCGATTCTGCGCGAACGCCGGATGTAGCGCGACGTCGAGTAAACCGCCAAGTACGCGCGCGAAGACTTTGGGGACGCCGGCAATCGGCGTTGAATCGAGCACGCCGTTGCGGATGATGCGCAACCGGCCCTCGCGCTCGGTGACGAGCATCGATCCGTCCGGAAGAAACGCGAGGCTCCACGGATGCGAGAGTCCTCTGGCAACGGGGACCACGCGTATTGGCGTCTCGCCGCTGAAGAAGGTCTGCGGCAGTGGCGGTGGCGGCGGGGACGAACGCGGCGCCTGAGCGTGAACCGTCACCGCCATGAGCATCAGGAGCGCGAATGGGAACGCGAATCCGGAGCCTGGAATCGGGAACCTGGAACGTGGAACCACCGTGGCGCTCATCGCTCGGGCAGCGCGAACGCCGTGATCGTGTTGCCGGACGCGATGAGGACGTGCTGACGGCCGTCGAGCATGAACGTCACCCCCGCCGCGCCCCAGATCGGCGACCCCGTGCGATAAGACCAGAGCTTCTTGCCCGTCTTCGAATCGAATGCGTTGAAGAAGCCCTCGTGATCGCCGGCAAACACCACGCCCGATGCCGTGGACATGACACCGGCCAACGAAGCGGTCTCGAACTTGTGCTCCCACTTGATCGCGCCGGTCTTCGGATCGATCGCGCGCAGCGCGCTGAAATCAGGCTCGGCAAGTTTGCGCATGCCGCCGCCCATATACGAACGGCCCACCTGCCACTCCTGCTGCGTGGGCGTGTAGTACGCGCAGGTCTCGCGCGCCATCACGTAGAACAGCTGCAGCGCCGGATCGAACGACGGCGGGTTGTAGACCGTGCCGCCGCGGAAGTCGGGCACGCACGGGGTCGTCGCCTCGGTGCCGCCGGGTGGAACGACGCCGTTGCTCAGGACGATTGGACGTCCTTTGCCATCGAGCTCGCGGGCCCATTTCGTCGCCGTGAACGGCTTGCCGACGATGAGCTCGCCGGTCGTGCGATCGAGCGTGTAGTAGAAGCCGTTGCGATTGGCCACCATCACGACCTTGCGCGTCTGGCCGTTGAGCGTGATGTCGCCGAGGACTGGCACGTGGTTCGAGTCCCAGTCGTGCGTATCGTGCGGCGTGAACTGGAAATGCCACTTCAGCTTGCCGGTGTCGGCGTCGAGCGCGATGAGCGAGGCGGTGTAGAGGTTGTCGCCCATCCGCTCGGCGCTCCAGTAATCCGGGTTCGGATTGCCGACGCCCCAGTAGATCAGATTGAGTTCGGGATCGTAGGTGCCGGTCACCCACGTGGCGCCGCCGCCGCGCGGCAGCACTTCTTCATTCGACCACGTCTCGCTGCCCGGCTCGCCCTTGGCAGGAATCGTGTAGAAGCGCCACACGCGCTTGCCCGTCTTCGCGTCGTAAGCGTCGAGGAAGCCGCGCGTCGGGATGTCGCCGCCCGAGTTGCCAGTGATCACCTTGTCCTTGACGACGAGCGGCGCAGCGATCGCCGCATGGCCTAGCTTGTAATCATCGAGCACGACGTCCCACACGATCCTTCCGGTATCGCGATCGAGCGCGAGCAGGTGCGCGTCGAGGGTGCCCATGAACAGCAAATTGCCGTACGCGGCGAATCCACGGTTCGACGGATTCGCGCCGCCATACGTCGTCCCTGGCGGCAGCGCGCGGCGATAGCGCCAGATCTGACGGCCGGTCTTCGCATCGATCGCCCAGGCGTAGTTCTGGTTGCCGGTGATGTACATCGTGCCGTCCATCACCAGCGGCGTGGATTCGAAGCCGCGATTGATCGGCATGCCCTCGGCCTGCCACGTCCACTGCGGCGCGAGCCGGCCGACGTTCTCGGGCGTGATCTGCTTCAACGGACTATGACGACGGCCCGTGTAATCGCCGGAGTAGGACAGCCAGCGCGACGGATGCTTCAGGCCGTCGAGCAGATCCTGCGAGGTGATCTCCGGCAGCCTCGGCGGCGGAGCGGAGGGCACTTCGCTGACAACCGGAGCGCCGGTGTTCTGTTGGGCGATGAGCGTCGCTGCGGCGGTGACGAGCGCCGCGGCGGCAAGGACCGACGCAAACCTGTAGGTATTAGTCATATGTCTTTTGGTCCGCCTGACGGCGGACACGACGTACTATTGGCGACGAATCGTCTTGCCCGTGTACTCCTCGTCGGTGACCTTTTCTTTCCACTCGAGCGTGCCGCTATAAACACTGAACTGCAGCGCCGACTGATCCGGCGAAGCACCGTGCCAGTGCAGGACGTTGGCCTTGGTCAGCACCGGCTGTCCGGCAGCCACATCTTTGATCGGCTCGCCCAATTCCTGCAGCCGGCCGCGTCCCTCTTCGACGAGCAGCAGTTGCGGCGCCGAATGCAGATGCCAGTTGGTGCGCGCACCGGCGTCGAATTTGATGCGCGATGAGCTCATGTCCTTGGTGTTGCCGACCGTGATGTTGCCGGTGAAGTTATTGAGGAAGTTGCCACGTCCTGCAGCGGGGGCGGGCTGATCCTGGGCTGCAGTGCCGACGATCATCATCACGAAGCCGGCGGCGACGAGCGACGACAGTACGACCACGCGCGTGCGTTTCACGTCGATTCTCCCGGCCGGTCCGAAAGGACCGGCCCTACGAGGTCATTTTGGGTTCGTAATCCGAATCTGCTTCAGCGCGGCTGAATCCTGCGAAAGCTCCGTCGTCCCTGCAGAACCGCCGTTGGCCTTGAGCAGATAGCCGACCAGATCCACATAGGCCGGCGTACCCAGCGAGTCCGGCGCGTCCTGCGGCATCGAGGCGCGGATCGTCTTGACCAGATCATCCACGCTGGAGCCGCTGAAGCGCGAGAAGAAGTCGGCGCCGGCGAGCGCGGGCGTACCGCTGTCGCCGAGCAGATCGGTCTTGTGACACGGCGCGCAGGAGACGGCGTAGATCTTCGAACCGCGCCCAGCCTGCTCGTCGGTGAAGACACCATCCCAGATCGTTTTGCCGCCGGCGGCGTCTTGATCTGCTGCCTTCTCGGCGCTGTGATTCGGTGGCGGCACCGCCAATCCACGTTCGCGCATCGTCTTGCGCAAGAGCGCCGCAGCCTCGGGATAGCGCTTCAGCACGGCCGGTGTGTACTCGACACCGTCGGCGACCACGACCGGCGTCCAGCCTTTCTTGTTCTTCACGTCGAGCGTGGCGCCCTTGTCGATGAGGAACTGAATGACGGGAATCGCGCCGCCGCGATATACCGCACCGTGAAGCGCCGTCTCGCCATCCTGATCGACGTCGTTCACTTTGCCGCCGCCCACGTCAAGCGCGAGCTTCGCCGCGGCCAGCGCTTCCTCGTGTGTGCCCGGGTTCTCGCCTGGCGCCCAGATGCCGACACCAGCCGCGGCCATCAACGCGGTCGTACCACGATTGGTTGTCAGCGCTGGATTGGCGCCAGTCTCGAGCAGCACGCGCATGAGCGGCACGTCGTCGGACTTCGCCGCCATCAGGAACGGTGTGCTGCCGATGCGATTCAACTGATTGCGATTGCCGTCGCGCGGCTCCTTGGTCATCCGCGCGTTGACGTTGGCCCCCTTCTGAACGAGCTTGCGCACGAGATCGAGGCTGTCGAGTCCGCCAGTCGCAACCGGCCCCGGCAGATTGAAGCCGGCGTTGTGCCGGCGCGACCAGGCGATCTGATGCAGCGCCGTCCACCCCTGCTTGTCGGCGTTGGGATTTGCGCCCTTGTCGAGCAGTGCGGCGGCGAGCTCGTAGTGTGCGTTCATCACCGCGAGGACGAGCGCGCTCGTTCCATCGGTGAGCGACTGGTTGACATCCACGCCAGAGTCGATGAGCGCACGTGCCGCGTCGATGTGTCCGGCGCGAATGGCAAACAGATACGG
>JBKPRH010000246.1:0-7161 GCA_046765795.1 Acidobacteriota bacterium | reverse complement strand
GTCTCGCTCAACGTGACCGTGACCGACGCCTCCAATCACTACGTGACCGATCTCGCGGAGAACGAGTTCTCGGTCTTCGAGGACGGCGTCAAGCAGAACATCACCTTCTTCTCGCGCCGGCAGCAGCCGATCGCGCTCTCGCTGCTGCTCGACAGCAGCGCCAGCATGGAGCAGCACATCGGCACGCTGCAGACGGCGGCTACCAATTTCATCAAGAAGCTGAAGCCGAACGACATCGCGCAGGTGATCGACTTCGATAGCCGCGTCGAGATTCGTCAGGGCTTTACCGGCAACCAGGCCGATCTCCAGAACGCCATCGAACAGACCAACGCCGGGGGATCCACATCGCTGCACAACGCGATCTACATCGCGCTCAAGGAACTGCGGAAGGTCAAAGCCGTCAGCGAAGAGGACGTCCGGCGTCAGGCGCTCATCGTTTTCTCTGATGGTGAGGACACATCGAGCCTGGTGTCGTTCGAAGAGGTACTCGATCTCGCGAAACGATCCGAGACCGCGATCTACGCGATCGCGCTGCGCGGAAATGACGTCCAGGCCAAGGGCTTCCGCGAGGCCGAATTCGTGATGCGCACGCTCGCGCAAGAGACCGGCGGCCGCGCGTTCTTCCCGGCGCGCATCGAGGATCTCAACGGCGTCTACTCGCAGATTGCCGATGAATTGGCGAGCCAGTACACGATCGGCTACGTCTCGGCAAACTCGCGTCGTGACGGAGCCTTCCGGCGCCTCGTCGTGCAGACGTCGCGCGCGAACATCACGCCGCGCACCAAGAAGGGCTATTACGCCCCGACCGCCCGTTGAACGCGATCCCTCTCGTCCTGTACGCGGCCGCTGCGATTGTTTATGCGGTGCACTTCGCCAAGCGACAGCCCGCTGTCGGCCGCATGGCGACAACGCTGTTGCTGCTCGCCGTGCTGTCGCACACCTTCGTTATTGGAATGCAGACGATGGAGGTGCGACATGTGCCGTTCGCAAGTCGGTCGCACGCGATTTCCACGTTCGTCTGGCTCCTCGCGCTTTCGTACATCTATCTCGAGCTGACGACTGACGAGCGGGCGATGGGCGTCTTCATCCTGCCGATTGCCGTCGGTCTGCAGATGATTCCTGCGTTCTCACCGGGCGTCGAGAACGCGGATCCGGTACTCGACAGCCCGTGGTTCTGGGTGCATCTGCTGTCGCTGATGTTCGCGTATGCCTCGTTCGCGCTCGCCGGCATGCTTGGGCTCACCTACATGCTGCAATTCAAGGAGATCAAGAAGAAGCATCTCGGGTATTTCTACGCACGGCTGCCATCGCTGCACGTGCTCGACGCGATGAACTCGCGCGCAGTTGTTGTCGGCTGGTTGTTTTTGACCATCGGCGTCGTGGTCGGCGTGATCTGGACGGCACAGGCGCGCGCGCTGGCGCCAGGAAACTCCAACCTGCAGATGATGTCGCTGAACGATCCGAAGATTCTCTTCGCCCTGCTCACCTGGGCGGTCTATTCGTTCGAGGTCTTCGCGCGTTCGACGATGGGATGGACCGGGCGACGAGCGGCGTGGCTCTCGGCAGTGGGCTTCATCATCGTGCTGCTGAATTTCCTGCCGGTCAGCTACTTCGTGACCACGAGCCACACTTTTCAGTAATGCATCTGCTCCTCCTCGGCGTCAGTCACAAGACGGCGCCCGTGGACGTGCGAGAGCGACTCGATTTTTCGAGTCGCGACCTCGGCGCCGCGGTCGAAGCGCTGGCCACACGGCCCTCGGCGGCCGAGTCGGTCGTGCTGTCCACGTGCAACCGCTCCGAGGTCTATGTCGCCTGTGAGAACCCGGCGCAGGCGCGCGACGAGATCATTCAGTTTCTCAGCACGTACCATTCGCTTTCGGCCGACAGCTTCACGCCTCACTTGTTTTCGTTGGGCGACGACGCTGCAGCCAAGCATCTCTTTCGCGTCGCTGCAGGTTTGGATTCGTTGGTGGTTGGCGAACCGCAGATTCTCGGACAGGTCAAAGACGCGTTTGAGACGGCATCCGGTCGCCGCTGCACGGGGCCGATGTTGAGCAAGCTCTTTCATTGGTCCTTCGGCGTCGGCAAGCGCGTACGCACAGAGACGGCGGTTGGTGAAGGTGCGGTCTCGGTGAGTTTTGCGGCCGTGACGCTGGCGCGAAAGATCTTCGGGCGCCTCGACGGCCGGCATGTGCTGGTCATTGGCGCCGGCGAAATCAGCAGCCTGACCGCCGAGCATCTCCGCGCGCAGGGCGTCGGCGACATCGTCATTACGAGTCGTACGGCTGCTCACGCTGAAGCACTCGCTGCATCCGTCGGCGGACGCGCCGCGCGATGGGAGGACGTGCCCTTGCTCCTGGCGAGCGCCGATATCGTGATTACCGCGACGGGATCACAACGGCCCATCCTCACTCGCGCGCAAGTCGAAGCCACCACTGCGCGTCATCGTCACGACCCGCTGTTCATCATCGACCTCGCGGTGCCGCGCGACGTCGAAGCGGCGGTCGGCGATATCGAACAGGTGTTCTTGTACAACGTGGACGACCTGCAGACGATCGTGCAGGAGAATCTTTCGCGCCGCAGCCGCGAGATCGCGCACGCCGAGACGATCGTTGCCGAGGAGTTGCTGAAGTTCGCAACGTGGCAACGGTCACGAGGGGCCGTGCCGACGGTCGTGGCACTGCGTCAGCGGTTCGACGCCATCCGCCGAGCCGAACTGCAGCGCCTGGACGGCAAGCTGAACGGATTGCCGCCCGAGGCTCGAGCACGCGTTGATGAAGTCACACGGCTGATCGTCGAGAAGCTGCTGCTCGAACCCACCGAACAGCTCAAAGCGTTGCCCGACGAGGAAACGCAGATCGCCTACACCGAGGCCATCAACCGCCTATTCCGTTTGCGCACCGGCGAATCGACATCGAGTTCTACCGACGCCGCGGCTGACACGAATCGAGCCGATCGGCAAAAGTAGATGTCCACCTTGAAACTCGGCACGCGAGGCAGTCAGCTCGCGCTCTATCAGGCCAACACCACGGCGTCGCTGCTCAACACACACGCCGGCATCGATTGCGAGATCGTCGTCATCAAGACATCGGGCGATCGCCTCGCCGAAGTACCGCTGTCGGAAATCGGTGGCAAGCGGCTGTTCGTGAAGGAAATCGAAGACAGCCTGCTCACGGGCGAGATCGATCTGGCGGTGCATAGCAGTAAGGATCTGCCCGCCATTCTCCCGCCGCGGCTGACGCTCGGCGCTGTGCTGCCCCGCGAAGATGCGCGCGACGCGGTCGTGCTTCCTGCCGGTCGCCATGCATCGAGCGTCGACGAGGTGAAAGCGCTGCTTGGGCCCGCACCGAAAATCGGCACCAGCAGCGTTCGGCGCATCGCTCAGCTGATCGCATTGTTTCCGAATGCCCGCTTCGAGCCAATCCGCGGCAATCTCGATACGCGACTGCGCAAGCTCGACTCGGGCGATTATGATGCGCTGGTCCTGGCCGCTGCTGGCTTGCGTCGTCTTCAGCACGCACACCGGATTTCGACGGCATTGCCCGCCGATGCCTGTGTGCCGGCGCCTGGCCAAGGCATCATCGCCATCGAAATTCGCGAGGACGATCAACGGACGCGTGAACTGGTGAGCACCATCAATGACCCAACAGCGGGCGTGGCGCTCGACGCGGAGCGAGCCATCGTCGCCCGTCTCGGCGGCGGGTGCCAGATGCCGATCGGCGCATATGCGACCGTTGCGGCCGAGACGATGACACTCGCGGCGATCGTGATCGCGCTGGACGGTAGCCGCGAAGTCCGGGCCACTGCCTCAGGCTCAGTGCGGGAGCCTGCTGCGCTGGGAATCCAGGTCGCGGATTCGCTGTTAGCTCGCGGTGCGGATACCATTCTTGCCGACGCACAGAAGGTATCGACCGAAACGAGCGAGCAACCATGAAGAATCCGGCCGTCTATCTGATAGGTACCGGCCCGGGTGATCCCGGGCTCATTACCGTCCACGGACTCGAGTGTCTGCGCACCGCGGATGTCGTGATTCACGATCAACTGGTGCCGCATCGGTTGCTGAAGCACGCGCGACCTGGCGCCGAACTGATCAACGTCGGCAGCGCGGCGCGCCAGCCGATGGCGCAGGAAGCCATCAGCTTGCTGCTTGCCGAGAAGGCGCGCGAAGGGAGCCTTGTCGCACGACTGAAGCGCGGCGACCCGTTCGTGTTCGATCGCGGCGGCGAGGAAGCGCTGTTCCTGCACGAGAACGGCATTCCGTTCGAGGTGGTGCCCGGTATCCCGCTTGGGATTGGCGTGCCGGCGTACGCAGGCGTGCCTGTCACGTATCCAGGGGGCGGCGACACGATCACGCTGGTGCGCGGCTACGAAGACGAAAGCCGCACGCCGCCCGACATCGACTGGGCGAGTCTCGCCAAACTCGAAGGCACGATCGTCTGTTACGCCGGTGCGCAGCAACTGCCGCGCATGCTCGACGCGATGCAAGCCAACGGTTGGCCCAGCGACGATCAAGGCGTCATTGTCTACAACGGCACACTCACCAGTCAGGAGACGGTGTCCGGCACGCTGATAGAACTGCTCGAGCACTCGCGCGAGCAGCCGCGGCGTGGACCGGCCATTCTCGTCGTCGGACGAGTGGTCGGGTTCCGCGACCACCTGCGCTGGTTTGACGCGCGTCCGCTGTTCGGCAAGCGCGTGCTCGTCACGCGCCCGCGCGACCAGGCGGCCGAAATGGTCGATCGCTTAACGGTGCTGGGCGCCGAGGCGATCGAAGCGCCGATGATTCGCATCATGCCGCCGCACGATCCCGATCCGTTGTTGCGAGCGGCGGCCAATGCGAGCGCCTTCGACTGGATCGTCTTCACGAGCGCAAATGCCGTCGAGTCGTTCATGACCGCGTTCCTGGATGGCACGCGCGACATCCGAGCGTTGAATGGTCCGCGGCTGTGCACCGTTGGCAGCGGCACGGCGGAGCGATTGGCCCGCTACGGTATCAAGGTCGATCTCATTCCGGACGAATTCCGAGCCGAAGCCGTGGTTGAGGCGATGACACGGGACGGCAGCATCAGCGGCACGTCGGTGCTCGTGCCGCGAGCTGACATCGGACGCGACGTCATCGCCGAGGGACTTCGCGTCGCCGGCGCGATGATCACCGACGTCGTCGCCTATCGGACCGTGCTCGAAGAAGCACAACAGGATGGCGGCCCCGACATCTATCGGATGCTCCTTGACGGCCGGATCGACGTCGTCACGTTCACGAGTCCGTCGGCGGTTCGCAACTTCTCGGCAATCTATGGCGCCGAGCAAACCATCGATCTGCTCAAGAACACGGTCGTCGCGGCGATCGGGCCGGTCACGGCCGATGCCGCAACGCAGGTCGGTCTGAGCGTCACTGTGATACCCGCGGTCTCGACGATTCCGGCGCTGGTCGATGCGATCGCGATGCACGTGAGCCAGGGAAGGCCTGCGGTTTAAGATCCGGTTATGGCTGTCACAACCCGGACTTCGCTTTCGCTGCCGCGGCGTCCACGCCGGCTCCGCCGCACCGAGGCCATTCGGTCGCTGGTCCGTGAAACGCGGCTCACGCCGGACTGCTTCATTTACCCGCTCTTCATCTGTGCTGGTGAGGGAGTGCGTCGCGAGATCGGCTCGATGCCTGGCGTCTTCCAGTTGTCGGTGGACGAAGCCGTCAAAGAAGCTTCAGCCACGAAGACCGACGGCGTACCGGCGGTCATCCTCTTCGGCCTGCCCGAGAAAAAAGATCCGGAAGGATCTGCAGCCTACGATCCCGACGCGCCGGTGCAGACGGCGGTACGCGCACTCAAACGCGAGGTCCGCGATCTGGTCGTCATGACCGACGTCTGCCTCTGTGAGTACACCTCGCACGGTCACTGTGGCATCGTCGAGGGCGATGAGATCGTCAACGACATCACCGTCGATCAACTCGTGCGAGCGGCACTCTCGCACGCCGTGGCTGGCGCCGACGTCGTCGCGCCGTCAGACATGATGGACGGCCGCGTTGGCGCAATCCGCAAGGCACTCGACGAGCGCGGTTTCGATCGCACCGCGATCATGTCCTACGCCGCCAAGTACTGCTCGGGGTTCTACGGTCCGTTCCGGGAGGCCGCTGAATCCACGCCGCAGTTCGGCGATCGGCGCAGCCATCAAATGGATCCTGGCAACGTCGCCGAGGCGCTGCGCGAAGTAGAGATCGATATCGAGGAAGGCGCCGACATCGTGATGGTGAAGCCGGCGCTGCCGTATCTCGATGTGCTGGCGAAGGTCAAAGACCATTTCGGCTATCCCACCGCCGCGTATCACGTCAGCGGCGAGTACTCGATGTTGAAGGCTGCCGCGCAGCGTGGCTGGCTCGACGAGCCGCGCGTGATGATGGAGTCGCTCATCGGCATCAGGCGCGCCGGAGCGGACATGATCATCACGTATTACGCGCGTGAAGCTGCGCGCGCTCTGTAATGCAAGATGCAAAAGGCACAATGCAAATGGTGGTGATCGGGCGGCTCGTTCTTCTTTGCATTTTGCATTTTGCATTTTGAATTACACCGCATGAAGAATCCGACACGTTCGAAAAAGCTGTTTGCCCGGGCGAGCCAAGTCCTTCCTGGTGGCGTCGACAGTCCGGTTCGCGCGTTTCAGGCCGTCGGCGGATCGCCGCTGTTCATCAAGAGCGGCGCGGGCGCGATCATTCAGGACGTCGATGGCAACCGCTTCATCGACTACGTGATGTCGTGGGGACCGTTGATTCACGGTCATGCGCCGCGTGGCTTGATCAAGGCCATCACACAAACCGCCCGGCAGGGCACGAGCTTCGGCGCGCCCAGCCCTCTCGAACACGAGCTCGGTGAGCGCGTGCGCACACTGATGCCGTCCGTGGAGCGAATCCGTTTCGTGAGCTCGGGAACCGAGGCCGCGATGAGCGCGCTGCGCGTGGCGCGCGCATACACGCGCCGCGACTGCATCGTGAAATTCGAAGGCTGCTACCACGGGCATGCGGACGCCTTTCTCGTCAAAGCGGGCTCAGGGGCGACGACGCTCGGCATTCCGACGAGCCCCGGCGTCCCGCGGGCGGTCACGAGCGACACGCTGCTGGCGCGGCACAACGATCTCGCCTCGGTAGACGCGCTGTTCGACGCACACGGCGCC
>JBKPRH010000245.1:0-27380 GCA_046765795.1 Acidobacteriota bacterium | reverse complement strand
GGTCGGAGCGGTGTCAGGACTGTTCTTTGGATTTGCGTTCGGCTTCGGCGGGATCGGCGCGGCGCTGCTCGGCCAACTGGCGGACTCGACGAGCATCGACTTTGTCTACAAAGTCTGCTCGTTCCTGCCCGCCATCGGATTGCTGACCGCTTTCCTGCCCAATATCGAACCTAAAGCATTGACGCCGCGATCTTCTTGACGTCGGCGACCTCTGATCGCGGCCCAAAGTGGCTGATCACCTTGGCCGCCATCGCGCCACCCAACCTGCCGCACGTCGCGAGATCGAGCTCCTGCGTGTAGGCATAGAGGAACCCGGCGGCGTACGCGTCGCCGGCGCCGGTCGTGTCCACCACCTTCACCCCCTTGACGGCGTCGATGATGTGCACCTCGTCGCCGTTCACGACGACTGATCCCTTTTCGCTGCGCGTCAACGCGGCGATCTCGCAGTGTTTGCGCACCTGCTGCAACGCGGTATCGAAGTTGTCGGTCTGATAGAGCGACAGGATCTCGCCCTCGTTGGCGAACAAGATGTCCACGTGCTTCTCGGCCAGCTCGAGGAACTCGTCGCGGAAACGCGCCACGCAGAACGAATCTGATAGCGTGAGCGACACCTTCGCGCCGGACTCCTGGGCCTTGATCGCCGCGTCGCGCATGGCCTTCTTCGCGTTCGGTTGATCCCAGAGATAGCCTTCGAGGTACACCACCTTCGACGAGGTAATGTAGTCCATGTTGACGTCCTCCGGGCCAAGCTGCGTCGTCGCGCCGAGGAACGTCTGCATCGTGCGCTGCGCGTCCGGCGTGACGAAGATCAGACTACGCGCCGTCGGCAGACCGCCGACGAGCGGCTTGGTGTCGTAGGTGACACCCACCGCGCGGATGTCGTGCGTGAACACCTCGCCGAGCTGGTCAGCCGCGACCTTGCCGATGTAGGCGGTCTTGCCGCCGAGCGCCGCAATGCCGGCGATGGTGTTCCCCGCCGAACCTCCGGACGCCTCTTTGCCAGGCCCCATGATCGCGTAGAGCTTCTGCGCCGTTTCGGCGTCGATCAGGTTCATCGCGCCCTTGGGCAGGTTGTGCTGCGCGAGCAGCGAGTCGTCCGCCTGAGCGATGACGTCCACAATGGCATTGCCGATCGCCGTGACATCGAACCGTCGCGTGGTCATTCTGAGTCTGTCCTCTCTGTCTCTGTGGAATGGACGATTGACGATCGACGATTGACGGATTGATCCGCCCAATTCGTCATTCGTACATCGTCAATCGTCAATTCACGTGGTCTGCAAGTACTTGCCCACCAGTGGAGCAAGATCCTGCCGGGTCTGCGCCGGGATGGCGTCAGGCCGTGTGATCAGGGCGTACTTCAGCGCTGATGCGCACTCGCACGCGCGCTCGTACGGCAGCGCGTCGACGGCGCCGGCGATGATCTGCTGTGCGGTCTTCGCGTTCTGCGTCAGGTTGGCGATGATCATGTCCACGGTCACCGAGTCGTGATCGGGATGCCAGCAGTCGTAATCTGTGACGAGCGCGATCGTCGTGTAGCAGATCTCCGCTTCGCGCGCGAGCTTCGCTTCCTGCAGATTCGTCATGCCGATGATGTCGGCACCCCACGATCGATAGAGGCGCGACTCGGCGAGCGTCGAGAACTGCGGACCCTCCATGCAGACGTACGTTCCGCCTTTGTGAATCGTCGCGCCAGCGCGCGTTCCACTGTCGAGTGCAATGCCGCTGAGGACCTTGCAGAACGGATGCGCGAAACCGACGTGTGCGACAAGCCCGCGGCCAAAGAACGTGCTGATGCGGCCCCTGGTGCGATCGATGAACTGATCCGGAATGACGATGTGGAGCGGGGCGTACTCTTCTTTGAGACTCCCGACGGCGCTCGCAGAAAGGATGTATTCGACGCCCAGCATCTTCATCCCGAAGATGTTCGCGCGGAAGTTCAACTCCGACGGCGAGAAGCGATGCCCGGCGCCGTGACGAGCCAGAAACGCGACGCGCTTCCCCCGCAGTGTGCCGAGGATGTAGGGGCCTGATGGTTCACCGAACGGCGTGGTCAACGTCACTTCCTTGCGGTCGGTGACCTCCGCCATGTCGTACAGACCACTGCCGCCGATGATGCCGATCTGAACTGGTTCCATGTATGAAGTATGCCGGGTCTCAAGAGCAAGACCCGGCCTACGCCTGTCTCCTACAGCGTAGGGCGGGTCCTGATTTGTGGACCCGCTATTTTACAGCACCTGCTCCACGAAGCGCTGTCCCTTCGCGTTCTCGCGGATGTATCCGGCCGAGACGCGCGGATCGTGCTCGAACAGGATGAGGTACTCCCGGTCGATCGCCTCACGGATGAAACGGCGCTTGAACGCCAGCGTGTCCATCGGGAACAGGTCGTAGCCCATCAACCATGGATCCTGCAGATGCGCGGTCGTCGGGATCATGTCGGCGACGTAGACCGCGGTCTTTCCCCCCGACTCGATATAGACGACTTGATGCTGCCCGGTGTGGCCGCCGCTGCGTTCGACCCGCACGCCCGGCTTGATGATCATGTCGTCGTTGAAGAACTGCACCACACCGGCCTGTTTCAACGGCACGAAATCATCCTGGAGATAGCTCGCCCGATTCCGTTCGTGCGGATGTGTCGCGTCCTCCCATTCCGCCGCCCGGATGATGTACTGCGCGTTCGGGAATCGCGGCTTCAACGCGCCGTTCTCGAAAACCGTCGCGCCGCCGAAGTGATCGAAATGCAGGTGTGTCGCCAGCGCGAACTCGATCGACGCAGAGCTCAGGCCGGCGGCGGCAAGCGCATGATCGAGACTCCGATCGCGCGTCAACGCATAGATGTCGACCTGCTTGGCCGACATCTTGTCGCCCGCGCCGCAGTCCACGATCATTCGTCCCCACGCAGCTTCGACGAGCAGCGGCCGCATCGCGAGCTGAATGCGGTGACGGTCGTCGGCGGGTGCGAGCTTTTCCCAGAGCGGGCGAGGCACGACGCCGAACATCGCGCCGCCATCGAGCCTGAAGCCGCCATCGTGCAGCATCGTGAGCTGGAGGTCGCCGAACGAGAGTCGCGTCACGTCGAGCACCGGCCCTGATTCCGCAACCTCTTTCAACTCGACGAGCACGCCATGCGCTGCGGATGGATGGATGAAGGCCACGAGCGCGTGCTCGGCTCCGGGTCGCGGCTCCGAGTCCACTAGTCGCACGCCGCGCGCCTTGAGGTGAGCGAGCGCGGCGCGAATGTCCTCCACGCGCAGCGTTATGTGATGGATGCCCGGGCCCCGTTTCTCGATGTACTTCGCGATGGCCGAATCAGGAGCAGTGGCTTCGAGCAGTTCGAGCTTCGGTCCGCCAACAGGAATGTGCCTCGCGCGGACACGTTGCGTGAGCACGTCCTCCGGCGCCTCGACCTCGAGTCCCAATGAATCACGGTAGAACGCGAGCGCCGCCTCGACGTCCTGCACCGCAATGCCAATGTGATCGAGGACGGCCTTCATACGTCCAGGGCCTGGCTCATCAGCTGCGCCGCGGCCGAATACGGATCAGTGCGTCGCGCCGCAATCGCCTCGACCAGACGATCGAACTCACCCGACGGCAAGCGCTTCTCCACGTGTTCGAGCAGACGCTGCGCGAGGAGTCCGCGCAATCGAGACTCGTGACTCGCCTTGCGACGCTGCTGCTGGTGCTGCGATTCGTGCTGACGGAATCGCTCAATGTCCTGCCACAGGCGATCGACGCCGATGCCATTCACCGCCTCGGTCTTGACGACGGGGGGACGCCATTCCCCTTCGGCAAACGTTTGCAACGAGAGATTCGCGGTGACTGATTGGACGACTTGATCGGCGCCCTCACGGTCGGCCTTGTTGACGACGAAGATGTCGGCAATCTCCATGATCCCGGCCTTCAGCGCCTGCACATCGTCTCCAGCGCCCGGCACGAGGACGACGATCGAGATGTCGGCGGTACGAACGATATCGACTTCGTCCTGACCGACGCCGACTGTCTCGATGATGACGAGGTCCTTGCCAGAGGCGTCGAGCACCAGCGCGGCATCGTTCGTCGCTGCGGACAGCCCGCCAAGATGCCCCCGCGTCGCCATGCTGCGTACGAACACACCGGCATCGTGGCTGTGCGTGCTCATGCGCACGCGGTCGCCGAGAATCGCGCCGCCGGAAAACGGGCTGGTCGGATCGATGGCCAGGACGCCCACGGTCAATCCAGCGCGGCGAGCTTCGGTGACAAGGCGATCGACGAGCGTGCTCTTGCCAACGCCCGGTGCACCGGTCACGCCGATCAAATACGCGCGGCCAGTGTGCTCGTAGATCCGGCTGATTAACTCACGACCTGCGCCGGCATCGTCTTCGACCAACGAGATCGCCCGAGCCACCGCACGCGGATCGCCCGCGAGCACGAGTTCAGCCACGCTCATTTAATGGTCCGCATGGACGGCAGTCGTACGAGTCACAACCAGCCCCTGAGCGAGGTTCGTCGGCCGCGACAACGGAGCGGCCGGTGGTCAGTCGCGAACGACATACCACTAAAGGAGCTGCCGGGCGATGACGAGCCGCTGGATCTCGCTCGTGCCCTCTCCGATGGTGGTGAGCTTGACGTCGCGGAAGTACTTCTCGGCAACGTAGTCCTTGACGAAGCCGTAGCCGCCATGGATTTGGACACCGTCCTCGGCGACACGCACGGCGATCTCACTCGAGTAGAGCTTGGCCATGGCCGCTTCGAGCGTCGTGCGCTGCCCTTCGTCTTTCATCGCCGCCGCTCGATAGGTCAGGAGACGCGCCGCTTCGATGCGCGTTGCCGCGTCAACCAGCTTGGCGCGGATGCTTTGAAACGTGCCGATCGGCTGACCGAACTGCTTCCGCTCGAAGGCGTAGCTCCTCGCCGCTTCATACGATCCCTGCGCGAGTCCGACGGCGAGCGCCGCGATCCCGATGCGGCCGGCATCGAGTACCTGCAACGCATTGATGAATCCCTGCCCTTCTGCGCCGAGCAACTGACTGGCTGGCACACGGCAGTTCTCGAAGATCACTTCGCTCGTCTCGCTCGCGCGCATGCCCAGCTTGTCTTCCTTCTTGCCGGCGCGAAACCCCGGGGTTCCGCGCTCGACGATGAAGGCCGAGATGCCGCGGCTGCCTTTGGCACGGCTCGTCACCGCCATCACGACGATGGTGTCGCCGGTCTTGCCATGGGTGATGAACTGCTTCGTACCGTTGATCACCCAGCTCTCGCCGTCGCGAACGGCGCGCGTCTGCATCGACGCCGCATCACTGCCTGATGACGCTTCGGTGAGGCCCCATGCGGCGAGCTTTTCGCCCTTCGCCAACGGGACGAGATACTGCTGCTTCTGCGCCTCGTTCCCGAACATAAAGATGTGCGCGGCACCGAGCCCGTTGTGCGCTGCGACCGAGAGGCACACCGACGGATCGACGCGGGCCAGTTCCTCGATGCAGAGGCAGTAATCGACCGACGACATCGCGGCGCCGCCATAGCCTTCAGGAAACTGAATGCCCATCAGGCCGAGCTCAGCGAACTTCGTCAGGAGTGCCGGCGGGAACTGCTGTGCCTCGTCCCACTCGCGTACATGCGGGCGCAGCTCGGTCTCGGCAAACTCGCGAATGCTGCGGCGCAGGAGCTCCTGCTCGTCAGTGAGCCGGACGTCCATATATGGACGAGATCGTATCATTCGGTATGCGACTCATCAGATCTCTGCTCGGTGCTGTTCTGCTCGTCGCCTTCGCCGCACCGGCCTTCGCTGACGCGACGGTCTTCATCGGTACCACGTCCACACCATCCAATCGCGCGGTGAAAGGCGCAGCGTTCGGCGCGGGCTTTCTCGTTGTGGCCTTCGAGTTCGAGTACTCGGATACGTCCGAGGGCGAGCTCGACCAGGCGCCGTCATTGCGTACGGGGATGGGCAACGTGCTGATTCAGACGCCGTTATTCATTCATGGCTTTCAGCCGTACTTCACGACCGGCGGTGGCGTCTTTCACGAGTCACTCGGAGACCAGTCGGAAACGAGTTTTGGCGCGAATACGGGCGGCGGCGTCAAGATCGCGTTGGTTGGACCGATTCGCGCGCGTGTGGACTATCGCTTATTCAGACTCAAAGGCTCACCGCTCTACGACACGGTGCATCGCGTCTACGCGGGGTTGAATATCAACTTCTAGGCGGGTCTGAGGCGGGTCGAAAGACCCGCCTCTACGGTTTCTCGGTGGTGTCTGATGCAGGCACCACGGGCTTGGTGGGCGCGGGCTTCACCGGTGTCAGGTTCAGCAGGCTGCCTCCGGTCACCGAACCCGAGTAGAGCTTCCAGATCTCTTGCAGCTTCGCCTGATCGGGGTACGCGTCCGCGAGAATGCGGCCGAGGCTGTAGTCAGCACCCGTCACCGTCGGATCGAGCAGGAACACATACAGCACCGCTCCACCTGGCGCGCCTTCGGTCGCTTTGTAAATCCGCCAGCCGGCGGCCTGCGCTCGTACACGCTCGTTCGTCGACGCAGCGAGGGCAGCCTGCAGATAACCCATCGCCTTCTCGAAATCGTCTACGCGATCGGCGCGCACCGTGTTGAACAGCAAACCCACAGGCGCCGTGAAAGAGCGTGGTTGCGGCGCCTGCGCGGGGGCAGCGGGCTGCGCCGGAGTTGTCTGGCCCGCGGCCGGTGGTGGCTGTGCCGGGGCCTGCGTCGGAGATGGAGGCTGTCCGGGTGTTGGCGTCGGGGCGGGCTGTTGAGCAGCGACCGAGGATGCGGTCATCACGACAAGCACAGCGACCATCGCCGCACACACACTTCGCATGCAGTGTTCTCCAATAAAAAAGCCACGGTGCGACTGCCGTCTCGCGAACGGCATCGCCCGTGGCTTCGATTGTAGCGGTTGGGGCCGGTCTACTTCGAGAAATCGGCCGCGACGGGTCCCTGGATCACGAACAGCGCTTTCTGCAGCGCGCCGCGATAGAGGTCATAGAAGGCCTTCTGCTCCATGGGATCCTTCACGACTTCGTAGACGAGGTTCGTGATCGAGTAGTCAGCGTCCTTCACCGGCGTGATCACGTGGACCCACAGCGAGCTGCCATCGGGCTGCGCCGCGGAATTCTTGATGACCTTCCATCCGGCCAGCTGCTGCTTCGCTTCCGGACGCGGCGACTTCATCAACGAGTCTTTCAAAGTCGCGAGGACCTTCTCGTAGTCGGCCTCCTTCCCAGGGTTCACGGTGTAAGCCGCCAATACGGTTTCGCCCGTATAGGTCGTCTTCTGCGGTGGGGCCTGGGCGAAAGCCGTCTGCGAAAACGCCGGCAGGATAAGAACCGCGCCAGCCAACAGGACTCCGGACAGTCGTCGCATCTTCACGTCTCCTCGAAAAGGCCGCTAATCCTAACGTACCGGTGAATTGATAAAAACCGCCATGACCTCGTTGGCAAGAAGCATTCCCGGCCGGGTCAGGCTCAGGTGGGCGCCATCATAAACCAAGAGTCCCTGATCTATGAACGGTTGTAGTTCGGTACCGTACCGACGCCACACATCTGTCTGATAGCGCGATTCAAGGGCCGTCAGATCGAGGCCCCTGGTCAGACGCAGGCCCATGAACAGCGCTTCTTCGAGCCTGGTCTCCGCGGTCAGCGCCCGCTGCTCCACGGCGAGTTGTCCTCCCGCAGAGACGAGCGAAATGTACTCCGTTGTGGAGGCAACATTCTTCTCCCGTACGCCTTTTCGGGTTGAATGCGCACCGCATCCAAACCCGAACCACTCACCATCTGTCCAGTACTTGACGTTGTGACGCGACTCGCGGCCGGGCCTGGCCACGTTGGAGATCTCGTACTGCTCGTAGCCGCCGCGTTCGAGTGCCTCCATCGCCTGCAGGTACATCTCAGCCGCGTCATCTTCGGCCGCCACGACCCAACGGCCTCGCGCCATCGCGTCCCGAAGCGGCGCGTTGGGATAGATCTCGAGCAGATACAGCGAGGCGTGCTCCGGACCCAACCCAATCAGACCTTCGACAGACGTGAGCCAGTCAGCGACGGACTGACCGGGCAGCCACATCATCAAATCCAGTGAAACGTTGTCGAACCCCGCGGCTCGAGCCAGGGCGAACGCCTCGCGCGCCCGCGACGCTGAATGGAGACGACTCAGTCGCTGGAGCTCCTCGTCCCGAAACGATTGGACACCGAAACTCAGACGGTTGATGCCGGCCTCGCGGAAGCCTGACAGCTTCTCGCTGGTAATCGTTTCGGGGTTGGCTTCGAGGGTGATTTCGGCATCGCCCGTGACCGCGAAGCTGCTCCGACACGTCGCGATGATCGCCGCGACCTCATCCGGCTCGAGCAGCGACGGCGTCCCCCCTCCGAAGAAGATGGTGTCGGCCGCCTCTCCGTCTGCACGGCCACGAATCTCTTGCTGAATCGCCGACACGTACTGCGTCTTCAGATCGGCGTCAAAGAGGCCCCGATTGAAGTTGCAGTAGTTACAGATGGCCGAACAGAACGGGATATGGACGTAGAGGCCGAGGGCCATGTCGTTCAATGTTACGACCCGGCTCTGCCTCCTGACCATTTCAGGTCGGTCTTTTCGTGCTTGGGCGTCTTGAGCTGCGCGCGAACCTGGCCCTGCGAACGGGGCGGCAGCTTGCGCCGCGGCTGGGCCTTCCACAGCTTGTAGAGGTCGTCTGCGCCGGCATTGGGCGGCAGGTTCCGGTAATCGGGTCCGTCGTATTCGAGGAAATCGCACATCTCACGCAGACGCGAGTGCAGGCGGAACCCGACCCGAACGAGCAGCGAGTTCATCTCGCTTTCGTCCGGGACATCCTCGTAGTTCGAGGTGAAGATCGTCGCACGCCGCTCGTTGTAGCGGGTGTTGACGATCATGCTCATCGTCTCCTCGACCCAGTCGGTGAGCCGCTCGGCACCGAGGTCGTCGAGCACGAGCAGCTCGGCCTCCATGACCGGCCGAATGACGTCCATCTCCGCCGTGTGCGTGACCGGATTGTAGGTACTGCGGATGTCCTTCAGCAGCGCGCGCGTGTCGTAGTACAGGCCGCGTGCCCCGGTCCGCCGGATCACGTGACGCAGAACCGAGACCGCAATGTGGGTCTTGCCAATCCCGGGCGGACCGATCAGCATCAGTCCCTTCTGCACAACCGGGAACGCGTCGGAGAAGCGCCGCGCGGAATCAACGGCGCGGAGCAACTCTTCGTTCTGATAGCTGAGAAAATTGTCGAGCGTGCAGCGCTGATAGCGCGGTGGAATTCGCGCGTCCTTCAACCGCTGATCCACCGTCTTCTCGCGGATGCAGTCGCAGCGTGTAACACGTGAGACGCCGTCAGCCTCGATCGGCTTCCAGCCACTGTCGTCGCAGATCGGGCAGGCCACGCGTCATAGTAACGGATCTGCACGTGCGAGATCGATCACTCGCGAGCAAGATTTGTCAGGGTCGGACGACAGAATGGTGCACACGTTTCGTCGCACCGCAAAAAACCGGAAGGAACTTGCGTGGCACGTCCGTTGCCTATGCCACGTCCGTGATGATTCGCGCACGTGTGCTCCGTCTTCCGGCGACGATCGTTCTTGTGTGCGCGCTCGGCGTCGCCGCTGCAGCTGCCACACTCAATGGTGCGCTGCCCGTTCCACTTCCACTCTTCCCGCGCACCAATTGGTGGAACGTCGATATCTCACAAGCGCCCGTTGATTCGTCATCGGCAAACTTCATTTCCTTCATCGGCACGACGCGTCGTCTCCATCCCGACTTCGGTGGTGAGGTGTCGCCGGGCAGCGTCGAGATTTACGGCTTTCCTTACGTCGTGGTGGACGCCAGCCAAACAAAGCAGACGGTACAGTTCGACTACTCAGATGAGAGCGACGGCGTGAATCACACGACCGATCAGAGTTTCCCGTTTTACCCAATTCCGAACGAGGCCATCACACAAGCGCACTGGATCGAAGGCGGTCAACCCGGAAACGTGGACCTGCGTAGCCAAAGCGACCGTCACCTGTTGATCGTCGATCGCGACAATCGCCATCTGTACGAGCTGTACAACGTCTTCTTCGATGGCACGAGCTGGCACGCGGGCTCAGGCGCGTTCTTTGATCTGACGCAAAACGGCCGTCGGCCGGATGGCTGGACGTCAGCGGACGCGGCAGGGCTCGCGATCCTGCCCGGCCTGGTGCGGTATGACGAGGTCTTCGGTCCGAACGAGATCACACATGCGTTCCGTGTGACCGTGCGAGCGACGAACGGCTACGTCTATCCCGCCTCGCATCGTGCCGGGTCGACGACCGGCGCATTACCGATGGGTGCACGGTTGCGATTGAAGGCGAGCAAGGACCTTTCAGGATTCCGGCCTGAGATTCAGAAGATCTTCCGCGCCATGCAGCGGTACGGGCTGATCGTCGCCGACAACGGTTCGGATATGTACATGAGCGGCACCTTCGACACGCGGTGGGACAACAACATCCTCAACCCGGCATTCGGGGCACTCACCGCCAGCGACTTTGAGGTGATCACACGCGGCTGGCAACCGCCGGCTGGCCCGGCGCCGCCGACCAACCTCCGCATCGTCAGTCAGTAAGTAGTAGTGTCGGCCTGAGGCGGACCAGTCCGGCTGAAGCCGGACACTACATCAATTCTGGGTCTTGCGCTTCGGGTTGTCTTCCTCGTTCTTCGTCTCTGACGGTTGCGGCGTGCGCCGGACGAGATCGGTCGGCGAGGACTTGACGAGCGCGGTGCCGAGACGCTGTTCCCAATCGTCGATGCCACGCGCCATCTCGCGCTTGACGTAGTCCATGAACTGATTCACCTCACCCTGCATCTGTTCGATCTTGCGCCGCAGGTTGAGAATGATTTCCACGCCGGCCAGATTCACACCGAGATCGCGCGTGAGCGTGAGGATCGTCTCGAGCTGTTCGAGATCCTCTTCGGAGTAGAGGCGTGTGTTGCCTTCAGTCCGCGACGGCTTGAGCAGGCCCTCGCGCTCGTACAAGCGCAGCGTCTGCGGATGGATGTCGTACTTCTGCGACACCGCGCTGATCATGTAGTACGCCTTGCCGCGTTCAGCCCGCTTCGCCACGTCACTCTCGCACGTTCTCGCCGTTGAGACGGCCGAATTCCCGGAGCAGTTCTTTCGAGCGTTCGTCGAGCAGCTTCGGCAGCATGATGCGTGTCTCGACGATCAAATCGCCGCGCTGCCCGGTCCGCGTGGACGGCGCTCCGTGCTCGCGCAAACGGAAGCGTTGCCCTGATTGCGTGCCCGGGGGCACGCGCAGCTTGGCCTGGCCGTCCAACGTGCGAATGTCGATCTTCGCGCCGAGCGCCGCTTCGTGAATCGCGATCGGCACGACCAGATGGAGATCGTCACCCTCGCGACGAAACACGGTGTGCGGACCGACGCGAACGGTGATGTACAGGTCGCCGGGTGCGCCACCATATATCCCTGCGTTTCCCTTCGATGGGATCCGCAGCCGATCGCCGTCGGCGACGCCGGGAGGAATTCGCGCGATCACCCGCTCGGTGCGTGTCTCTTGCCCACTGCCCGCGCACGGCTCACACGGTCGCGGCGTTTGCTGGCCGGTGCCGCCGCACGCGGTACACGCGCGCGAGAACACCATGTGCCCACGCACCGATCGCACGGCACCCGTGCCCTGGCAGTGAGAACAGGAGCCCGTGCTCAAACGCGTGCGTCCGGTACCCGCGCACGTCCGGCAATTCTCACGTCGCGTCACCGAAATCGCACGCTGAATGCCACTGAGCGCTTCCTCGAACGTCACCTGCATCTCAACATGCAGATCCGCGCCCCGCTGCTGGCTGGGCGCACGCCCACGCTCGGTGAGCACCTCGGCGAACAAGTCGCCGAAGGTCGCCGAATAGTCCGCGCCGCGGGTCGAGAAATCGAACCCCTCGAACCCCGCGGCCTGCCGTCCTGGCGCTGCGGTCGTGTGATGTCCGGCGTCATAGCGCGATCGCCGCGCCGGATCGATCAGCGTCTCGTAGGCCTCGAGGATCTCTCTGAATCGCTCCTCGGCTGTCTGGTCGCCCGGATTGATGTCCGGGTGAAACCGACGCGCAAGACGACGGTACGCCCGCTTGATCTCGGACTCCGTCGCCCCCTGCGCCACGCCTAGAACGATGTACAAATCCATTTGAGGATCTTTGATTTCGGATCTTTGATTCCTTGTTGATTGGAGATTGTTGATGGTTGATTGGTCGTGGTCAGCAACCGAGCGCTAATCACCAATCACAAAATCGACAATCACCAATTCAATCGCCAATCAAAAATCACCAACCACCAATGCTCTATTTGTCGTCCACAACCTCGGCGTCGATGACGTCGCCGCCTTGCGAACCCTGTGCACCCGCACCCTGAGAACCTGGAGAACCGGTTGAACCTGGACCTTCGGAACCCCCTGAACCTTCGGAACCTCCGGAACCAGGCGCAGCGCCAGCGTTCTTGTACAGCGCCTCTGCGGCCTTGTGCTGCATCTGCGTCAGCAGATCCATCGCGCGGGTCATGCCCGCGACGTCGTTGTCGGCGATCGCTTTCTTGAGACCCTCGACGGCGTTCTGCACCGCAGTCTTGTCGGACGCGGGGACCTTGTCGCCCATTTCCTGCATGAACTTCTCGGCGCCATACACCGCTGCATCGGCCTTGTTGCGCGTCTCGATCTCTTCCTTGCGCTTCTTGTCGTCTTCCGCGTGTGACTCGGCGTCCTTCATCATCCGCTCGACCTCGTCCTTGCTGAGGCCGCTCGACGCGGTGATGGTGATCTTCTGTTCCTTGCCGGTACCGTGGTCCTTCGCCGACACGTTCACGATGCCGTTCGCATCGATGTCGAACGTCACCTCGATCTGCGGAACGCCGCGTGGCGCCGGCGGGATGCCAACCAACTGGAAGCGTCCGAGTGTGCGGTTGTCGCGCGCGAGTGGACGCTCACCTTGCAGCACATGGACCTCGACGCTCGTCTGACTGTCGGCAGCCGTTGAGAACGTCTCGCTCTTGCGTGTCGGAATCGTCGTGTTGCGCGTGATCAGCGTCGTCATCACGCCGCCCAGTGTCTCGATGCCGAGCGACAGCGGAGTGACGTCGAGCAGGAGCAGGTCCTTGACCTCGCCCGCGAGTACGCCCGCCTGGATCGCGGCGCCAACCGCGACCACTTCGTCGGGGTTTACACCCTTGTGCGGCTCCTTGCTGAACAGGTCTTTGACGATTTGCTGAACCTTCGGGATACGTGTCGAGCCGCCTACCAGCACGACTTCGTCGATCTGCCTGGGATCAACGCCCGCATCCGAGAGCGCCTGCTTCGTTGGGCCGACGGTTTTCTGCAACAGGTCGTCAACCAGCTGCTCGAACTTGGAACGCGAGAGCCGCAGCTGGAGATGCTTGGGGCCGCTGGCGTCGGCGGTGATGAAGGGCAGGTTGATGTCGGTCTCCATCACCGTGGAGAGCTCCATCTTGGCCTTCTCTGCTGCTTCCTTCAGGCGCTGTAACGCCATCCGGTCCTTGCTCAGATCGATGCCGTCGCTCTTCTTGAACTCCGCAGCGATCCACTCGATGATGCGCTGATCGAGGTTGTCGCCACCCAGGTGCGTGTCGCCGTTGGTGGCCTTCACTTCGACGACGCCCTCGCCTACTTCCAGGATCGAGATGTCGAACGTGCCGCCGCCGAAGTCGTAGACGGCGATCGTCTCGTCCTTCTTCTTGTCGAGGCCGTAGGCCAGCGCAGCCGCGGTCGGCTCGTTCACGATGCGCATGACCTCGAGGCCGGCGATCTTGCCTGCCTCTTTCGTTGCCTGGCGTTGCGCGTCGTTGAAGTACGCCGGCACCGTGATGACGGCCTTCGTCACGGGCTGTCCGAGATACTCTTCCGCCGCCTGCTTCAGCTTCTGCAGGATCATTCCGGAGATCTCAGGTGGGGCGTAGTCCTTGTCGCCGATCTTCACGCGCACGTCGCCGTTCGGTGCCGACCCAACCTGATACGGCACCATCTTCATCTCTTCGTTGACTTCGGAATGGCGGCGGCCCATGAAGCGCTTGATGGAGAAGATGGTGTTCTCGGGGTTGGTGACCGCCTGGCGCTTCGCCACCTGGCCCACGAGCCGTTCACCAGTCTTGGTGAACGCCACGACCGACGGCGTGAGCCGGCTGCCTTCAGGGTTGGTGATGACGACCGGCTCGCCCCCTTCCATGACGGCGACAACGGAATTGGTGGTGCCCAGGTCGATACCAATGATTTTGCTCATGTCTCTCTCACGTCCTCTTCGAGGAGGTTGGGGCGACGTTATTCGCCGCGCACATAGGCGATGCTTGCATCGCCCTTATCATCAAATCTGAGTGTAACACTATCAAAGCCGCCGCCGCTCCGACCGGCGTATAATGACGATAAGCATCTTGCTTTCAAATAGATGAACCCCTTGGACGAGCAGGACATCGGCCAGACAGGCGAGCCTGCCGCACCGAAGCCTCGGCCAAAGAGCAAGCTGGTTCTACGCGTCGCGCGGAATGCCGGGCTCATCGCGCTCTTCCTCGTCGCCGCGATGCTGGGAAGCGTCGGCGGCGTGCTCTTCGCCTACTCCAGCGACATTCCCGAAATCAGCGCCCTCGACAGCTATCAGCCCAACACGATTACCCGCTTGCTGGCCCGCGACGGGCGCGTCATCGGTGAGTTCGCCATCGAGCGGCGCATCGTCATCGGCTACAACGACATGGCGCCCGTGCTGCGTCAGGCGATCATCGCCACCGAGGACGGCGACTTCGAGCAGCACTTCGGTCTCAGCATCTCGCGTATCGTCATCACCGCGTTCAAAGACATCGTCTACGGCCAGCGCTTCGGCGCCAGTACGATCACGCAGCAATTGGCGCGCGGGCTCTTCCTCGGCGAGTACATGAACAACGGTGTGTTCGTGCGCTCGGGCTGGCCGCTCGCCGAACGCAAGATGAAAGAGATGCTCGTGTCGGTGCAGCTCGAACGCCGCTACACGAAGGCCGAGATCCTCACGCTCTACGCCAACCAGATCAACCTTGGGCACGGCGCGTACGGCGTCGAAGCGGCCTCGCGCATGTACTTCGACAAGTCCGCGAAGGACCTCACGCTTGAAGAGGCCGCGACCATTGCCGCGATCATTCAGACGCCAGCGAGACTGAGTCCCTTCGTCAATCCCGAACGCACGCTGGCGCGGCGCAACAACTACGTGTTGCCGCGGATGGCTGAGGAAGGTTTCATCACGAAGGAACAGGCCGCTGAGGCCGCGAGCCGACCGTTGGTGCTGCTCGGACAGCCCACACCCGATCGCTCCATCGCTCCGTATTTCGTCGAGGACATCCGCAAGGTGCTCGAGCAGAAGTACGGTGCCGATGCGCTGTATCAGACGGGGCTGCGCGTGCAGACGACGCTCGATGTGGATCTGCAGGAAGCGGCGAACGCGGCGATGGACCGGGGCCTGCGAATCATCGACAAGCGAAAGAACGGCTTCCGCAAACCGGCGCGCAACGTCGTTGCCGAAGGACGCTCTGTCGAGAAGGTCTCCATGGAGCGCTGGTCGCAGCCGATCCTTGCGGGCGACATCGTTCCAGCGGTCGTGACGTTCGTGCCGGGTCCGAGCGGGGGCAGCGCGCGCATCCGCGTCGGCGAGTATGACCTCGAGCTCAAGCCGTCAGCGTTTGCCTGGACACGACGGACGTCAGCGGCGCAGCTCTTCAAAGTCGGCGATGTGATCGAGGTCCAGGTGCAATCGCTTGAGGGAAGGAAGCCGAACGAGCTCAGGCTCGAACAGCCGCCTGCCGTTGAAGGAGCCCTGGTCGCGATCGACAATCACACCGGTCAGATCCGCGCGATGGTCGGCGGCTTCAGCTTTGCCCGCAGCAAATTCAACCGCGCGACGCAGGCCCGCCGTCAGGTGGGCTCGCTGTTCAAACCGTTCGTGTACACCGCGGCGATTGACCGCGGCTTCACACCGATCTCCACCTTCATCGACGAGCCCGTCTCATATGAGGCCGGCCCGAATCAGCCGCCGTACGAGCCGCTCAATTACGACCGCAAATACGAGGGGAAAGTGACGCTACGCCGGGCGCTCGAACAGTCGCGCAACATTCCGGCTGTGAAGGCTATGGCGGAGCTCGGCCCGAAAGAGGTCGTCGGCTACGCAAAGCGCTTCGGATTGAAGGGCGATTATCAGCCGTACTTGTCCCTCGCGCTCGGCGCCGCTGAAGCGACGCTGGTCGAGATGACGAGTGCGTACTCGGCGTTTCCGAATCAGGGCGTGCGACTTGAACCGTACTCGGTGATGTCGATTGCGGATCGCGAGGGCAACGTCCTCCTCGAGAATCGCCCCGAGCCGCACGAGGCCCTACGCGCCGACACCGCGTTTGTCATGACCAATCTGCTTCGCGGCGTCGTGCAGCGAGGGACCGCACAAGCGGCCGCCGCGCTGGACTGGCCGCTCGCCGGCAAGACCGGGACGATGGACGAATACACCGATGCGTGGTTCATCGGATTCGATCCGAACATCACGGTTGGTGTGTGGGTCGGCTACGACGAGAAGAAGCCGTTGGGCAACGGCGAGACGGGCGCAGCCGCGGCACTGCCGATCTGGATGGACTTCGTGAAGGTGTATCTCGACAAATACGCCGACCGGAAGAACCCGCCGCAGTTCGAGGCACCGGGCAACATCGTGTTCGTGACCCTGGACTCGGGCGTCTCGGAAGCGTTCATCAACGGCACGCAACCGGCTGTAACGGCGACCGCAGCACCGTCGCCGTCTCCGACGCCACCCCCTACACCGGTGCCCGCAGCGGCACCGGCATCAGCTTCGCCAACAATCGAATGATTGAGAGTCGCTTCCGCCGTCGCTGAAGCGACGGCGGCTTGCCGCAGCCTGGCGAAGGCGGCGGCCCGTGTTGTTCAAACGCGTGGATGAGGTACGTGTGTGTGGTGATGCTTCCGCCACAGCACCACGCCCTCGAACATCACGAACAGGACGAGCAGCACTGCTCCCACACCAATCAACACCTGAATTGGATAAAAGAACGCAGCCATGATGAGGGGAACGAGGAGGAGCCCATCCATCAGCAGCAACGACATACCGCCGTCGTAGCTGACCATTTCGCTCCAGTACCGGCGCAGAAGAGTGAACACGTGGACCTCCTTCAAGCGACGCGGGTTGTCGTGCCGGGCCACTTCGCGGTGACCCCTATACCGAATAATACGCCCGCCCCATCTGAATCTGTCGGGGCGACGCTATGCTACTCCTCTTCAGGCTCGTCCGGTGTGGCTAACGTTCCGTTCGCCTTCTTCATCAGGTACGTCTTGATGAACCCATCCACGTCGCCGTCCAGGACACGCGTCGGGTCACCAACCTGAGCCTTGGTGCGATGGTCTTTGACCATCTGGTAGGGCTGCAGCACGTAGCTGCGAATCTGACTGCCAAACGCGATATCGCGCTTCTCTCCGCCAATCTGCTCGAGCTTCGCGGCCTGCTCCTTCATCTTCAAGTCGAAGAGCCGAGCTTTCAGGACCTTCATCGCCTGCGCGCGATTCTTGTGTTGCGATCGCTCGTTCTGACACGACACGACAATGCCTGTCGGCAGGTGGGTGATACGCACCGCCGAATCGGTGACATTGACGTGCTGGCCGCCAGCGCCACTCGATCGGTACGTATCGATCCGCAAGTCCTTCTCGTCGATGTCGACGTCCACGTCTTCCGGCAGCTCGGGCCAGACAAACACAGATGCGAACGAGGTGTGTCGACGCTTGTCCTGATCGAACGGTGAAATGCGCACCAGACGATGGACGCCGGCCTCGGCCGCCATCAGGCCGTAGGCGTAGTCGCCGTTGAATGCGATGGTCGCGCTCTTGATGCCAGCCTGCTCGCCGGGTTGAAAATCGAACACCTCACGCTTGAAGCCGCGCCGCTCAGACCACTTCGTGTACATGCGAAGCAGCATCTCGGCCCAGTCCTGCGATTCGGTGCCGCCAGCGCCCGGGTGGATGGTGACGATCGCGTTCGAGCGATCGTATTCACCACCGAGCATTTTCTTGACTTCCGCCGCCTCGACTTCCTGCTGCAGCTCGTTGAGCCCGCGCTGCAGGTCGGCGCCGACGTCTTCCCCACCCTGGGCCCATTCAATGAGCACGGTGAGATCGTCCATGCGGCGGCGCAGCGAATCACGCAGCGCGATGTCGTCTTCGACTCGGCGCCGGCGCTGCATCACCTTTTGGGCGTCGGCTTGATTGTTCCAGAAGGTCGGGCTGGCGGTGATCTTCTCGATCTCGGCTAGCTGTTCGTCGAGTCGAGCACCCTCAAAGATGCCTCCGGAGTTCCGCGGCTCGCCGGTTCAAATCCTCATGCCGCCGTAACAGGTCATCGAGATCCACGGTGTCTCCTCGAAAAAGTCGCCGCCAGGACGGTCAGTGCGATCGCCACGTACGCGATCACGTCGCCGATCAGCGAATACACAGTGCGGCTCGTCAGGAAGCGCGCCTCCCCGACCAATCCCACCTGTTCAAAGATACCCGACCTCGTGACGACGCGTCCGTACGGGTCCACGATGCCGCTGATGCCGGTATTCGCGGCACGGGCCATGTACCGCCCCTGCTCGATCGCGCGCATCGAAGCCATCTCCCAGTGCTGATACGGCGCTGATGAGTATCCGTACCAGCCATCATTCGTGACCGTCGTCAGCAGCTCGCTTCCCTGGGCAACTGCGGCACGAGCCAGCTCCGGAAAGACCACCTCGTAACAGATCGCCGTACTCGCGCGATGCGAGCCAACGGGCAACATGACCGGACCCGTGCCTTCCCTGAACGGAACGAATCGATTGACCAGCGGAGCCGCAAAGGCAATCCACTTTTGAAACGGAAAGAACTCGCCAAAGGGAACGAGTTTGATCTTCCGGTACAAGGCGACAGTCTTGCCGTCCGGGTCGAGTTGATAGGCAGCGTTATAGAGCTCTGAGGTCTCAACCGGCTGGCGACGAATGACCTGATCGCTGCCGAAGAGAATCGGCGCGCGAATCTCGCGTGCGAGCTCGCGCAGCATGGCGTCACCTGCCGGATCGGCGAGCGGATCCTCGAACGTAAATGGCGTGGCCGATTCCGGCCAGATGATGTACTGCGCGCCGCGGCGGACCGCGTCGCGCGTCATCGCGATGTAGGTCGTGAAGATGCGCCGGGCGTACGCCGGGTTCCACTTGTCCTGCTGCGCGATGTTGCCTTGAATGAGACCGACGCGTATCGCCGTTCCTTCTCGTGTGAGTGAGCCGTCGGCGATGCGCCACACGCCCCACCCACCCACCACGACCAGCACCGCTACGGCACTAGCGACGGCGGTTACTCGCTGTCTCCCAGACGTGATGAGTGAGTAAGCGAGCGTGGCGTTGATATACGCGACAAGAGCCGACAGGCCGTAAACGCCGAGCACGCTGGCAAGCTGCGCGACCGGCAGCACCGTCACCTGGCTATTGCCAAGCGGCACCCAGGGGAAGCCGGTCAGAAAATATCCGCGGAGATACTCAGTCGCGATCCAGGCCATCGGCGCAATGAACAGGCCGGAGGCGCCAACACGCGCGACGAACCGGCTCGTGACAAGACACGCCACCGCCGGATAGAGCGCGAGGTACGCCGACAAGAGGATCATGCCGACCATCGCCACGATCGGGTTCACGTCACCAAAGGCGATGATCACCGTGCCGGTCCAATAGACCGTCCCGGCAAAGTAGACGGTGCCTGTCAGCAATCCGAGGGTGAATGCGCGGAGCGGCGGTTGTCCGCGCAATGGCTCAGGACGTCCTCGCCAGCCGGTGAGCGCAACCAGCAGCGGGACGAGCGCGATCCAGGCAAAGGCCGGATGTCCGAACTTCGGGAAAGCAAGCGCGAGCAGAACGCCCGCGATCAGCGCTAGCGGGTAATCCAGGGCTTGAACTGTTCTTCTTTTTCGAGCCGGCGAGCGACGTTCTCAGCTTCGCGGCGGTCGTTAAATTTACCGACCCTCACTCGATAGACGCGTGCGGCGCCTGCGCTCGGCGAGGAGACGAACGACTTGAAGCCCTTCGACGACAGCCGCTTCGCGATGGTATCGGCCTCGCTGCGTTCCTTGACCGCGGCCACCTGCACCACGAACCCATCGCCTGTAGGCTCGTTCACCGCTGCAGTTTTTGGTGTCGGCGCTGGAGTCTTCGGTGCCGGGAGCTTCGGTGCCGGGTTCTTGACCAGGGGAGGCGGTTCAGCAACCGGCGTCTTCACTGGCGGCACAGGTGCCAGTGGTGACGTCGAGTTGACTTCCTGGAGGATCTGCGTCTCCTTTGCGGGTTCCGGCGGCGGCGCGGCCGCGTTTAACCGCGTCGGCTCCTGCGTCGGGTCCGGTATGGCTGATGACGACGAGCCACTAGCCGACACAGGGGCCGGCGGAGCGGTCGGATCGAGTGGGGATTCAATCGCGGCGTCGGCCACTTCGGTCGCTCGAGGCGCGCGCACCCCGCGACCAACCATGACGCCACATAAGAAAATCACGACGGCAACAACGGTCACCGCCATGAACATGAAGACGAGCTGTTTTCCGTTCAGCTGTATCTCGTGAACGCCCTCGTCTGACATCAATATGCCGGGATCTTATCACGATTGCGCATGAATGCTCAATGAAAAATGCTTGTCGCACATGTCAATCGCGTGTCTATTCGGGCGGAACGCGCGACAGAAGACGTCGTGCGTCAGGATTCGTCGGCTCGCGCGTCAGGACCACTTGGAGTTCGGTGCGTGCGCCGGCCATGTTCTGAGTTTGGATGTAGGCCTCGGCGAGAGCCAGACGCGCGGCCACCGAATCACGGCTCCAGATCGAAATCGTGAATTCGTCTATCGCTTCCTGATGACGCCCGCCACGGAGATAGACGCGGCCTAGCAACAAGTGCGCTTCTGCGTCGTAGGGCGAGAGATAAACCGCGCGCCGAAACGACGCGATCGCTTCATCATCTCGTTCGACGAGATACGCCCGGCGACCCGCATCCACATGAAAGGCAGCCAGCTCCTGTTGGCTGCGTTGTCCGGCAGCGACAATCTCCGATTCCACGCGTCGAAACGCCCGCCCCGACAACTCGGTTCGCAGCCGCTCGAGACCCTTCGGTACGGAACCGGCCGGAGGCTGCGTCTTCTCCCACTCGCCGTACTCGGACGACAGACGCCTGGCCAACTCACGTTCGCGAGCGCCTTCGCCGGCATTGCCGGACATTTGCAGCGCGGCACCAAGCACGTAGTGCGCGGTGTCATCGGTCGGACGCCGACGGACGGCCTCTCTCAGCGATTGGATGGCGTTCGGTAAATCCCGATCGAGCCAGTGCGCGTACCCGAGGTTGAAGAGCAGATCGGAATCAGCACCTTCAACCGCGACCGCATCGGCGAAGAACGACACCGCGCGTCGTCCTGTGGCGCCCGGAGGCCGCCGCAATTGCACGATGCCGAGGTTGTTCAGCACCGATGCGTCAACCGCAGCGCGATTCAACGCCGTCAGCGCGTCGAATGCTTCCTGAAACCGGGCAAGCTGCACGAGCGACACTGACGCGAGAAACGCGGCATCACGCGCGAGCCCATCGGTGGCCGGGACCTGACGAATCGTCGTCAACGCGCTTTGATGCTCGCCCAGCTCGTTGTAAACCTCCCACATCGCGATGCGCGCACGCACGAGTGTCGGCGACAGTCGCAGCGCTTCACGCAAGAAGGCCAGTTTCATCGCCGGCGCTTCGGCCAGCAGCCCCTTGATGTACTGCTCGAATGCCGCCACGGGCGGATGGCCGATGGGCTTCGTTTCTGTTCCTCGCGGCAGCCCTTCGGCCAATCGACGGGCGACTCGCTGGTAGACGTCGAACATGGTCGAGAGCGGTCCCGTCTCGACGACCTCGGGCAACAGCTGTCCGTTATCAAGCAGGATCGAACGAGCGCGTATTGTGAGGGTGTCGCCCGAAATGGCGGACGATCCCACGATCACGCGCATCGCACCGACGACCTGGCCCACTCGAATGACGGTGGCGTGGCTAAGCCGTGCAGTGCCGGGCACACGCAGCGAGTCGAAGGCGCGCAGGCGGTCGTCCCTCGACATCGCTCCGATTCCGAGCGAGACAAGGTCGTCGGTCAGAATCACGGCCGAGGCCTCGCGCAACCAGTAGCCGCGCGCGTCTCGTCCTTCGTTATTGAATGGCACCACGATGACCGCGGGCCGTGCGGTCGTCGAGACCTGGGCTTGAGCGGCCGGACAAACGATAGTCCAGCTCGCGATGAGGGCCATCACAATCGCCGCCGCTTGCCCCCAGCCTCGTCGAGGGGGGTGGATTCGGCGCGACGTGACGGGGTTCACGAGGATGGTCCTGCGCCGCCGTTGGGACGGACGATCAACGACATCGAGCACTGCCCCGCACCCGTGGCGCGGCAGCGATCGGTGATGACGTCGGCGTCCAGTTCGAACAGATGCATCAACCGCCGCAGCGCAGATGCATAAAACTCGCAGAGTGGGTGATCGACCGGGTCGCGCACCTCACAGAACAGCGAACTGCGCAGGTCTACTGCCCCACGCCATTGCGTCCACTGCACCTTGACGTCGGTCGCCCCGTAGGTGCTGCGCGCCATGAAGCTCGCCCGGTTGATCACCATCCGCTTACGGACGGCCGGCGGCATCGCGTGAATAAACCGTTTCCGCAGCGGTGAGATATCGCCAAACGACCATTCAGCGGTGTACTCACCAGCGCGCGCGGTAATGAGGTGATACGGCTCGCCTTCCAGCCGGAGAAAACTCAAGACCGCGGCCAACGGCGCAAGGCCGATGCGGCCTTCGCGCAGTCCGCCGGGGTTCAGCCAGGACTCGTAGAACTCGAGACGCGTTGGCAACAGGTCCGCGATAGCCTGATGCAGGCTTGCGACGAGCAGACGTCCTACTACGGCGTCATTCATACGGTAAGATTCGTAATTTGGCGCAGCTCAGAAGAACCTGGCGGCCAAGTCGCGGGCCGTTGAAGGGTACCACATCACGACTCACTATTTGCCACTCGCTACTCACTGATGATCCTGCCCGTTCACGACCGACTTCGCGCGCACCTCGCGCGTCTGCTGACGACGCGCTATTCACTCGATCCCTCGGCACAGCCGACGCTCGCCCTCGAGTACCCGCCGAACCGCGACCTCGGTGATCTCGGCACGCCCGTCGCGTTCGAACTGGCGCGCCGGCTCCGCAAAGCGCCGCGAGCGATCGCGCAGGAAATCGCCAGTGACTTCGGCACGCTCGAAGGCGTCGCGCGTGTTGCGGCGGCACCGAACGGTTATCTGAACTTCTTCCTCGAGCGCCCGACGTTCCTCCGCGAACGGCTGACCTCGTCCGCGCCGGCGCGCCGACAAGACGAGGGCAAGGCCATAGTCGAGCATACGGCGATCAATCCGAACAAGGCGGCGCACATCGGTCACCTGCGGAACGCAGCCCTCGGCGACACGCTGGTCCGCGTCCTGCGCTTCCGCGGCGTTCCGGTGGAAGTGCAGAACTACATCGACGATACCGGTGTGCAAGTGGCCGACGTCGTCGTCGGATTTCGACATCTTGCCGGTAAAACGCTCGACGAGATCCGTCAGATCGCCGATACCACGCGTTTCGACTATTACTGCTGGGATCTTTACGCCCGCGTGACCGAGTGGTACGACGAGGACAAGGAACGGCTGAAAATTCGGGCGAACACACTCCACGATATCGAGCACGGCGGCAACGAGAATGCAGAGATTGCCGGGTTCATCGCCGATCGCATCGTTCGCTGTCACCTGCGCACGATGGCACGCATGAACGTGGACTACGACCTGCTCACATGGGAGGGCGACATCCTGCGCCTGAAGTTCTGGGCGCAGGCGTTCGAGGTGCTGAAGGGCAAGCACGCCGTACACCTTCGAACCGAGGGTAAGTTGGCGGGTTGCTGGGTGATGCCTATTCAGGAAGACCTCGAGTCAACTCCCAAGGGCCCAACTCCCAATTCCCAACCACTCCCAACTGCCAATTCCCAACCGGAGGAGGACGCAGAGGAGCGAGAGAAAGTTATCGTCAGATCGAATGGTGTGGTGACCTACGTCGGCAAGGACATCGCCTATCAGTTCTGGAAGCTCGGCCTGCTCGGCCGTGACTTCAATTACCGCAAGTTTGCACAACGACCGCAGGGCCCACTGTGGGCGACGTCCAGCACCGATGGCGCCGCTGACCATCCGCCCTATGGCGGGGCGTCCTACGTCTACAACGTCATCGACGTCAGGCAGTCGTATCTGCAGAAGCTCCTGAAGCAGGCGCTCATCGCCGTCGGGCATCCGGAGGGCGCTCAACGGTCGCACCACTTCTCGTACGAAATGGTGGCGCTGTCACACGCCACGGCGCGAGAGTTGGGATTCGCGCCGCCCCCGGACTCGGATGACGCCAAACGGCCATTCGTCGAAGTCTCCGGACGCAAAGGGCTCGGCGTCAAAGCCGACGATTTGCTCGATACCGTGATCAAGAAGGCCGGTGAGGAAGTCGCGAAGCGAAACCCGGATCTGAGCGAGACCGAGGTGGCGAGGACCGCGCAGATGATTGGGATCGCCGCGGTCCGTTACTTCCTGGTCAAGTTCTCGCGCGGCAAGGTCATCGCCTTCGATCTCGAGGAGGCCCTCAGCTTCCAGGGCGAGAGCGGACCGTATATCCAATACGCGATCGTTCGCATCAACAACATCTTCCGCAAGTTGCAGGAGCGCGACGGACTCGACGAAGCGGCACTGGTGGCGCCGCTGGCCACGACGCCGGCTGGCGAGTTGGCCGGGGACAACGGACACGAGCTGTGGTCGCTGGTCCTCGAGGCGTCGCGCCTGGACGAGGTCGTCGAGCAGGTCGTCGCGTCACTCGAATTTTCGGTCCTGGCCAAGTACGCTTTCGGGCTTGCACAAGCGTTCAACGCGTTTTACAACCTTCATCCAAGCCGTTCGTCGGTCCTCAACGAAGAGCGTGAGGACGTGCGCCGGTGGCGCGCGGCAGCAGTCATCTATCTGCGAAATCAGTTGACGCGGGCGTTGGACCTGATGGGAATCGCGGTTCCTGCGAGGATGTGAGCGTGCCTGTGATCGCCATTGCGCCGTGCAGCAAGCCGCACGATTACGAGGCTGCCGTCGAGCGCGCCGGCGGCGAAGTCCTGCGTCTCGATCCCGCAGTGCACAAGCCGGCCGACGTCATTGCGAAGGCCGATGGGCTGCTGCTGCCCGGTGGCGGAGACGTGCTGCCGTCGTTATATGGCGAGGCTGCGCATCCCTCGTTCTCGGCCGCTGAGGCCGGACGCGACGACTATGAACTCGAGCTCGCGCGACGCGCCGTCGAGTCCAATCTCCCACTCCTGGCAATTTGCCGCGGCGCGCAAGTCCTTAACGTGGCGCGCGGTGGATCACTCGTGCAGCACATCCCCGATCAAGTCGGTACGCTGGTGAATCACGAGCAGCGTGAGACGCCGCACACGATCGCGCACGAAGTGTGGGTCACGAGCGGAAGCCTGCTGGAGTCACTGATGCGCGAAACGCTCGAGGGCGACGCCTGTCCCGTGAACAGCCGTCATCATCAAGCACCGTCCGCGCTCGGCAAAGGGCTCGTCGCCAGCGCAACCGCTCCCGACGGGGTGATCGAAGCCATCGAGGATCCCTCAAGGCGTTTCTGCCTCGGCGTACAGTGGCATCCGGAGAACTTCTATCGAACCGGCGAGTTCCGCGCGCTCTTCGAGGGGCTGGTGAACGCCGCCAGCAGGACGACACGGTGACCGCAGCGAATCGTTTGCGAGAACTCCTCCGACGGCCGGGTATCCTCGTGATGCCGGGCTGTCACGACGCGATGTCGGCGCGCCTCATCGAGGAGGCCGGCTTCGACATCGGCTTCATGAGCGGATTCGCGGTATCGGCCTCGCGGCTCGGCATGCCTGATACCGGCCTCATCTCCTACGGCGAGATGGTCGAGCAGGGTCGCAACATCTGCAAGGCGGTCTCGATCCCGATGATCGGCGACGGCGACACCGGATTCGGCAGCGCGCAAAACATCAAACGCACGGTCGACGGCTACGCGAGCGCGGGATTTGCCTGCATCATGCTCGAAGATCAGGTCGCGCCAAAGCGCTGCGGCCACACCGAAGGCAAGTCAGTCGTCGGTCGCGACGAGGCGCTGATGCGAATCCGCGCGGCCGTCGATGCGCGCAACGCGGGCAGCGACATCCTGATCATGGCTCGTACTGACGCACGTGCATGTGTCAGCCTGGACGAAGCCATCGCGCGCTGTCAGGCGTTCCGTGAGATCGGCGCCGATATCAGCTTCCTCGAGGCACCGGTGTCCGAGGACGAGATGCGGCGCTACTGCACCGACGTGCCAGGACCGAAGATGGCGAACCTGATCGAGGGCGGCAAAACGCCGCTGCTCTCCCCTGCGCAACTCGAAACGATCGGCTACACCATCGCGGTCTATCCGCTGACGATGCTGAACGTGTCGATTCGGGCCATGCGCGACGCGCTCGGTCAACTCAAGTCCGGGCAACGCGCGTCAGCGGCAATGGACTTCGAGGCGCTGAAGTCGGCCGTCGGGTTTCCGGCCTATTACGCGGAAGAAGCGCGGTACCGCACGTAGGTGCCGTTCACACTTCTGAGTTCTCTCTTCTCGGTTCGTGTTCAGATTCAGCTCCGGTTCGAGGTTCCGCGTTCACTTGTTCGCGCCCGCCCAGGCATGCGCGCAGAGCCGCACAGGAAGCGACTCGATCCGGCCGCAGACATCCCGTGCGGCCGAATTCGGAACGCCGAACTACGCACCATGAACCGAACCTGAACGTGAACACGAACAGAGAACTGAGCAACGAGAAGGGCGAACGACGAGCACCTCGGCCCCGGTTGACTTGTTCGTATCTACTAGTACAATAGATTTGCGATGGGCGATTGGGACTGGGCTCGCAGCGTCAACCCCAAGGATCCGACGCCGCTGCACGCGCAGCTCGAACGCAGCATTCGCGTCGCCATCGGGTCCCGTCGTCTCAAGCCCGGCGACCAGCTACCCACGGTTCGCGAGCTCGCCGTCGCCCTTCGCATCAACGCCAACACCGTCGCGCGCGTCTACACGCATCTCGAACGATCGGGCGCCCTCGAGACACGCCGCGGTGTCGGTACATTCGTCGTCGACGCACCAGACCCCACCCACAATCAGGCGGCGCGCGAAGCCGAACTCCGCGCCATCGTGACACGCGCGCTCGCCGAAGCCTCCGCCCACGGGTTCACAGCGGCCGACCTCCGCCGCGAACTCCAGGCGATTATCAAAGGAGCATCGTCGTGATCCTCAACGTCGTGTCAGTCCTGGTCTTCATCGTGATTGCCGGAATCGGCATCGTGCTGACGGCCGCTACCGGATCG
>JBKPRH010000244.1:0-18821 GCA_046765795.1 Acidobacteriota bacterium | reverse complement strand
GCTCACGGTGTTCATCGTGTCTGCGAACGTCGCCAATCTGATGTTGACGCGCAGCATGGCGCGACAGCGCGAGACGGCCCTCCGTCAATCGCTCGGTGCGTCGCGACTGCGCATCGTCAGACTGCTGCTCGCTGAGGGGCTGTCGATTTCGCTCGTCGCCTGGGCTGCCGCATGCCTGATGACCATCTGGGCGGTGCGGATGATTCCGCAGCTGCTTCCGCCGACACCATTGAGTGAAAGCGGATTGAACATGGCTCCCGACTGGCGGGTCGTGTCGTACGCGATGGTGCTCGCGGCGATCGGCACAGTCGCGTTTACACTGGCGCCGGCGCTCCGCGCGTGGAAACAGGATCCGTTGCCATGGCTGAAGGCCGGAGAGCAGAGTGTCGCGCCGGGCCGTTCGCGCCTGTCGAGTGCGCTCGTCATTCTGCAGCTCGCGTTCTCAGTCGTGCTGCTGACCGGAGCCGGACTCGCCAGCCGATCGGCGGCCATGATGCAAGTAGACGTGGGGTTCGACTCCCGGGACTTGCTGATCGTGCGCGTGAGCACCGCTGGAAGCGCACGCTCGCGCGAGGCGCATCTTTCACTTACCGACCAGGTCCGTGAGCGCCTCACACGCCTTCCCGGTGTGCAGTCTGCCTCGTACGCCGAGTTCCCGGCGCGTGGACCCGCGCGCACGCTGGGTTCCGCGCCGCCGGCGGTTGCCACGGTCTATCCAGTCGGGCCCGATTACTTGAAGGTGTTCGGGCTTCGTCTCATCGCGGGTCGAGCGCTTCGGTCTGACGATTACGCGGGAGCGGCGACGGTCGCGGTCGTGAACCAAAACCTTGCAGATGCGCTTTGGCCTGGACAAGCCGCGGTCGGCCAGACGATGCAGTTCGGTCCTGAGCGGCAGCGCATCGAGATCGTTGGTGTGGTGGCCAACGCGTTCGTAGCCGGCTTCAACCCGGAGCGTCCGGAGGCCAAGCCGAATTACGCCTTCGTGCCGACCCCGCGGAATGCGTTGGTGTCGGCCGCGGGCGGCGGCGAGATGACGCTGTACGTGCGGCATGATGGCAACCTTGAAACGGTCGCTGGTGCGATTGGACCCACGCTCCGCGACCTCGATCGCCGCATCTCCATCGTCTACATGCGCACGATGGACGAGCAGCTCGACTCGCTGACGTTGTCGGCGACGATGATCGCTCGCCTGCTCGGTATCTTCTCGGTCGTCTCTCTCGTCATTGCCGCAATCGGTCAGTACGCGGTCGTTGCGTTCAACATGCGACGCCGCGTTCGAGAGTTCGGTGTGCGCATCGCGCTCGGCGCGTCCGCGAGTCAGGTGCTCGGGGGCGTGCTGCGTGAAGGATTGTGGTTGACGGTGGTTGGTTTGGCCTGCGGTCTCGCGTTGAGCGTCGCGGTTGCGGTGGCCGCCCGCAGCGTGCTGTTCAACGTCACGCCGACCGACCCGCAGACCTACGCCGGTGTGTTCGCGGTTCTCACCGTCGTGTCGCTCCTTGCGTGCTGTCTACCCGCACGTGGTGCGTCACGAGTCGATCCCGTGCGGGCGCTGCGGCAGGAGTAGTGCCGGTCTCGCAGCGGCAGATGAGGTTGCGGCGCGGACGGATTCTGCGATGATCCGATCATGCCGGCTCCTAAATCCTCGTGGCTCACCCGTGCACGGGTGTTTCGCACCCTGCTGTCCGACATCCACTTGGCGATACGGCTCCTGAGAGAGCCGCTGGTTCCGACGTATCTGAAGGTCGTGCCGTTTGCGGCGGTCGCGTACGTCCTGTCACCACTCGACTTCATTCCCGATTTCATTCCGATCGTCGGTCAATTGGACGACATCGGCTTTCTGATACTCGGGCTGAAACTATTCCTGCGGTTGTGCCCGGCCGATGCCGTCGCCTTCCATCGGGAGGCAATCGTCGAGCACCGACCGTTCGCGACGATGTCCCCGGCGGACCAGGTCATCGACGCCGAATTCCACCGGAATTAGCGATCGGACAGCCGATCAGTCGGCGACGAGCCTGACCCACACGATGCGCTCTTCCTCTAATTGCTCGTACTGAATGTCCGCCACCGTGTAGGCGATCCCGGGAGATACGCGCGCGCCGGTGAGGTCGCTGACATTTCGTTCATGTCCGCGAGTCGTGGGCGACACATCACGAAGCTCCTCGCCCCGCGCGCCGAAGTCGAGAATCTGCGCGTGACTTTCCTTCGCCACACGGATGCGATCGTCGCGCCGCGGTAGCGGTCCGTCATCGGATCGCTCGTCCACGAATTCGAAAGGTCGCTCTTCTTTCCATTCGTTACCACGAAGAGTCATCGAGCCCAGCGGGACCCAGGCGGTCTTGTAGCGGAGTTCTTTGAGCGATCGCGTCGGCTCCGTAGAGTCGTACTGTCGATACCGCGAGTAGCGCTGATAGATCTCGCGAAGCTGCTCGAGCGCCGTCCCAATCGTCGCACCGTCTCGAACGCCAAGATCGAGGTCGGCATTCCACTCAACCTGACCATTCGTCACTGACGCGGACCTGATGTCGTCGAACACGAACCGTCCCAGAGACTCGTCGAACTTCATGAAGGCGAGATACTCCTCGCCGAGGTGCAGTTGTGTCTTCATGGCGTGCAACGGAATCGAGACGCCACGTCGCCACTGAGCTCGAGACGCGTGCACGACGTCGAGGATCGTCGCTGATGCTTCGTTGGCCGTATAACACCAATCCCGACTCTCAACAAACCTGTCGAGACCATGCTCGGTCACACGCAAATGGACCACGACATCCGATGTCAGCAACTGGTTGAGCGAGGTATCGGCGATGACGTGGACTTCTGCAAGACAGCCAAGCTTCAACGTCAGGTCAACGGTGACAGTCGTGTCCGGCGCGACCGCGATGCCTTCTCGCTGTTTATTCCTGAAACCAGGCAGTGAGGCGGTCAGAACATACGTCGCCGATCCGATCTTCTCGAACGCATAGTGGCCCGTCTCGTCGGTGACAGTGGTTTGAGATTCGCCATTCGCGAGGATCGCGACGGTGACGCCGGGCAATACGCTCGACGTCGTGTCGACGATCGTTCCGACGATCCGACCCGTTGCTGCCGTCTGGCCGTGAATCGTCGCTGCGGTGAGCAGCGTCACGGCGACGGCAAGATGCAGCCTGGAAGAACGCATTGGCTTCCTCGTCGTTTCTCCGCCCTATTCTCATCGATCAGAACTTTTCAGGAGTTCCGTCAAGACTTCACACCAAGCAGGCGCCGACCATGGAACTCATGGAGGTGCCTATGCGCGCTGCTGTTTTGACAATGTTCGTCCTTGGATTGGCTGTACCTGCCGCGGCCCAGACGGAGAACGTGGTGAATCCCCCGCCGCCGGTCAGAAGTGTGAATCTGTCAGGTCCTCGCTTTGGCTTCACGTCCTTGAGTCAGGGCATCGTAGACAAACTGGCCACGGAACACGACATCGTCGTCCGCTCCGGAATCACGCAGTTCGGTTGGCAGTTCGAAAAGCAGTTCTACAGCAAGGCCGGTGGCCTCGCGGCGGTGAACGAGTTCGTGTTTCTCCTTGGCGGTCTCGAGCAGGGCGTGACGTTGCCGAGTGCGAGCTGGATGGTCGGGCTGCGATCGCCGAGCGGCTTGGAGTTCGGTATCGGCCCGAACGTAACTCCCGCCGGTGTCGCCCTCGCTGTTGCGGGAGGCGTCACGTTCCGGTCTGGCGCGCTCAACGTGCCGGTCACGTTCGCCGTCGTTCCCTCAAAGGATGGGATGCGGGTGAGCATGCTCACCGGCTTCAACTTTCGCGGGCGGCGGTAACCCCAATCATGCGAGTTCTTCTGAGCATCGCGCTGCTGCTCGGTGTCACGAGCAGCGTGTTTGCGCAAACGAACGAGGTCCGGCTAAAGCCGGACACTACACAGCAGACCATTGCCGGATCGGCCCGGTGCTGGCCTGTGACGAGCCGCGATCAGGTTGTTGTCCACCTGGACGATGGACCTGCGCGCAAGGGGACCCTGCTGTGCATGGGGCCCGAGGAGATCATGCTGACGGGGAGCGGGACGCTTCCCCTCAGCAAGATCCAGAAGATCGAGAAACCGAGGGACGGCATCCTCGACGGCATGCTCAAGGGTGCCGCTGTCGGTCTGGTCATCGTCGCGCTGTGTGCAGGTGAGTGTGAGGCAGAGTACGTGCTGCGCGGGACGCTCGGCTATGCGGCGATCGGGGGCGCGATCGACGCGTTGCAGGGAAACAACAAGACCATTTATCAAAGACAGCCAGGCGCGGCTGTCGCGTGGCGAGTGAGGTTCTGACGCGTGTAATGCGAAATGCAAAAGTCAAAATGCAAAAACGGCCGAATGCCGCGGTCTTGTTTGCATCTTGCATTTTGCATTTTGAATTACGGAGTCAACGTCACTGTGTGCTCTGTCTGGCCAGGCAGGAACGGCGTCGCCTTGCCGTGGACCCACGCGTCGTGCGAGTTCGAATAGTACGGCGACAGCGGATGACCGCTCTGGCCGGTCGGCATGTGCATGATGCCGTCTGCCTCGCGACCGGGTGAGACGATCATCCGCTCCGACGGCGCGTTGGAGCCCCAGTGCATGCTTGGTGTGTAGAGGTCGCCGTTCATCGGTTGCAGCGGCATGTCGAGTCTGCCGCCGATGATCGGAATCGCGGATGAGAGCGGATGGCGATACGCGGTGATGTTCGATCGCGACCACGGCTCGGAGAGTCCGCCGTCGGCGTCCGCCCGCGCGATCACGCGGTCCACCGCAGCAACGAGAAGCGCGTTCCAATCGGAATACGCCGGATCGAGGAGATGCATCGGCTTCTCGGTGACCAGCTTCCAGATCGGGCCCTCACGGCGACGAACCGCTCGGTAGTCGAAGGACGGATCCGCCTCGTAGCATTCGGACAACACGAATGCGATCACCGCGTCGGACACTTCCTCGCGAAACATGCGTGTCAGCCGATAACCCGGTGACGTCGCGGAGGCGTGACCGTCCCATGTCTGTTCGACCAGCGTACGGAATCGTGTGCGTGCGCTGTGGTTGGCAGTGACCGCTGGTGTCAGCGACCGCAGTGCGAGATCCCGCCAGCGAGCCAGGAATGACGCCTGCGTGTCGAGCTGTATGTCGAGGAGGTCAGAGGGCGCGAAACGCTCTCTGGCCATCAGGCGGTCGCGGATGATGCGCGCCCGCGAGCCGATCTCGTAGTTGCCATTCCCGAGCACGTTCAACATCTCGCCATCAACGACACGGGCATTCGCGGTCCAGATGCGTCCGCTCTCCGGATCGCGAACGCGTGGATATTCCGTCGGGCTGATATAGCCGTTCCATCTACGCGTGCCGTCGGACCACGACTGCGGGAGCCGCCCGTCGAATCCGATGCGACGTGGAATCGATCCATACACCGTCCAGCCGATGTGGCCCTGCGTGTCGGCGACGACGAAGTTCTGCCCGGGGGCGCCAAGGCCGTTCACTGCATCGAAGGTCTCGTCGACGCTCCGCGCGTTCTCGAGTGCGGCTGACACAGCAGCGAGACGGTCTGCGTCGTGCGCGACCCAGCGCATCGCACGCGGCCGACCGCGGAAGTCGGGGTCGAGGACGGGACCCCAGATCGTCCACGACACCTGCAGGTGTTCGGCTGGTGCGCCTGCGACGTCGATCACCTCGTCGTAGCGATCGAACTTCTTCCAGCCATCCGGCGTTTGGTAACGCGTGGAATCCTGCGGATCGACGTCGAGCAGGATGAGGTCGCTCCAGTCGGCGTATGTGTTGGTGAATCCCCAGGCCACGTGCGTGTTGCTGCCAACCACGAGCGCGGGCGCGCCGGGCAGCGTGATGCCGATCAAGCGCAGCGGACCAGATGGTTCAGACCACTCGAGCGAGGCGCGATACCAGGTGTTTGGGACGCGCACCGCGAGGTGCATGTCGTTGGCGACGAGCGGCGCACCGTCCGCTGTCAAACGGCCGGAGATGACCCAATTGTTACTGCCGACGGCGCTATCGGAGTCGTTGGCCTCGTCAAATCCCGATGCCCAATTCCCAACGCCCAAAGCCAAGAGCCCAGAGCCTAGAGCCGGCCGAATAGACGTCTCCGGCGGCGGAGGCTTCAGTCGAATCCGATCTCGCCGTTCCATGCGCCGCGCGCGAAGGTTGTAGACATCTGGACCAGGGATGGGCGGCGTGCTGAATGCGGTGCCGACGATCGGCGAATCCCATTCGGTGCCATCCGGCGCCAGGAGGTCGACCATCGCCTTGGGCATCACATCGGTCATCGTCGCGAGCGTGGACTCGTACGATCCGGTGTAGTCCTGCAGCGTGATGAACATCGACAGGACGACGAGCAGGCTGTCTTCTGGCAGCCATGGCTTGGGAGTCTGCTGAAGCAGGAGGTACTCGAACGGCGGTTTGCTGAGGGCGTTGAGTCCGCTGTTGACGCCGGCGGTGTACGCGTCGAGCACGGCGCGCGCCTTCGGCTCCATCGTCGCGATCGCGCGCTGCGCCTCGGCGCGGAAGCGATGCGGCCGAATCTCACGATCGACCACGATCGCACGCGCACCGACGAGCGCGGAGAGCTCGCCGGCGGCGCGCCGTCGAGAGAGATCCATCTCGAAGAATCGCTCCTGCGCGTGGAGGACGCCCATCGCGCGGGCGACGTCTTCACGCGACGCGCCACGAATCGTCGGAATGCCCAGTCCGTCGCGCGCGACCGTCACCGGCGCGGAGAGGCCGGCGACACGCAACGTGCCATCGAGCTGCGGCAGACTCGCCCTGAGTTGCGCACGCACGTACAGGCCTGCGGCCAGCCCGAGAACCAGCATGAGGCCGAGCACCACGGCCGCGGCCCGCATGAGGCGGTGTCGCATGTGAGAGGATCTTAGCGTGGCTTTAGACTTTCGGCTTTGGGCTCTAGGCTTTAGCGCCGCAAGGATCGGATAGAACGCACATTGGTTCCGTCGCTATCGTTAGTCCCATGAGTGCTGCAGCTGCCGTCCGCCTTCGCCGAGCTTCGGCGGGACAGGTCAAGACCCCGCTTGGTATGGACCAGGTTCGCAAGGCCTGCGCGTTCATCCAGCAACACGCCGACGCGCCGATCACACTCGCGCGTCTTGCGCAACACGTGAACGCCAGCCCGTATCACTTCCAGCGGGTGTTCACGCGTCTGGTGGGGATCTCACCGCGTGCGTATCAGGACGCGCTGCGTGCCGGACGATTCAGGCGGGGCCTGCGTGAGGGCGCGGCGGTGACCGGAGCGTTATATGACGCCGGCTACGGATCGAGCAGCCGCGTCTACGAGCGTCAGCCGACCGGCGGTATGACGCCGGCGGTCTACAAACGCGGGGCGCGCGGCGTTGAGGTGACGTATGCGATTGCCGACTCACCCCTGGGCCGTTTGCTCGTCGCCGCGACGCCGAAGGGCATCTGTTCTGTGAAGCTCGGCGACAAGGACGAGACGCTCGAGCGCGACCTGCGGCAAGAATATCCGGCGGCATCGATCACACCCAATCGGACCGACCTGGCGCGCTGGATCAACGCCATCCTCACGTACTTGAGCGGACGCCGCCCACACCTCGACCTACCCCTCGATATTCAGGCGACGGCATTTCAATGGAAAGTCTGGCGCTATCTGCAATCGATTCCCTACGGTGAGACGCGTGCCTATAGCCAGGTAGCGCGAGACATCGGCAGGCCGGCTGCTGTCCGTGCCGTGGCCCGTGCCTGTGCGACCAACCCCACCTGCCTGGTCATCCCCTGCCACCGTGTGGTCGGCAAGGACGGCAGCCTGACTGGCTATCGTTGGGGCGTTGACCGGAAAAGAACTCTGCTGAAGAACGAGAAGTAAATAGAATTCAGGGTGCGGCGCCGTTGCGCCTGCATCCTGAATTGCATGCGCACACGTTACGGCGTCTCTCCCTGGATCGACAACTTTCCCTCCACACGTCGTCCCGATCATCCGCGGCTTCGCGGTGAGCACACCGCTGACGTCGTTATCGTCGGTGGCGGGCTGACTGGCTGCGCCACTGCGTTCGCCTGCGCCTCGGCGGGTCTGCGGCCCCTCGTCATCGAGGGTGACCGTCTCGGGTGCGGCAGCGCCGGACGGAGTGCGGGGCTGCTGCTGCCGGATCCCGGCGTGTTTTTCCGGGACATCGTCAGCGCACATGGACTGCGCGCCGCCAGGAAGGTCTTCGAGGGCTACCGTAAGGCGGCGTCCGATGGTGCAGCCACGCTGCGGCGTCTGAACATCCGCTGTGATCTCCTCCCGTGCGATGACGTGCTCGTCGCGATTCGCGAGGGCGAGAAGCAACTGCAGCGCGAGCGTGACGCGCGTGAGGCTGCTGGCCTCGACGCGCCAGCGATGACAGCGCAATCGGCGCGAAAGGCATTAGCGCTCGACGCGGCAGCGGCGATCAAGCTTGGATCGGGAGTGTCGTTCGATCCCTATCGCGCCTGTCTCGGCCTGGCTTCCGCTGCACGCTCCCGCCGTGCGACCTTCTTCGAGCGCTCACCGGTGAAAAAGATCCGTGTGGGAAGCAAGCAGGTCGAGATCATCGTCGATGGCGGAGTCGTTCAGGCAGAGACGGTGATCGTGACCACGGGTGTCGCGACTGCGGAGTTCAAGCCGCTGCGCCGGCATTTCAAGCGCCGCGAGACATACCTGGTGCTCACCGAGCCGTTGCCCGCAGCGATGCGCAAGCAGTTGTCGGCCGAGAACGTCACGATCCGTGACATGGCCTCACCGCGTCATCGTCTTCGACGGACGAAGGACGGTCGCCTGCTGATCGCCGGTGCGGATCGAGACGAGTCACCGGCGCGACAACTCGATGCGACACGCGTGCAACGCACCGGTCAACTGATGTACGAGTTGCTGATGATGTATCCGGTGATCTCCGGATTGCAGCCCGCGTACGGCTGGGAGATGGTGTACGGAGAGACGGCCGATGGGCTCATGTACATCGGGCCGCATCGCAACTATCCGCGACACTTGTTCGCGTTGGGCAGCTCGGGTGACACGCTGGCCGGTGCCTTCCTCGCCGCACGCATCCTGTCGCGTGCGGCTCGCGGCGAGCTGGACAAGGGTGACGAGGTGTTCGGCTGGACGCGATGACGATTTCCCAGGTAGACCTGCTGGCCATCGGACCCCATCCTGATGACATCGAGATCGGCATCGGCGGGATCGTGGCGAAGCAAGCCGCGCTCGGTCATCGTGTCGGGTTGTGCGATCTGACAGCTGGTGAGATGGGCAGTAATGGAACGGTGGAGGAACGCCTGGCCGAGGCGGAGGCTGCGCGCGCCGTACTTGGTGCGACCTGGCGTGTGAACCTCCGCCTACCCGATCGCGCGATCGGCTCGTCGCCCGATCATCAGCGCGCGGTCGCGAGTCTTGTGCGGTCGGCGAAACCGAAGGTCGTGGCGATACCGTACTGGTCCGATCGCCATCCCGATCACGTTGCCGCAAGCCATTTGCTGACCGAGGGTGTGTTCAGCGCGGGCCTTCGCCGGTACAGCGCCGAGGGCGAGGCATGGAAGCCCGAGTCGGTCTGCTACTACTTCATCAACGACATGGCCGTGCCATCGTTCGTCGTGGACGTCAGCGAGCATTACGAAACGAAGCGCCGCGCCCTGGCGTGTCACGTGACGCAGTTCCAGCCGTCGCAACCGGATGCTGTCGCCACGCGTCTGACCTCGGTGAGATTCCGCCAGCTCGTCGAGAGCCGTGACGCGCAGTTCGGTGCCGTGGCCGGCGTGGCATTCGCAGAAGGCATCGTCGTGAAACAACCCCTCGTGCGGTCGCACCTCCTGGATGGGCGGGTCTGAAGACCCGTCTCTACGAACTCGAGTGAGCGTTCCATTGAATATCGGCATCGTCTGCTACGCGTCGGTCGGGGGCAGCGGGGTAGTGGCGACAGAGCTGGGGAAGGCCCTGGCGTTGCGCGGTCATCAAGCGCATTTCATCAGCACGGAAACGCCCTTCCGCCTCGGCGACTTCCAGGAGGGCCTGTTCTTTCACCAGGTCGCGACGCCGACGTATCCGTTGTTTCGCGAGCCGCAGTATCTGCTCTCGTTGGCGAACCGCATCGTACAGGTCGCGCGCGAATTCAGTCTCGACATCATCCACGCGCACTACGCGGTACCGCACGCGACCGCCGGATTCCTCTCACGTCAGGTGCTGGCGGGAACAGGTCAGGCCCCGAAGGTTGTCACCACTTTGCACGGGACCGACATCACGCTGATCGGCAACGATCCCTCGTATTCGCAGATCGTCGCCTTCTCGATCGAGCAATCGGATGGCGTGACCGCAGTGTCGAATAGCCTTCGCGAGTCCACCTACGCGGAACTCAACGTGACGCGTGACATCGCCGTCATCCCCAACTTCCTCGATTGCGCGGTCCATCGACGACGGCCGCGGCCGGATCTTCGCCGCCATTTCACCGGTGGCGACGAGCGGACAAAGATCGTGATTCACGTATCCAACTTTCGGCCGGTCAAACGCGTCGAAGCGGTGGTGGATATTTTCAATCGCATCCAGCAGCACGTGCCCGCGCGGCTGCTGCTCGTTGGGGATGGGCCAGACCTTCCCTTGGCGCAGCGCCGGGCGCGCGAGCTCGGGATTGGTCATTTCGTACACGCGGTGGGTGCGCAGGAAGAGGTCGTTCCGCTGCTGTCGATTGCCGATGTCTTTCTGCTGCCATCGGCGCAAGAGAGCTTTGGTCTCGCGGCACTTGAAGCGATGGCCTGTGAAGTACCTGTCATCGCGTCCGACGTCGGCGGATTGCCCGAAGTGATCGAACACGACGTCAGCGGGTTCCTCCACCCGCTCGACGGCGAAGACGAAATGGCCGACAGCGCCATCGCGCTCCTCTCTGATCCCGAACGTCACAAGTCGGTGGCGCAGGCTGCATGCCGCCGGGTGAGGGAAGAGTTCTGCGTCGAGCGCGTCGTGCCGATGTACGAATCGTTTTACCGCACGCTCCTCTCCTGATCTCCCGCCACGTCTCATTCTCCAGGAGGCATCATGCGAACGTTGACCATCTTCGCGGTATTTCTTTGCAGTTTGTTGTGCGTCCGTGCTGCATCAGCGCAGGAGAGCCGGTCCTTCGGCGTCACCATGGGGTATCCGGCGTCGATCGGAGTCCTCTGGCACATGAGTGAAGCCGTCGCGGTTCGGCCGGAGTTCTCGTTCGATTTCTTCTCGAGTGAAACCGAAAACAATTCACCGCTCGGCGGGAACAGCTCGCAGGACGGACATAGCGTGTCGGTCGGCCTCAGCGCGCTGTTCTACGTCGCCCGATGGGACATGACGCGCGCGTACGTGGTGCCACGATACGCCTACTCGCGCACGTCATCGTCGCTCGAGGGTCCGTTCACCGTGCTCCGCGACTCGACCGGCAACGGTCATGACGTGAGTGTGTCGTTCGGCGCGCAGCACACGTTGGGAGATCGGTTCGCGATCTACGGCGAGCTGGGCTTCGCGTACGAACGGTTGACAAGCGACATCACGACGACCGAATTGCGCACCAATCGCGTTGGCACGCGCAGCGGGGTCGGCGTGGTCGTCTACTTCTGAGCGCCAAGCGCTTCCATAGGCGCGTCTAAAGACGCGCCTCTACGGTTCTGAGCGCCCGCTAGCGTCCGTCTGGTATTCCCGGCCGCGGTGCCGCGCTTGGTGGCACCGACTAGATCAGCAACGGCCGATCGCCGGTCTCGACGAGAATCGCCTGGTCCTGACGGATCCTGACCGTGCCGCGCGCATCGACCGGGAGCGGCGCATCGACCGCGATCCGCAGAGGCGCCGTTGTCCGTGTCACTGACACGGGCAGCGACGTCTCGCGGCAATTGATTGTGTTGCCGCCGCACGGGAGATCGATCCCGCGAATGACGACCGGCGTCGGTTGCCCGGCCGGCTGCTGATTCTGTTGCGTCTGCTGGGCCGATACGGGAACGGCCACGTCTTTGACACCCAGCCACCCCAACTCGATGGCAATCACGGTCAGGACGATCTTCAGATAACGGTCACGCGGCATGATCAGTCTCCTCGCTGCGGGAGCAACACCCTTAAAATAACCTCAGAGCTATTGATGAGGATCGCCAGTCGTTGCTGGCGAGACGACGCTCCCGCGGTATTTCGCGGCCTGATTTCACAGCATTGATGTCACAGCTTCCCCGGGCAGTCCTTCTCGATCTCGACGACACCATCCTCGACGACAGTGGCGGCGTTATCAGCAGCTGGCGTGAGGCGTGTATGGCGCATTGTTCGCGCATGAACGGCCTTGGTGCTGAGGCCGTGTTCGACGCGATCGTTCGCACTCGCGAATGGTACTGGTCGGACCCCGAGCGGCATCGCGTTGGTCGTCTGGAGCTGGCCTGGGCACGTGGCGAAGTGGTTCGCCTCGCGCTCGCCGAGCTTGGCGTAGACGACGAGGACCTGGCGAGACGGATCGGCGACACGTATCACTCGCTCCGCGACGATGCGATCAGGCCGTTTGACGATGCAGTTCCCACCGTGCAGTGGCTGCGCGCTCAGGGATGCCGGCTGGCCTTGCTCACGAACGGTGGCAGCAAATTGCAGCGACTCAAGATCGATCGATTCGACCTGGCGGCGCTCTTTGACGCGATCCTGATCGAGGGCGAGGTCGGGTTCGGCAAACCGGATCCGCGGATCTACACTCAGGCGCTCGCGACGCTCGACGTAGCGGCGACAGACGCGTGGATGGTCGGTGACAATCTCGAATGGGACGTCGCCGGTCCGCAGCGCGAGGGGATTGCCGGCATCTGGATCGACGCGCGTGGCCGCGGTGTGCCAGCGGGCCGGGACGTGCGACCGCATCGAATCATCGGACGACTGTCGGATTTGAGACGCGAAGCGCCCTAACGAGTGGTGCGCGGCTCTGTGAGCGAAGCGAGCAGCGCCAGCAGTCGCGTATGGTCCACGGGTTTGACCAGATGGCCGTCGAAACCGGCTTCCTGCGAGCGACGCCGGTCGTCGTCCTGTCCCCATCCAGTGAGCGCGATCAGCACCATCGTCTGACCCCACGGCTGCTGCCGGATTCGCCGGCAGACGTCATGGCCGTTCAGCACCGGCAGACCGATATCGAGCAGGACGACATCAGGTCGATGTTGCTCAGCGGAGTCGAGGGCGCTCTGACCATCGTGCGCGATGGACACGTCGTGTCCGTGTAACTCCATCAGCATCGCGAGCGAGTCTGCCGAATCCTGATTGTCATCGACGACGAGGATGCGATACGTCGCGTTGCTCGTCTGCGGCTCGTCCTCCGCTGGAGAGGCGACGATGTCGGCCTCCCGTATCGCTGGCAGGCGGACCTCGAATGTGCTGCCGCGCCCCGCGCCCGCACTTCGCGCAGTCACCGTTCCGCCGTGGAGTTCGACGATTCGCTTCACTAGCGTCAGCCCGATGCCCAGGCCGCCTTGCGATTGCTCGAGCGACGAATCGACCTGCGTGAACATCTCAAAGATCGCGTCGAGCTTGTCGGCCGGGATTCCGATGCCTGAGTCCGTTACCGTGACGATGGCCTCTTCTCCATCGAGACTGACATTCACGCGAATCTTCCCGCTCGGGGGGGAGTATTTGCAGCTGTTGTTCAGCAGGTTGCCGAACACTTGCGTCAGACGGACCGGGTCGGCGTGCAGATGGATCGGTTCGGCCGGCAAGATCACGTCGATCGAATGGCGAGCGGATTCAGCGAGTGGTTGTGCCGCCAACACGGCCTGGCGAAGCACCGACGCGAGTTCAATGTGACGCTTGCGCAGTTCGATGCGGTTGTGGGTGATCCGGCTCAGATCGAGAAGGTCGTCCACCAGACGGACCAACTGCTCGAGCTGCCGCTCCATCGTGTCCAGTCCCTGACGGACCGTGACGTCCTGGTTGGCGCTGCGTTTGAGGATCTCCAGGGTGTTGCTCAACGGCGCCAGCGGGTTGCGCAGTTCATGCGCGAGCGTGGCGAGGAATTCATTTTTGCGCCGGTCGGCTTTCTCAAGATCGGCCGCAAGGCGGCGAAGGTTATCTTCGACGAGCTTCCGGTCGCTGATGTCCCTCGCGATCTTTGACGCGCCGATCACGCGACCGTTGTCATCCCTGATCGGCGATACGGTGAGCGACACCAGCACCCGCTGCCCGTCTTTCCGAACGCGCTCGGTCTCGAAATGGTCAATGGGACTGCCAGCCTTCAAGGTTGCGATGATGTGATCCTCTTCGGCGATGCGATCGGGTGGGATGATGAGCGAGATGTGGCGGCCAACCGCTTCGTCGCTGGTGTAGCCGAACAACCGCTCCGCAGCCGCATTCCAACTCTGGATGATGCCGTCCAACGACTTGCTGATGATTGCGTCGTCGGATGATTCGACGATCGAGGCGAGGAACCGAGCGCTCTCCAGACGGGCGGCCTCGCGCTTTTCCCCAAGCCGCCGTTGCGACACATCGCGAAAGATCAGTACGCATCCCGATACGACGCCGCGTTCATCCGTGATCGGCGCAGCGCTGTCGTCGATCGGGTGTTCCGATCCGTTTTTGGCGATCAGCAGCGTGTGGTTCGCCAACCCTACGATGACGCCGGCACGAAGCGCTCTGGTGGCGGGATTTTCGACGGTCTGGCGCGTGTCTTCATTGATGATCCTGAACACTTCGTCGAGCGGTCTGCCGCGCGCGTCGTGTAGTGTCCAGCCGGTCAACGATTCGGCGACGCGATTGAGATAGGTGACGCGCCCCGCGTCGTCAGTGGTGATCACCGCATCACCGATGCTGCTCAGCGTCACGCGCAGCACTTCGCCGCGATCGTTGGCACGCGCCTGTGCGCGACGCATGCCCTCGCCAATTCCGACGATGAGGGAACAGGTGAAGAGATAGGCAATGAGACCGACGACCGTCTCGTATGTCGTCAGTTCAACTGCGCCTCGCGGCGGGATGAAGAGATAGGCACAGGCGAGATACCCGAGGATGACGACGAACAGCGCAGGGCGATATCCGCCGATCCAGACTGCACCTGCCACGGCGCCGAACAGCGTGACCAGTGGCAGGCTGTCGCCCATGAGAGGGTCGAGCAGCCAGCGGAGCAATACTGCACCGGCAAGGACGAGCAAGGAGATCGCGTATCCCGTGACAGTGCCTCTCACTTACTTTTTTATAACAGACCAAGCGCGGCCGTTCGCAAGGTCGCGCTAGGTGAACGGCGCGAGTTTCTTAAAGGTCGCCAGCACCCACCGATAGCCGTCGGGGTCGGTCACCACTGCGGTGCGATCGCCCCAGGGCATGTCCTGGGCGTCGCCAACGCCGGCGCCGGCCTGACGCGCCTGCGCCGCGACGCTATCGACATCGTTGACATACGCATAGAGCGCCGGTGACCCACCGGTAGCAGTCGCCGCATCACCCTTGCGGATCAACATGACCACCGAGTCGCCATGTCGCATCTCCGCGTAGCGAATCTGACCGTCTGCGTCTGGTAACACGACACCTCGAGACAGGCCGAACGCCCGCTCGAGGAAGTCCATCGACGCTCCGACGTTCGCGACCGCGAGATAGGTGTTGAGCGGGTGCATGCCCGGCGCAAGTCCGCTGGCCGCATCAGACGGAAATGCCGGCTTGCCGCCTTCGCGCCCGGCGCTTCGGCGCCCAGCCGCGTTCGCTGCCGGAGCGCTACGTCGCCGAACGGGCCTGGATACAGAGGATCGAGAGGAACGCTTTGCTCGTTTCGACGCTTTGCGGCGTGTGCTCATTGAACTTGACGCATGGTAGCGGGAAGGCCGAAACTTTGCACGGCTCCCAGGCGAGTCTCCCCTCTACGTCCGGTCTGCGACGAGAACTGTAAGTACGCCTACGCCGACGAAACAACTCGTTCATCCCTGATTCAGGGGACGGCTGTATCATTGCGGCGCTTCTCAGGAGAGAACCATGGCACGAGGCCGCACCGGAATCGAGCATCTGCTTCGCCGCGCGGGTTTCGGCGCCAGTCCCGCCGACCTCGCCTCGTTCGACGGCAAGTCGATGTCGGACGTCGTCGATTACCTCCTAGACTTCGAGGATCAACCCGACGACGTTGACACGAATATCGGGAACCCGGCGTACGTCTCCGTCTTCAATCGCGCCGGAGGTTTCCAGCCGAACACGAACATCGAAGATGCGCGTCAGCGCTGGCTGTTTCGCATGGTCCATACGCGGCGGCCACTGCAGGAGAAGATGGCGCTCTTCTGGCACAACCACTTTGCCACCGCGTACAGCAAGCTCAATGGAACGTTCGGCAATGTGCAGGGCGCCAAGTTGCTCGCCAACGTCTCCGGCCAGCTTCCCGGCCCGCAAGGTCAACTCGAGACGCTTCGCGAGATGGCGCTTGGCAGCTTTACCGAGTTGTTGATCGCGATGGCGAAGGATCCGGCGATGCTCGTGTGGCTCGACGGCCGCGTCAACACTCGACAGCGTCCGCAAGAGAACTTCGGCCGCGAGATCATGGAGCTGTTCACGTGGGGTGTCGGCAACTACACCGAACAGGATGTCTACGCTGCCGCACGTGTGTTCACCGGCTGGAATCTACGATTCGTCGGCGGGCGTGATGATCCGAACAACTACTACGAGTTTCAGTACGTCCCGGGGAATCACGATCCGACTGAGAAGACGTTCACGTTCCCGATCTATTCGAACGGCAGCCACAGTATTCCCGCGCGCCCGGCCGCGGACGGCATGCAGGACGGCATCGACTTCATCACGGCGCTGGCTCGTCACCCGAACACGGCACGACGGCTGGCTCGCAAGATGTGGAACTACTTCGTGAGCGAGGTCGTGCCACCGGATAACGACACGATCGGCAATGCGGCGAGCGTGTATCTGCAGAATGGCACCAGCATCAGGTCGATGGTGCACTTCATGCTGCGCTCGCGCGAATTCCAGAACCCGGGCAACTGGCACACACGCTACTCCTGGCCGGTCGAATACGTCGTTCGTGCGATCAAGGAGGTCGGGTGGACGGGGTTCTCGATCGACACTGCACGGACTGCGCTGATTCCGATGGGGCAGGTGTTGTTCGAGCCGCCCGATGTGGCGGGCTGGGAACTCGGTCAGGGATGGTTCTCGACGGGCGCCATGCTCTCGCGCATGAACTTCGCGGGCACGCTGGCGTTCAATCAGCGGTTCAATCTGGCTCGTGATGCCGCCGGCGCACGTCAATCACCGGATGCGCTGCTCGACTACATGCTCGATCGTTTGTCGCCTGCGCGATATGACTCCGAACCGATGAGCGATCTGCTGCAATTCCTGCAGACGGGCGGCACGTGGACCGGCTCAGACGCGCAGCTGCAGTCGAAGGGCAATGGCCTGGCGCGGCTGATCATGGGCTCCTCCGAGTATCAATTCGTTTAGACGGGGAAAACGCATGGCTATCTCTCGTCGAGAGTTCATACGCGGCGGTGTCTCAGCCTTCACCATTGGATTCGCTGCGCCGGCGTTTCTGAGCGACCTGGCCCGGGCACAAGGCGCGAGCGCGCGGAATTTGGTGATCGTCTATCTCGCCGGCGGCAACGACGCGCTCAACACCGTCGTACCGTACACCGATCCGTTCTACATCAGCCGGCGGCCGAACATCTTCGTGCCGGCGGGGCAAGTGCTGCAGATCGGCTCGGACTCGAGCGGCAAGCCGCTGGGTTTGCATCCGCGTCTCACGGGCCTTCGAGATCTCTACAACGGTGGCCGGCTCGCTATCGTGCAGCGGACTGGCTATCTGAATTCGAGCCGCTCGCACTTTCAGGGGAAAGACATCTGGGACACCGCCAATCCAGCGCTGACCGATAGCGAAGGATGGCTCGGGCGTTACCTCGAAACCGTTCCGCTCGATCCGCTGTCAGGATGGAGCACGACGCAGGAACTGCCGCGTGCGTTGACGTCGCGCGACGTCAGCGTCCCGTCGATTCCGAATGCGGCGACCTACGCGTTTTCGAGCTTCAATCCTGCTGAGGCCGTGAATGAGCGAGCCACGGCCACACGCATCGCGTCGCATCTTCCCGTCGATCGACCGTATCTCTCGTTCGTGAACACGAGCGCACAGGCGGCGTTCGCGACGATCGATCGCGTGGCGTCGGCGTCGGTCTACACCGGGACCGTCGCGTACCCGAACAACGGCTTCGCGCTGGCACTGCGCACCGTGGCTGAAGCGCTGGTCCGCGGCATCGGGACGCGTGTGTTCTGGGTGCAGACCGGCGGGTTCGATACGCACGCAAACCAGGGGAATCAGGGCGTCGGCGGCTACGCGAACCTGATGGGCACGTTCGGCGACGGTGTCGCGGCGTTTGCTGAAGATCTCCGCCGTCGCGGGCCGTGGAACGACACGCTGATTCTGCAGTTCTCCGAGTTCGGCCGGCGTGTCTTCGAGAACGGCAGCCAGGGCACCGATCACGGCGCAGCCGCGGTGATGATGGCCGCGGGTGGATTGGTTCGCGGCGGGTTGTACGGAACGGCGCCATCGCTCGATCCGAATCCGGCCAATCCGACGCTCGAGAACAACGGCGGCGACGTGCGCTTCGAGACCGACTTCCGATCCGTGTACGCGCGTGTGCTCGACAACTGGCTCGGCGCGAATTCTGCCGCGATCCTCGGCGGCGATTTCCGCAGCGGTGCGCCGGCAATCGTTTGAAGGGATCAGGGATCGGGAATCAGGATTCAGGTCTGGGCCAGGAACTAGGATCGAGTTCCTGAGGGCTCAGGCCTGATTCCTCAGCCCTTGCCCAGCCCTGATTCGCGATTCCTGAGTCCCGATTCCTCTACCCGCGACGCTCATAGATCTCGCGGAGCGCAGATTCGAGCGTCTCGTGCTTGAAGTCGTAGCCCAACGCGGTCGCGCGCGTTGGCAC
>JBKPRH010000243.1:0-5106 GCA_046765795.1 Acidobacteriota bacterium | reverse complement strand
ATGGTGAACAGCACGTGGGCCTGGCCGGCCGCGGAAACGGTCCACTTCCTCGGTCTGTCGCTCTCGATTGGCATGCTGCTGGCGATCAACCTGCGGCTGCTCGGCGTCATGCCGAACGTGGCATTCGCCGACATGCATCGTTTGCTGCCGTGGGCGATGCTTGGCTTTGGCGCAAACCTCATCACCGGCATGCTGTTCTTCGTCGGTCAGCCCGGGCAGTATGTGGACAGCCCGCCATTCCACTGGAAGGTCGTCTTCCTCCTCATCGCGGGCGCGAACTTCCTCTATCTGACCGTGTTCAAGAAGGCGTGGGACGCCGACGGCATTGAGGCGCGCTTCGCCGATAAGGTCATGGCGGTCTCGTCGATCGCCGCGTGGATCAGCGTGCTCGTCGCGGGCCGCATGCTGCCCTTCCTCGGCAACGCCTTCTAGCTGGTAGCCGGTAGCTGGTAGCGAGTAGACCGGCTGCTCGGCCTAACGACGACGAGCGACGCCGAGCTCGGCGAGCTTGGCGACAACGTCCTGGCCAGACGAACCAGGACTCACGTGCTTGTCGATATAGGTGATCCGGCCGTCGGTACCGATATAGAACGTCCACCGCGACGCAAATGGTTGATCGCGATCAACCACACCGTATGCGGTGGCGACGGTCTTCGTGGGGTCACTCAAGATCGGATAATCCACGCCGAGCGCCTGTGCAAACTTCTGATTGGTCTCGGGAGTGTCGACACTGATCGTGAAGTAGGCGACCTCGAAGTCTCGGATTTGATCCCCACTCGCACGGAGTGAGCGGCACTGCGCGGTTCACCCTTCGGTGAACGCCTTCGAGAACCAGGCGAGCACCACGCTCTGCTGTCCGCGATAGCCGGCCAGGCTGTACTGCTTGCCATCAGAGCCCGGAAGCGAGAAGTCCGGCGCCATGTCGCCAACGGCGAGCACACGGGCCGATGCCGTCGCCGCGTTCGCAGCCGATTGGTCTCCGGCGCGAGGTGTCTGCCCACACGTCAGACCGGACAGGCATGCCGCCAGACACGCAACGATGCGCAGTGGCGATCGCTTTCGCATCGGCCGGAGAATACCACGCCGACCTATAATCGGCCGTCGGAGATGCGCGACCTCCTCCTCCGCCGCTGCGCCACATGTCCATAACGACCGGGACCCGGCTGGGCGCCTACGAGATCCTGCAGCCGATCGGCCAGGGCGGCATGGGCCAGGTGTTCCGCGCGCGTGACACTCGGCTGCAGCGCGAGGTTGCCGTCAAGCTGGTGCGTCCTCATCTATTCGACGCGGAGCACGGCGAGCGTTTTCGACGTGAAGCTCGCGCGCTCGCCGCACTCGGTCACCCGAACATTGCCACCGTTCACGAACTCGGCGAATCCGATGGTCTTGTCTTCATCGTCATGGAGTTCGTACCCGGCGAGACGCTGGCCGATCGACTGTTCACATCACGGATCTCGATCGCAGAGACGAGACGCATCGCCGCGCAAGTGGCCGCGGCGCTCGAAGCGGTGCACGACCGAGGCATCGTGCATCGCGATCTCAAGCCGGGCAACATTCGCCTCACTCCGGACGGCGTCGTCAAGGTGCTGGACTTCGGCATCGCGAAGATGGCCATCTCCGACGAGGCGAGCGCGGAGTTAGTGACCGCTACCGCCGCGACACGCGAGGGCCACATCATCGGCACCGCCGCCTACATGAGCCCCGAGCAAGCGCGTGGCCACGACGTCGATCGGCGCACCGATATCTGGGCGTTCGGGTGTGTCCTCTTCGAGATGCTCACCGGACGACAGGCCTTCAGTGGCAGCACGAGTGCCGACACGATCGCGGCCGTGATCGAACGGAACATCGACTGGAGCGTGCTCCCGTCCGACACGCCTCCCGAGATGACGCGCCTCGTTCGACGATGCCTGCAACGCGATCTGAAGAAGCGATTGCGCGACCTCGGCGATGCCCGCCTCGAGCTCGAGGACACGACTGAACAGATCGCGCCACGCGCCTCGCCGGCACCGCGTTGGCGACAAGCGCTGTGGGTACTCGGACTTCTGGCTCTGGGTGCCGCGATCGGATCACTGCTCGTCGCGACCATGCGTCCATCGCGACAAGAGGACCGCGTGCCTACCCGGTTCGTGGTGACCCCTCCTGCGAGTGCTCCACTCGGCGGGCTCGACTTCCCGAGTGTGGCACTGGCGCCAGATGGAACACGCGTCGTGTATGTGGCCGATCGCGGTGGGAGAACAGAGTTGTTCTCCCGCTCGATGCACGACATCGAGCCTGTGGCGCTCGCCGGTACGGCGAACGCAACCAGTCCGTTCTTCTCTCCCGACAGTCAATGGATCGCATTCTTCGCCGATGGGCAGCTGAAGAAGGTGGCCGTGGCGGGCGGCGCACCAGTGACCTTATGCGACGCACCGGTCGGCCTCGGTGGGAGCTGGAGCCGCAACGACAAGATCGTGTTCGCCGCGGCGACGGGCTCGGGCCTGTTTCAGGTGTCAGCATCGGGAGGCACACCTGAACGAGTCACGACGCTTGACGTATCGCGAGGAGAGTTCAGCCACCGCTGGCCAGAGTGGCTGCCGGACGGCGTCACCGTGCTCTTCACGATCGGATCGTCCGGCAACTGGAGCGACGCGCAGATCGCGGCGCAATCGCTGTCGAGCGGCCAGAGGAGCGTGCTCGTACAGGGCGGCACCAATCCGCATGTGCTCGAGGATGGCACGCTGCTGTTCGCCAGGAACGGCCGCATCGAGGCCATCGCCATGGATACACGCGCGTTGACGGTGAGCGGGAAGCCAGTCACCGTGCTCGAAGATGTGCGACAGTCGGCTGATGGCGCTGCGCAACTGAGCGTGTCGCCTGCGGGCAACGCCGTGTTCGTTCCTGCCGGTATTGATGCGACACAGCGCCGACTCGTCTCCGTGGCTCGCGACGGCACGAGCACACCGTTCGCTGCAGCGCCGGGGGCGTATACATCGCCACGAGTCTCGCCAGATGGCAGGATTGTGCTCGTCGCGCTCGATTCGCCGACGCCGGACCTGTGGGCGTATTACATGTCCACCGGGTCGATGGCTCAACTCACCTTCGACGCCGGTGCCAGCGCACCGATGTGGGCACGCGACGCGCAGCAGGCCGTCTTCAGTTCGACACGGGTTGGCGTGCTGAATCTCTTCACGACAGCCCTCGGAGGTGGAGGACGGGCCGAGCGCCTCGTCGCCAGCGGCAATCAACAGTTCCCGGGATCATGGGGCACAGACGGCACGTTGCTGTTCACAGAGCAGCGTCCGTCCACCGGACGCGACATCCTGCGCTTGCCGCCGGGCCAGCGAACGCCGAGTTCGCTCCTCGCCTCGTCGGCCGACGAGACATCGCCAAGAATCTCGCCGAATGGACGATGGCTGTCGTACGTATCCAACGCGAGCGGACGCTTCGAGGTGTACGTCGGCCCACTGAACGCCATCGAGCGATCGCGACCGGTCTCCACTGAGGGGGGAACCGAACCCGTATGGTCGATGAATGGCCGCGAGATCGACTTCCGCGAAGGCACACGGATGATGGCAGTACCGATCGACGCGTCCGGCAATGCGACTGGACGTCCGACCCTGCTCTTCGACGGCGGCTTTGCCCGTGGCACGAGCGACACGGCCAACTACGACGTGACGGCAGACGGGAGATTCGTCATGGTCCAGCCGCCGCCGGCGTCCGGCCCCGTGATGCACATTCTCGTGAACTGGCGCCGCGAACTACACGGCGAATCAGCTCGCTGACTCGTTCGATGTTCGATGTCGTGTCCGGCTTCAGCCTGACGGACGAGGGCTGCCCTTCACTTCTGCTCGGTACTGACGTGGCGAAAGCGGGCCGTCCGCCTGATTCACCGCTTTGAGGATGGCATCCACCGTCGCCGTGCGCGGATCGTAGGTGACGATCGCTTCGCCGGCTAGCAGATTCCCCAGATTCACTTGCGCGCGGGTGACACCTCGAACTTCGAGCAGTGCGGACCGCACTGCCACGAGACAGCCTTCTCAGGCCATGCCGTTGACGGTCAGTGTAACCGTCATCGATGTCGGCGTCCTGCGACAGGATGCCAGGGTTGTTGCGATTGTCAGTAGCGCAGCACGTCTCGTGATGGCCGCCATGTGCCTCCCCTGTGACGTTGGCGGGATTGTAGCGCAAAGCTCACGTACCATGTCTCCGGACTGAATATGAAGGCACGTGACTATTCGAAGCCCTACCGCGTCACCCACGGCAAGAAGTTTCGCTTGAACGATGTCGATCCGGACGAGACGCGCTGGGTCAAGAACGAAGACCAAGCGACAGAGCTGCTGAGAGAAGGCGTCCAAGTTCTCAGCGAGATGCAGGAGAAGCTCTACGCCCAGGACCGCTGGGCGCTGCTCCTGGTCTTCCAGGCGATGGATGCTGCCGGCAAAGACAGCACGATCAAGCATGTCATGTCCGGCGTGAACCCGCAGGGCGTCCAGGTGACATCGTTCAAGCAGCCGTCACAGGAGGAGATCGATCACGACTTCAACTGGCGGACGGCCAAGCAGCTTCCCGAGCGTGGTCGCATCGGCATCTTCAACCGCTCGTACTACGAAGAGACGATCGTCGTCCGTGTCCACAAGAACTATCTCGAAGGCCAGCGCATTCCGGAGTCGCTGATCACGGCGGATATCTGGAAGGAGCGCTTCGAGGACATCACCGCGTTCGAGCGCTATGCGTCACGCAATGGGATCGCGATTCGCAAGTTCTTCCTTCACGTCTCCAAGGACGAACAGCGGAAGCGGTTTCTGAAACGGATCGATGAACCGTCCAAGAACTGGAAGTTCTCGATGAGCGACGTGAAGGAGCGCGCCCACTGGGACGACTACATGAAGGCCTACGAGGACACGATTCGCCATACGGCAACTCCGTTTGCACCGTGGTACGTGGTACCTGCCGACAACAAATGGTTCACCCGCCTGGTGGTCGCCTCTGCCGTAATCGACGCGCTCGACGACATGAAATTGGAATATCCGAAGGTGGATGCCGCGAAGAAAGGCGAGCTGGCGGAAGCGCGGCGCCTCTTGGAAGCAGAGGAGAAGACAAAACGGTAACAATCGGGCGATATACGTG
>JBKPRH010000242.1:0-19440 GCA_046765795.1 Acidobacteriota bacterium | reverse complement strand
TCGCTTGGCGTCGAGCGTGCGAACGACAATCAACTAATCGTCTCGCTGCTGTTCCTCGGATTCGGTCTCGGTCAGCTGTTCTATGGGCCGTTGTCAGATGCGGTTGGTCGCAAACCGGCGGCCTTTGCCGGACTCACGCTCTTTTCCGCGGGATGCGTGTTGGCGCTGACATCGCGAAGCTTTCCCATGATGCTGGCGGGTCGGCTTCTGCAGGGCCTTGGTGTGGCCGGACCACGAACGATCACGCTCGCGCTGGTGCGCGATCGATTTGAGGGGCGCGAGATGGCGCGCGTGATGTCGCTCATCACCGTCGTCTTCATCCTCGTTCCCGTGGTCGCTCCTGCCATCGGGCAGACGGTGCTCGCCTTGTCAGGATGGAGGGCCATCTTCGGTGTGTATCTGGCGACGGGACTCGTCGCCACGATCTGGTTCGCTGTGCGCCAGGAAGAGACGCTGCCACGCGAACGGCGCATTCCGTTAGCCGTTGGCCGCATCGTCGCCGCGACGCGCGAAGTCGTGGGTAATCGGCAGTCGATCGGCTATACGGTGGCGAGCGGGCTCATCTTCGGAGCGCTCCTCGGATATCTGAGCTCGGCGCAGCAGATCCTGCAGCAGGAGTACTCGCTCGGTCCGCGCTTTCCGATCTTCTTCGCGATGGTCGCGATCTCCATCGGCGCTGCGTCGTTCACGAATGCGAGCCTCGTCCTCCGTTACGGCATGCGACCGCTGGCAACCTGGTCGCTGCGCGGCATCTTCGTGGTGTCGATCGTGTTCGGCGCGTTTGCCACGCTGTCGTCGGGCCAGCCACCGCTCTGGGGGCTGATGGCGTATCTGATGGCGTCGTTCTTCGGCATCGGCCTGCTGTTTGGCAATCTCAACGCGCTGGCCATGCAGCCGCTTGGTCACATCGCCGGCACCGGCGCGGCCATCGTCGGCGCGACCTCGATGCTCATCTCGCTGGTGTTGGGCACGTTGATCGGACAGAGCTACAACGGGACGGTGCTGCCGCTGGTGATTGGGTTCGCCGCGCTCAGCGCGTCCGCGATGCTCGTCTCGTGGTGGGCTGAAGGCGGCGTACAGTCGCCCGACCCGGCGCCGCTTGCTACAGCCGAAACGCCGACTGGCGAGATCGGCTGACGCGACTCTTGATGCGACTCTCACAGGCTGTGAATATCGCCGACTTGCGGCGGATGGCGCAGCGCCGTCTCCCGCCTGTCGTCTTCGACTACATCGACGGCGGCGCCGAGGACGAGATCACGCTGCGCGACAACGAGCGGGCGTTCGCCGACGTCACGTTCCGTCCGCGGCAGTGTGTGGAAACGCCGAATCCCGATCTGCGCACGACGGTGCTCGGCACGACGTTCGACCTGCCATTCGTGCTGGCGCCACTCGGCTTCTGTCGCATGTTCTATCCGCGCGGCGAAAGCGTGGCGGCGCGTGAAGCACACGCGGCAGGAACCGCCTACATCCTGTCTACATTTTCCGGGCAGCGGCTTGAAGACGTTCGCGCCGATACAAATGGTCCGCTGTGGTATCAGCTCTACGTGCCCGGTGGGAGGGCCGTTGCTGAAGCAGCGATGGCCCGTGCACGCACAGCCGGCTACTCGGTACTTGTCGTCACGATCGATACGCCGGTCAGCGGTATGCGCGAGCGCGACATCCGTCGCGGCGCAGGCCCTTTGCTCAAAGGCGACTGGCGCGCAATGTGGCGCCACATCTCGATGTGGCGCCACATCTGGCAGTTCGCGACGCACCCGCGGTGGGTGATGGGATATCTCGGCGACGGCTCACCGCGCGTGTTTCCCAACGTCGAACTCCCGGGCATCGGCCCGATGCCGTGTGGGGACACGAGTGTGCTGCTGGCTGAAACGAACGTGACCTGGAAAGACCTGTCGTGGATTCGCGACGCATGGCGCGGACCGATCGTGATCAAAGGCGTGCACACCGGAGACGTCGCGCGACAGGCCGTCGATGCCGGCGCCGATGCCGTCATCGTCTCGAATCACGGCGGCCGTCAACTCGATGGTGTCGCGGGAAGCGTCCGCGTGCTTCCGGAAGTGGTCGCCGCCGTTGGCGATCGCGTCGAGGTCCTCATGGACGGCGGTATCCGTCGCGGCGCCGACATCGTCAAGGCGCGCTGCCTTGGCGCGCGGGCCGTGCTGATCGGTCGCGCCTATGGGTGGGCGCTCGGCGCTGCGGGTGGTCCTGGTGTCGCTCGCGCGATTGGGATTCTCAAGGCGGATCTAATCAGAACGATGCGGTTGCTCGGTTGTGCATCGATGGGTGACCTTGACCGGTCGTTCGTTGATGCATCATGCGATCGCGTTTAGGGCGACGCATGCGTCGCCCCTTCGAACGCAGTATGCTCTCGGCATGTCACGCCGAATCGCCCTCGCCCTCGTCATACTCCTGACGTCCATCGTCGCCACTCCTTCGACGCAGCAGACCGAACCACCGAAGCTGGCGGCCTACAAGACGGAAGCGGCAGCGAGCATCGACGGCATGTATGACCTCGCGCAGCAGATGGTGGACTCCGTCTTCAGCTTCAGCGAGCTGGGCTTCCAGGAGTTCGAGACGCAGCGCTATCTGACCGGCATTCTCGAGAAGGAAGGCTTCACGATTCAGAAGGGCGTGGCCGGGGTTCCGACGGCGTGGGTCGCGCGATTCGGATCGGGGAAGCCCGTGATCGCCCTCGGCTCGGACGTGGACTGTATTCCGCAGGCGTCGCAGAAGCCGGGCGTTGCCTACCATGCGCCGATTATCGAGGGCGCACCGGGACACGGTGAAGGCCACAACTCCGGCATGCCGCTCAACATCGTTGCGGCGATTGCCGTGAAGCGCATCATGCAGCGCGACAAGCTGCCCGGCACGATCGTGTTGTGGCCGGGTGTCGCCGAAGAGCAGTTGGCAACCAAGGCGTACTACGTGCGCGCCGGCCTTTTCAAAGACGTCGACGTTGTCCTCTACAACCACATCGGTACGAACCTCACAACCAGCTGGGGCGAGAGTTTCGGCAACGGTCTCGTGTCGGTGGAGTACACGTTCCAGGGTGAGTCGGCGCATAGCGGCAACGCGCCATGGCGCGGACGCAGCGCGCTCGACGCGGTGGAGCTGATGAACGTCGGCTGGAATTACCGCCGCGAACATCTGCGCATTCAGCAGCGATCGCATTACGTCGTCACCAACGGTGGCGATCAGCCAAATGTGGTTCCGCGGAACGCGTCGGTCTGGTACTACCTCCGTGAAACGTCGTATCCCGAGATCAAGCGGCTCTGGGAGATCGCCGACAAGATGGCGGAGGGCGCGACGCTCATGACTGACACGACCGTGACGTCGCGCGTGCTTGGCTCGGCGTGGCCGATTCACACCAACAAGGCGCTCGCCGAAGTGGAATACGAGAACATCAAGTCGGTGGGCTTACCGAAATGGAGCGAGGCTGATGTCGCGCTCGCGAAAGCGGTTCAGCGTGAGTTGAAGGTGCCCGAGATCGGGATGGCGACCCAGATCCCCGAGCTCCGCGGTCGTGCGGAAGTACCGGATGAGGAGAAGCGCGGCGGTGGTTCGGACGACATCGGCGACATCTCGTGGAACGTGCCGACGGTCATGCTGAACTTTCCGGCGAACTTCCAGGCGGGACCTGGACACAACTGGGCCAACGGGATCGCGATGGCGACGCCGATCGCGCACAAGGGCGTCATCGCCGGTGCGAAGGTGCAGGCGATGACCGTGCTCGATGTGCTGATGCGTCCTGACGTTGTCACCGACGCGTGGGACTACTTCCGCAACGTGCAGACCAAGAACGTCAAGTACACGCCGCTGATCCGTCCGCAGGACAAACCCGCAACGTGGCTCAACGAAGAGACGATGGCGAAGTATCGGCCGGAGTTGAAGAAGTATTACTACGACCCCGCGAAGTACAAGACGTATCTCGATCAGCTCGGTATCAAGTACCCGACGATTCGTTAGCGTGGTGGCCGCGGGGACCAAAAATTCCGAATAGATAAAGCAGCGACGGTACGAGTAACACCGCACCCACGGCGAGTACGTGTAGCAGTAGCACCAGGACGTTCTCTGGCGCGGCCGATGCGGACAGCGTCAGATGCGGGCGAATTGCGTAGGGATACTGCGCCAGCGCCCAGCCCCAGAGGATCAGCGCAACCTGCGCGGCCGCCGCGAGCCGCGCCAGCCGATACTGCTCGAACCACAAGCAGGCGAATGCCGCGACCGCGCAGACGCCGGTCGCCAGATGCAGCGGCAATGCCCACGCTGACGCGGTCAGCGCACGGCGAACATCCGGCCCGGCCAGCATCAACACCGTGGCGGCAAGTACACCGACAAGCGCGCCCGATACCAATCCGCGCGCGCGGAACGCGGCGCGCTCTTCAGCGTCTCGAGCCTCGAGCGTCAGATAGACAGCCGCGAGAAAGGCGAACAGCGTCAGCGCAAAGATGCCGACGCTCAACGCGAACGGTGTCAGCCATGGCGTGACGAACACGTCCGCAAACGATCCGCTGTGTGTCTGGGGCAGCTTGCCCTCAGTCACCGCGCCGACGACGACACCGAGAAAGAGGGGAGTCACGGTGCTGGCGACGGCGAAGACGCGGCCCCACAGCCTCTCGTGCCGAGGATCTTTGGGACCGTAAGCGCGGAAGACGAACGCCGATCCTCGCAGGACGATGCCGACGAGAACGACCAGCAGTGGCACGTGCAGATAGATGCTCACCGCCGCAAACGCGTGCGGGAATCCGGTAAAGAGGATCACGACCGCGGCGATGAGCCACACGTGATTCGCTTCCCATACCGGGCCAATCGCCTGGGCGATCGTCGCGCGCTGCCGCTCGCCGGTCGGACCGCTCGCGAGCAGATCCCACACGCCACCGCCGTAATCTGCGCCGCCAAGCAGCGCGTACGTCGTCAGCGCCAGGACGAGAGCAACCGACGCGAGCAGCAGCGGCTCGATCATTGAACGCCCCGAGGTGCTGTCTCGACGATCGTCCGCCGGATCAACGCGATGACCACTGCGGCCAGGACAATGTAGATCGCGGTGAAGAGCATGAAGGGGGCGATGAGTCCCGGCATTGGCGTGACCGCGTCCGACGTCCTCATCACGCCCTGGACGATCCATGGCTGCCGTCCGACCTCGGTGACGATCCAGCCAGCCTCGATTGCGACCAATCCCAGCGCCGTTGAGCAGAACACGGCAGTGAGAAAGAGACGCGAGTCGAAGAGACGACCTTTCCACCAGAGCAGTCCCGCCCACAGCGCGAGCAAGGCGAGCCAGCTGCCGATCCCGACCATCACCTGAAAGGCGATGTGCACCGGGAGAACGGGCGGCCACTCGTCGCGCGGAAGATCTTTGAGACCGACAACGCGTGCCGATGGATCACCGAAGGCGAGGAAGCTGAGCCCGCCTGGAATCTCGATCGAATAGCGCGTCTCCTGTGCCTCAACGTCAGGAAGGCCGCCGATACGGACCGGCGCGTACGTCTCGGTGTCGAAGTGTCCTTCGAGCGCAGCGAGCTTCGCGGGCTGCGTTTGCGCGAGCACCTTGCCGGCCCAATCGCCGGCGAGCGGTTGTGCGAGAGCCGGCGGAAGACCGACGAGCAGCGCAATGACGAAGGCTCGCCGGTGAAACGCGTGCAGCGGATCGCGCAGTAACAAACGCGCGTGAATCCCAGCGACTGCAACGCCGACCGCGCTATACGCGGCGAGCAGCATATGGACGACCTGCGCGCCTGCGGCGGGATTGAACATCGCGGTGAACGGATCGACCTCGACGAGCGTGCCGTTCTCGACGCGAAACCCGGCCGGTGTATTCATCCAGGCATTTACGGTGACCACGAATACGCCAGAGAGCGCACCGCTGAGCGCGACGATGACGCCGGCGAACACATGTGCCGAGGGTCGCAAGCGATCCCATCCGTACAGGTAGAGGCCGAGGAAGATCGCTTCAAGAAAAAAGGCAAAGCCTTCCAGAGAAAAGGGCATGCCGATGATCGGCCCGGCGAACGCCATGAAGGTCGGCCAGAGCAGGCCGAGCTCGAATGAGAGTACCGTGCCCGAGACGGCGCCGACGGCGAAGAGAATGGCTGTGCCGCGCGCCCAGCGTTTCGCGAGGTCGAGGTACTCGACGCGTTGCGTGCGAAGCCATGCGGCTTCCGCAGCGACCATCATGATGGGCATCGCCATGCCGATCACCGCGAAGATGATGTGGAAGCCGAGCGACAGCCCCATCTGCCAGCGTGCGTAGATCAGGTCCATGTCGCGTCGCCATCATGACATCGCCGTGGCCTTCTCATTGCACCCTCCGGACGAGGGAGGAACCATCCATGAAGACTCACCACGTGTTCAGCGCGAGCGCGGGCGCGGTGTTGGTGGTATCGATGGCCGCGTTCGCACAGGCACCACAATCGGCGAGCCCGTCAACGCAGTCACCGACCCCATCCGCGTCGAGCCCGTCCACGCCGTCCGGCCAGGAATCGAAGACGCAGGCCAGCCGGCAGCCCAAGGCTTCGGTGACGCTTGTCGGTTGCGTGATGCGGGAGACTGACTACCGGAAAGCAAACGACTCGGGGAAGGGCGGTCCAGTCGGCACCGGTCTCGGCCGTGGCAACGAGTTCGTGCTCACGAATGCGACCAAGACCACAGCCGGTGCGACGTCGGCTTCGTCAACGGCGGATTGTGGGACCGCGGCGGCAGGTGAAGCGTACGAGCTGGGCGGCAGCCGCGAGAAGGATCTGGCGAGCTACGTCGGCCGTCGGGTAGAGATCACCGGCACGCTGAAGGAAGCAAAGACGGAGACCGCGCCAGCGGGAGAGACCAAGCCGACCGGAGGATTCGATCCGCTCAAGCAGGATCTGAAGCTCTTCGAGGTGGACATCGTCTCGTTCCGCCCAGTGGCGTCCCAGAGTGATGCGGCGTCGGCTCCGCCAGCTGCTGCACAAGCGCCGCCGGCGGCGGCCCAGCCTCCGGCCGCACCAGCGGCTCAGCCTGAGCCGGCACCTCGGCCTGCATCGCCGGCGACACCGCCGTCGCAGCAGAGTCCGTCCCCCGCGCCGCGGCAGAATCTGCCGCGCACCGCGAGCCCGCTGCCGCTCACCGCACTGTTCGGTCTGCTGTCCCTGGCGACCGGTCTGGTCCTGCGTCGACGTGGATAATTCCGCGTTCCGGGTTCCATGTTCCAGGTTCGTGCTTCGAACGGCTCGGAACATGGAACCTGGAACTCGGAACATGGAACTGTCTACGGTCCCCGTGCCCTTTTTAGGGGGTAGATCCCAACTGTAAGCCCGCCTAAACTTGACCCTGTATCAATGCGCCAACTGCAGGGGCTCACGCTCACTCGTCGGCATCTCTTGAAAGGCGTCGTCGGTGGCGCCGCCGCTTTCGTGGTGGGCGCCTCGCCACGCGTAAGCGCGGCCGCGGTGCAGGCCGTATCCGGCACAGGAAACAGTGCTGTTCAGCGACTCGCCGACGATCTCTTTCTCCTTCAGCTTCCAGGTGAAGCCAACATCGTCGCGCAGACGAGCGCGAGCGGTGTCGTCCTCGTCGACGGCGGATCAGCGAAGGCGTCCGACGCGCTGATGAAGACGATCGGTGAATTGCCTGGCGCGGGTCGCCGCGCGGACGCGGAGGTGCAGACGCTGTTCAACACGCACTGGCATCCCGAGCAGACGGGATTGAACGAAAGGATCGGAAAGGCGGGCAAGACGATCATCTCGCACGAGAACACGCGGCTATGGCTATCGACGGATATCACGTGGTCGTGGAATGGACAGCGTTTCAATCGGCTCCCAAAGATCGCGCAGCCGAACAAGACCTTCTACACCACGGGCCAGTTGGACTCCGGCGTCAAGTACGGCTACATCCCCGATGCGGCTCATACCGACGGCGACATGTACGTGTACTTCCCGACGCAGAACGTGCTTGCCGTTGGCGACGTGGTCAGCAATCACGGGTGGCCGGTCGTGGACTGGCAGACCGGTGGTTGGATTGGAGGCCTCGCCGGCGCGCTGCCGCGCCTGATGACGCTCGCCAACGACCAGACGCGAATCGTCCCCGGTCGCGGTCCGGTCATGAGCCTCGCCGAGCTCAAGACGCACGCCACGATGTACTCGACGATTTACGATCGTCTCTCCGGGTTGTTGAACAAGGGGCGAGGACCGAGCGAAGCGGTTGCCGCGAAACCGACCAAGGAATTCGATGCGCAAATGGGCAATCCCGATGAATTCGTACGGCGCGCGTTCGAAAGCCTCTGGGCATACTTGTCACCGGATGCCTGAGCGGATGGTGTAATGCAAAATTCGAAATTCAAAATGCAAAACCAACTGAAGCGCTCCCGGGTCTCACGTGTTTGCATGTTGCATTTTGCATTTTGCATTTCTCTGTTCGTCGCGTCGCTGACGCAGGTCTTTACGGCCGCGCAACAGGCGCCGTCTGCGGCTCCTGCGTCTGGTGATGCCGAGAAGCAGATCGCGACGATGACGCAGTACTGCGTCGCGTGTCACAACGATCGCGCCAAGACCGCCGGCGTCAGCTTCGAGGGCATGACTGCGGCGAGCGTCGCGCAGCACGCCGATGTGTTCGAGAAAGCGGTGCGCAAGCTGCGCGGACGCGTGATGCCGCCGCCCGGATCGCGTCAGCCTGATGCCGCGACAGCCGATGGCCTGGTCGCCTGGCTCGAGACGACGCTTGATAAGGCCGCTGGTCAGGCGCACATCCCCGACACGATCGTCCTCCATCGTCTCAATCGCAAAGAGTATTCGAACGCGGTGCGCGATCTCCTCGACGTGGACTTCGATGCGACGACCGTGCTCCCGGCCGACGACGTCGTCGACGGCTTCGACAACATCGCGACGGGCCTGCAGGTGTCGCCGTCGTTCGTCGAGCAGTACGTGATTGCGGCGCGCGCCGTCGCGGTGAAGGCGCTCGGCAAAGCCGATGCACGTCCCGGCGGATGGACGTTCCGCGCCGAGCCCGGCACGCAGTTGACCCATGTCCCCGGCCTTCCGCTTGGCACGCGCGGAGGGATTCTCGCCACCGTCGATCTGCCCGCGGATGGTGAGTATTCCATCGACATCGCCGACATGGCGACGCACATCTGGGGCAACGGGATGGAGTTCGAAAATCCGCTGGTGGTCACGCTCGACAACAAGTTGATCTACGAGACCGTGATCGGCGGCGAAGAAGACATGAAGCTCTACGATCAGGTGCAGAACGGGGCGCTCGATCGTGTCAACGCCCGTTTGAAGAACATCAAGTTCTTCGCGAGCGCGGGGCCGCACAAGATCGGCGTCGCGTTCAAGCGCCGCACGTTCGCCGAGTCCGACGATCAGCTGCAGATGTTCACGAAGGGCGGCGGCCAGGATCGGTTCTATCGCGTGCAGTCGTTCCAGCTGCAGGGACCGTTCAACGCCAAAGGCCTGAGCCAGACGCCGAGCCGTGCACGCATCTTCGTCTGCACGCCTGCGGCGGGTGCGACGCCTGACGCGCAGGCCGCGTGTGCGAAGCAGATTATCAGTGCGCTCGCGAAACACGCGTACCGCCGTCCGGTGACGACCGAGGATGTGAACGAGCTGCTCGCCTATTACAACGACGGCGCGAAGAACGCTGGCTTCGAAGGTGGCGTGCGCAGCGCGATCACCGGCCTGCTGGCGAGCCCGTTCTTCCTCTATCGCAGCGAGCGTGTCCCGGCCGGTCTGCGTCCCGGCGCCACCTACGTGATCGGTGATCTCGAGCTCGCGTCGAAGTTGTCGTTCTTCCTCTGGAACTCGATTCCGGACGACCAGCTGCTGCAGCTCGCCAGCGCCGGCAAGTTGAGCACGCCCACGGTGCTCGATCAGCAAGTCACGCGGATGCTCGCCGATCCGCGGTCGATCACGCTGGCCAGCAACTTCATGCAGCAGTGGCTCGACATGAAGCGGCTGGACGAGATCGTGCCGGACTCGGCGGTGTTCCCGTATGCGTCGGGCCGTTCCGATCCGCGCGACGACTTCCGCACCGAGCTGACGCTCTTCGCTGACAGCATCTTCAGAGAAGACCGCAGCGTGATCGATCTGCTGAAGGCGAGCCACACGTATGTGAACGAGCGCGTGGCGCTGCACTACGGCATCAGCAACGTGAAGGGCGATCGGTTCCGCCGTGTCGAGCTCGAGCAGTCGGTGCGATGGGGACTGCTCGGGAAGGGTGCCGTGTTGATGGCGGCGGCGTATCCCAACCGCACCTCACCGGTGCTGCGCGGCGCGTTCGTGCTCAAGCACATTCAGGGTGTGCCGCCGGCGAATCCGCCGATGAACGTGCCGACGCTGGATGAGAAGGACATCGGCACGACCCGCGCGCTCACCGTGCGCGAGATGATCGCGAAGCATCGCGCCAGCCCGACATGCGCGGCGTGCCACGCGGTGATGGATCCATTGGGCCTGGCGCTGGAAAACTTCGATGCCACGGGCATGTGGCGCGACCGCGATCGCTACGCGGGTGCGGCGATCGACTCGTCCGGCGTCCTGCCGGACGGCACGCCGATCAAGGGGCCCGACGATCTCCGCGCCGCGCTCCTGCGTCGTCCTGAGCAGTTCGCGCAGACCTTCACGGAAGGCCTGCTCACGTATGCGACGGGGCGTAAACTTGAGCATTACGATATGCCGACTGTGCGGCGCATCGTGCACGGCGCGGCGGCGAGTAATTACCGGTTCTCGGACATCGTGAAAGCCGTGGTTCGTAGCGAGCAGTTCCGGATGCGTCGGGTACCGCAACCAGCCCCGAGCGCGGAGAGCACCAAGGTGGCCAGCAAGTAGATGTAGTGGCCGGCTTCAGCCGGACCTGCTACGGAGATACCCAGATGTATCTGTCTAAGAAGCACATCTCGCGTCGCGCGGTCCTGAAGGGTGTGGGCGCGACCATCGCGCTGCCGCTCCTCGATGCGATGAATCCTGCTGCGACTGTCTGGGCACAGACACCGGCTGGCGCGACGCCGAAGCGGTTCGCCTTCATCGGCTTCCCGCACGGCGCGATCATGGACAAGTGGTCGCCAGCAGGCACCGGCGCGAACTATGAGATGTCGCCGATCCTCCAGCCGCTCGAGCCGCTGCGCAAACATCTGACGATCGTCTCCGGGCTGCGCAACAAGCCGGGCGAAACGCCCGAGCCGCACGGCTACATCGAGATGACGTGGCTCACGTGCGTGAAGCCATGGGATCACGGCGTTGCCAGCCCTGACGCCGGCATCAGCGCCGATCAGTTGGTGGCGCGGCACATCGGTCAGGACACGCGTCTCCCGTCACTCGAGTTGACGACCGCACTCGGCGGCGCACGTGTCGCGTGGCGCACGCCGACGCAGTCGCTGCCGCAGGAAGGCAATCCGCGCGCGGTGTTCCAGAAGCTGTTCGGTCAGGGCGACACCGACAAGGAGCGCGCCGCGATCCTGAGTGAGACCGGCAGCATCCTCGATCGCGTGCAGGCGCAGGCCAATCGTCTGCAGGCCAGCCTCGGCGTCCGCGATCGCGTGGTCGTCAGCGACTATCTCGACTCGGTGCGCGAGATCGAGCGGCGCGTGCAGATGGCGGCCAAGGCCGACATGTCACGGCTGGATATTCCCGATGCGCCGGTCGGCACGCCCAACGATCTCACCGAGCACTTCAAGTTGATGTTCGACTTGATGGCGCTCGCGTTCCAAGCCGACATCACGCGCGTCATCACGTTCTCGATGGACCGCGAAGCGAGCATGCGCACGTATACGAACCTGGGCATCGCCGAAGGATTCCATCCGCTGTCGCATCACGGGAACAACCCGGACAAGATGGCCAAGCTGGTGCTGATCCAGCGCTATCACACCGAGGTGTTCGCGAAGTTCATCGATCGGCTGGCGAAGGCGCAGGAAGCAGACGGCAGCGTGCTCGATCACTCGACGATCCTCTTCGGCAGCAACATGAGCAACAGCGATAAGCACAACAACGATCCGCTGCCGGCGGCGATCCTCGGTCACGCGAACGGGAAGATCAAAGGTGGACAGCACGTGAAGTATCCGCAGGACTCTCGCTTTGCGGACCTGCTGGTGACGCTCTTCGATCGCAACAACATCCCGGTAGAGAAGCTCGGCGACAGCGGCGGCATCCTTTCAGAGGTCTAAAGCATGCGTACTGTAGTGTCGGCCTTCAGGCGGACCTTCACGCGGATCGCCGGTCCGGCTAAAGCCGGACACTACATCGCGTGCGCGTTGATCGCGACCGCAACGATCGCCGCTGCCGCAGAGAACACATTGATCGATGCCGCGGAGCGCGGCGATCGTGCAGCCGTCTCACGACTGCTGTCGAAAGGCGCGAATCCAAACACGCCAGGACCCGACGGCACCACCGCGATCATGTACGCCGCGGCGAACGATGATCTCGAGTTGGTGCGGGCCCTGATCAAGGCTGGCGCGAACGTAAAACTGACCAACCAGTTCGGCACCACAGCCCTCACCGAAGCGGCGATTATCGGCTCGGCGCCGATCATCGATGCGCTGCTCAAGGCCGGGGCGGATCCCAATACCAAGAACCCCGAAGGTGAGACGCCGTTGATGGCCATCGCTCGGACGGGGAAGGTCGACGCGGCGAAGCGGTTGCTCGAAGCCGGTGCCGACATCAACGCCAAAGAGAACTTTGGCGGACAGACAGCGCTGATGTGGGCGGCTGCGCAGAGTCAGCCCGAGATGGTCAAGTTCCTCGCATCGAACGGTGCCGACCTGAACGCGCGAGGCGTGATTCGCCAGTGGGAGCGCAAAGTCATCACCGAGCCGCGTCCGAAGGACATGAACAAAGGCGGCTTCACCGCGCTGCTCTATGCGGCACGCGAGGGCTGCGTCGAGTGCGCGCGCCATCTGGTCGCGGCTGGCGCGGACAAGGATCTCGAGGACCCAGAACGCATCACGCCGCTCAACATGGCGTTGCTCAATCTGCACTACGAGTTTGCGGCGTTCATGATCAACGCCGGCGCCGACGTTGATAAGTGGGATCTCTTCGGCCGCTCGCCGATTTATATGGCGGCTGACACCAGCACGCTGCCGATGAAGGGCAACGGCGCGATGGCGGTGCTCCCCAGCGAGGATTCGATCACGGCGCTCGACGTCGCGCGTCTCCTGCTGCAGAAAGGCGCCAATCCCAATCTCCAGTTGAAGCGTCGTCCACCGTACCGTGATGTGCCGCAGGATCGCGGCGGCGACACGATCCTCGCGCAGGGTGCGACGCCATTGCTGCGCGCAGCACGCGCCGGTGATGCGCCGTTCGTCGAGCTGCTGCTGAAGAACGGCGCGCTCGTCGATCTGCCGAGCAAGGAAGGCGTCACGCCATTGATGGCGGCGGCCGGCGCCGAGTTCGGCGACCGTGTCACGCGCGGACGCAATCGCACCACCGACGGCGTGCTGGCGACGATGAAGGTGCTGATTGAGGCGGGCGCGAATGTGAACGCCCGCATGGTGACCGAGCCCGGGCGCAATCCCGCCGAAGGTCAGTCGAACCAGGCCGCATCCCTGATTGCCGCACAGAGGCGTCCGAGCCAGGTGCCGACGGCGAACGCCGTGCCGCACCAGACGGCGTTGCATGGTGCCGCGCAGCGCGGACTCACGCCGTTCGTGAAGTTCCTCGCCGAGCACGGCGCGGATCTCGAGATGAAGGATGCCAACGGACGCACCGCGCTCGACCTCGCGAGAGGCGTCGGCGTGGCAGGTGTGCGTCAGGCGTCGCGCGACCCGTTTCCGGAAACCGTCGCCTTGCTCGAATCTTTGATGACGGCCAAGGGGATTCCCGTTCCCAAGCCCGAGGCATCGAAGCCAGCACCGCGCGCCCCGGCGCCACCCGCCACGAAGTAGCGCACCACGGCCGGTCGCGGCCGAGCGCGGCAGTTCGTCGTGTCTTCCGCGATCACGAGCGGCCGAAACGCCTGCGCCATCGTTTTTCATCTGGCAGAGTTCTTTCATCTCTGCCGGCCGTGAGACCTTCACGAATCAAATATCGAATGACGCTCTGGCTCTTCAGGATCTGCCTTCCGATGATGCTCGCTGGCTGCGCCGGCGCACCGCGCACCAAGCCCTTGCCGACGAAGCCGGTTGATGAGGGGGTCGGCACGATCGAAGGCGTGCGCAAGCAGCTCGAGGGGCGATGGACCCTCGTCTCGCTGACAATGCATGCTGCGGATGGGCGTGAGACGGCGGTGGATGCCGACGGCAGCCTCATGTCAGACGCGTTCGGCAACATGGATGTCGAGTACCGGTTGAAAGACAGCGGCATCAAGGCTCTCGGTGGTCTCGGCATCAAATCGCCGAACCCGGTGATTACCACGTCGGGGAAGGTCGTCATCGACACGACGTCGCACCGCATTACGTATGTCGGTGAGGACTTCCAGGAAAAGAAGTTCGATCCCGAGCTTGCCGCCAAGCGCGCGAATCCGTTTGCGCTCGAGCGCGTGCGCTACTACACCCTCGAGCCCGACGGCACACTCAGGCTCGCGACGCGCTACGACAACGGCAGGGACGCCTCGGTGAGCCGCTGGAAGAAGGGGTCCTGACCCTCCTCGAGTACCCCATTCGGGTAATGCGCAGGCGGCCCATCAGGGTGTTTCGCATGGCGAAGATTGCTTCGAATTGGAGCGCTGCTAAACCCCTGATGCGCTAGGATCTTGGACGCGATTCAAGGAGTGACTTGATGGCTCGCGTCCTGAAGGGGTTAGCGGTGGGGCTCCTCGCAGCGGCAGCGTTCGTCGCTGTGGCCAGCGCCAGTGGAGACAGTCCTCTCACCAAAGCAGTCAAGGCCAACGACGTCCAGGCTGTGCGCGCGCTCGTGAAATCGGGCAGCGACGTCAACGTGCGTGCCGGCGACGGATCGACGCCGTTGCTGTGGGCGGCAAACAACGGCTCGGTCGAGATCGCGCGGTTGCTGATCGCGAACAAGGCCGCGGTCGATGCCGCCAACGACTTCGGCATCACGCCGCTGTTGCAGGCGAGCAGCGTGGGCGACTCGGCGATGGTCGATCTGCTCCTGCGCTCCGGTGCGAATCCCTCGAAAGCACATCCTGAGGGCGAGACGCCATTGATGGCGGCGGCGCGGTCGGGCAACGTTCCGGCGGTGCGCCTGCTGCTCACGCGCGGCGTCGACGTCAACGCGGCCGAGAAGGTCCAGAACACGACGGCGCTGATGTGGGCCGCCGCCGAGGGGCACATCGACGTCGTCGACGTGCTGCTCGAAGCGGGCGCCGACATCAATCGTCAGGGACACATCACGACGCTCAGCGATCGCAACAACGCCGATCATCCGACCGGGGGGTTCACGCCGCTGATGTGGGCGGCCCGCGCTGGCAACGAGGCGCTGGTGCGTCGGCTCGTCTCCAAGGGCGCCAACATCAATCTCAAGAACGGCGACAGCGCGTCGGCGGCGATGGTCGCGATTTACAACGATCGCTTCGACGTGGCGAAGACACTTATCGAGCTGGGCTCCGACGTGAACGACGGCTCGCTGTACGTCGCCGTCGAGATGCGCGACGCCACGACCGACCAGTTTGCGTTCGATGGCTCGCGCCGGCGGCCCGATTATCCGAACCAGACGACGGCGTTGGATCTCGTGAAGATCCTGTTGGAGCGCGGCGCCGATCCAAACCAGCGGTTCGAACTCCAGTTCCACTCCACGCACATGCCCAACACCGACCGGTTCGACAACACACCGTTCTTCCGCGCCGCCGTCGCCGCCGACGTGGAAGCGCTCAAGGTGTTCGTCGCGCACGGCGCCAAGCTCGACCAGACACCGCCGATGGAAAAGGAACCCGAGAGAAAGCCTGGCGATATCAATGTGGGGGGACGTCGCCCCAATCCGAACGCCGGCCGCACGGCGACCTATGTGGCGATGAACGGCGGGCGTGGTCCGGCAATGACCGGCGGCCCCGCCTACATCCGCGACGGCGCCCCGCCGTACCGCGAGCCGGGAAGCCGCAAGCCGGAAGAAGCGGTTGCCATCCTGCTCGAGGCCGGCGCGAATCCGAATGCCAAGAGTTTCGATGGCACGACGCTGCTGCACCAGGCCGCGCGTCTCGGCAATCTCGAGATGATCCGCGCGCTCGCGAAAGCCAAGGTCGACTTCACGCAGAAGAATGACGACGGATTCACGGCGCTCGACGTGGCGGAAGGGAAGAAGAAGGAAGGTGCCGCAGGTCCACGAGCCGGCGGTCCCGGCGGTGGACGCGGCCGCGGACGCGGCGCGAGCCAGGATGATGTCGCGAAGCTGTTGCGAGAGTTGATGGGTCTGCCGGCGGCGCCACCATCCACGACCGCGGAGGGTGCCCAGCAGTGAACAAGGTGATCTTCATCGCAGCGACCTTGTTCGTCGCTGCCACCGTTTCGACCGCTACCCAGGATTCAGCTGGTTCGAAAGGGTCTGGGACGGGGACAAAGGTGGCCGCGCCAGCGGCCATCGCGCCGAAGCCGACGCCTGTGTCACCTGCGTCGGCGAAGGCGGACTCAGTACGCGCGACCAACCCGGATGCTCCCGTCAATTTCCAACCGATGGTTTCGAAGTACTGCATCGGTTGCCACAACACCCGCAATCCGCTGCCCGCCGGCGCGCCGCTCGCCCTCGATAAAGCGAACTTCGCCGAACCCGGCGCGGATGCCGCGACGTGGGAACGTGTGGTGAAGAAGCTCGGTGTGGGCGCGATGCCACCGCAGGGATCGCCGACGCCCGGCGCCGCGGAACTCGCCAAGTTCCGCTCGTCTCTGATCGCGAGTCTCGACACTGCGGCCGCGAAGAAGAACGCTCCCGGACGATACGTACTCCATCGCCTCAATCGCACTGAGTACGCGAATGCGGTGCGCGATCTGCTCGGCGTGACTGTTGACGTCGGCGATCTGCTGCCGAGCGACAGCGGCGAGTTCGGCTTCGACAACATTGCCACGGCGCTGCCCACGTCGCCGCTCTTGCTCGAGCGCTATCTGACTGCTGGCCTGCGGATCGCGGAGCTGGCGGTCGGTGATGCGACGTCCGAGCCGGGCACCTACACCTACACGATCAGCACGGTCGTTACGCAGAACCAGCACGTCGAAGGGCTGCCGCTCGGTACTCGCGGCGGCATGCTCGTGCGTCACACGTTCCCGGCCGACGGCGAGTACGTGTTCTCAGGACGATTGCTCAAGACCGTGGCCGAAGGGCTGGTCGGTGTCGAGGGCCACGAGACGCCGCATCAGTTCATCGTCACGATCGACGGGAAGCGTGTGTTCTCGGCTCCGATCGGCGGCAAAGACGATCACGAGAAGGCGACCGAGAACAAGCCGGTGCCGCGCGAAGAATTCGACAAACGGATGATGTCGCCACGCATCAAGGTGACCGCCGGTCTCCACGAAGTCGGGTTCACGTTCGTCGAGCGTCCGACGCAGGAACAGAACATGTGGCAGCCGGTGCTGCGCTCCAGTCAGGAAGCGCACAATCCGTCAGGGTTGCCCCGCCTGCGCAACGGGATCATCGAGGGACCCTACGATCCGAGCGGTCTCAGCAGCACCGACTCGCGAAAGAAGCTGTTCGTGTGCACGCCGACGACGGCTGCGCAGGAAGCGCCGTGCGCGAACACGATCCTGTCGACCGTCGCACGTCGCGCGTTCCGCCGGCCGGTGACCAAGGTCGATCTCGATGCGCCGCTGGCCCTCTACAAAGACGAGCGGACGGCAGGCGGCGACTTCGATGCCGGCATCCGCGCGGGCCTCGCGCGGATCCTCACCAGCCCCTCGTTCCTGTTCCGCTCGGAGAACGATCCGCCGGCGCTCGCAGCCGGCACGCCGCATCGTGTCAGCGAGCTCGAGCTGGCGAGCAGACTGTCGTTCTTCCTGTGGAGCAGTGTTCCGGATGACGAGCTGCTGAACCTCGCGATTGCCGGTAAGCTGCGCGCGCCCGGCGTCCTCGAATCGCAGGTGCGGCGCATGATCGCCGACGACCGGGCCGACGCGCTGATGACGGCATTCACCGGCCAGTGGCTGCAGCTCCGCAATCTCGACAAGGTCACGCCCGACGTCCTGTTGTTCCCCGACTTCGACGACAACGTGCGTCAGGCGATGCGCAAGGAGACTGAACTCTTCTTCGCCAGCGTCGTCCGCGAGAATCGATCGACGTTGACGCTGCTCGATGCGGACTACACGTTCGTGAATGAGCGACTGGCCCGCCACTACGGCATCCCGAGGGTCTACGGGTCGCACTTCCGCCGTGTGCAGGTGACCGATCCGAACCGGCGCGGTTTGCTTGGGCAGGGCAGCATCCTGTCGATGACCGCAGCGGCGAATCGCACGTCGCCGGTACTGCGCGGGAAGTACATCATCTCGAATCTGCTGAACACGCCGCCGCTTCCACCGCCGGCAGTCGTGCCCGATCTCGAGGAGAGCGCGACGAAGGACAAGCCGTCAACGGTTCGGCAGCAGCTCGAACGCCACCGCGCGAGCCCGACGTGTGCGGCGTGTCACCGCAATATCGATCCGGTGGGATTCGCGCTGGAGAACTTCGACGCCGTGGGTCAGTGGCGTGAGCAGACGAAGGAAGGTCTCTCGATCGACTCGGCGGGTGTGTTGTCCGATGGCACGAAGATCGACGGACCGGCTGCGCTGCGCAAGGCGTTGCTGTCCCGTCCTGATGTGTTCACCGGAACCGTGACCGAGAAGCTGTTGATCTACGCCCTGGGACGCGGGCTCGAGCCCGTCGATATGCCCGTGGTTCGGAATATCGTCAGGGGTTCGGCAGGGCAGAACTACGCGATGCAGGCAATTCTGCTCGGTATTGTGAAGAGCGACCCGTTCCAGATGCGGACCAAGCTGTCCGATACTATTGCCAAGCCATCATCTCTCCAGGTATCGAAGGAGTAGCGATGTTCATCACGAAGAAGCACCTCCCCCGTCGGACCTTTCTGCGTGGCGCCCTCGGGGCAGCCATCGCGATGCCGTTCTTCGACGCGATGATTCCGGCGCTCTCCGCACAGGCCGCAAAGCGGCCGTTCCGATTTGGTGCGATCTACATCCCGAACGGTATCTATCCGCAGCAGTGGCATCCGGACACCGCCGGTACGAACTTCGAGTTCAAACCGATCATGTCGCCGCTCGAACCGTTCCGCAGTCACGTGGTCACAGTCAGCGGCCTCAAGGCGCCAGACGGCAACCCCGACATGGGCGGCGTGCACATGGGCGCAAGCGCGGCGTGGCTGAACGGAACGGGTCCGGTCACCGTGATGGCCAAGTTCGTCGTGCAGTCGAAGAAGAGCATCGACCAGTACATCGCCGACGCCGTGGCCGAGGACACGCCGCTGCGATCGCTCGAAGTCGGCACCGAGGACATGGGCACGTCTGCCGGCGCCTGCGACGGCTATCCGTGCGTATTCTTCAATGCGATCTCCTGGCGCGACGACAAGAGCCCGCTGCCTGTCGCCGTCAACCCACGCGTGACCTACGAGCGGATCTTT
>JBKPRH010000241.1:0-17583 GCA_046765795.1 Acidobacteriota bacterium | reverse complement strand
GCCACCGGGTAGGTCGCTGGAGCCGGCGAGCAATCGCCGGCCTAGAGGAATGGGCGTCGGCCGTCGCTTTCGCGACGGCTTACAGAATTCGGCTTACCGGCCAGCTGCGACACTTTCAGTACAATGCCTTTCATGAGTCGGAGGGCCGCCCTCGTTACCGCTGCGCTGCTCGGCGCCGTGGTGGCGGTCGGCATCGCGCAGGGCCGGCAGGGGAGGGGTGATCGTCCGCCTGACGCTCCGCTTCCCAACATCCGCGAATACAAACCCACGTCTACGCTTGTCGTTCCGCAACATCTCGTCCCGCGCGCCAAGTTCCCGGTTGTCGACTTTCACGGCCACCCGCCACCATTGACGTCGGCAGACGCCATCGAGGGTGTGGTCAGGGCCATGGATCCGTTGAATCTGCGGGTCATGGTGGTGACCGGCAATCCGGGGCGCATCTCGCGCGAGCAGATGCGACAGGACATCGAGGTACTCAGCACGTCGACGCACAAGGATCGCTTCGCCGTGTTCGCCAACATCGACTTCCGTAATGTCGGTCCGGGCTTCGGCAAGATGGCTGCGGAACAGCTCGAGGCCGACGTCAAGGCGGGGGCCGTCGGACTCGGCGAGATCATGAAGGACTTCGGGCTGACGGCTCGCAAGGCAGACGGCACCCGGCTGAAGCTCGACGATGCTGAACTCGATCCGATCTGGACCACCGCAGCGCGCCTGAATATCCCCGTGATGCTGCACGTCGGCGATCCCGCTCCGTTCTGGAATACGTTCGACTACTCGAACGAGCGGTATCTCGAGATGGCGCTATTCCCGAATCGACGATGCCCAGCCGATCGCTGCCCGCCATTCGAAGAGTTGATGGCCGAGCGCGACCGCCTCTTCAAGAAGCATCCGAAAACGAAGTTCGTTGCCGCGCACTTCGGGTGGCACGCCAACGATCTCGGCCGGCTGGCGAAGATGTTCGACGAGATGCCGAATCTCTACGCCGAGACCGGCGCGATCCTCTATGAGCTCGGTCGCCAGCCGCGCTTCGCCCACGACTTCTTCGTGAAGTATCAGGACCGCGTGATGTTCGGCAAAGACTCGTTCGCCCCGGAGGAATACCCGTACTTCTGGCGGACGTTCGAGACCGCGGACGAATACTTCGACTACTACCGTGATTACCACGCGTTCTGGAAGCTGAATGGCCTGGCGCTTCCCGATCCGGTGCTGCGCAAGGTCTACTTCGAGAACGCACTCAAGCTGATCCCCGGGCTGCCGCGCGGACCGTTTCCGAAGTAGCCTGTCGCTCGAGCATGATCCGACCACTGGCCACGCTCATCGCATGTACCGCGTTTCTGCTTGTGCGAGCCGACGCGCAGGTCCGTCCCATTTACGACACCGGGGCGGCCGGTCTGGTGCAGCTGCTGCAGCGCCTGCAGACGACGGCCAGCGTCCTTCACACCGGTGCGCATCCCGACGATGAAGATTCGGCGTTTCTTGCCCGCGCGGCTCGCGGCGATCATGCTCGCGTCGGGTATTTATCGCTCAATCGCGGCGAGGGTGGACAGAACATCATCGGTAGCGAGTTGTTCGATGCGCTGGGCGTGATCCGCACGGAGGAACTGCTGCAAGCTCGTCGTCTCGATGGTGGCGAGCAGTACTTCACCCGCACCTTCGACTTCGGCTTCTCGAAGCGGCGCGACGAAGCCGCCATGCGTTGGAATGAGCGTGAGGTCCTCGGCGACATGGTGCGTGTCATTCGCATGTTCCGGCCGCTTGTGATCTACTCGCGGTGGGGCGGGACACCGGCCGACGGACACGGTCATCATCAACTTGCCGGGTATCTGACGCCGCTCGCCGCTAAAGCGGCGGGCGATCCGAACGAGTTCCCTGAACAGATCAAAGAAGGTCTGCGCCCATGGCAGACACGCAAACTGTATAGCCGGCCTCTCGAGGAGGCGCCGGCAACGATTCAGGTCCAGACGGGTCTCTTCGATCCTGTGCTCGGCCGAACGTATGCCGAGATCGCTTTTGAGGGACGCAGCCAGCACAAGTCACAGAATCAAGGCACCATCGAGACGCTCGGGCCGATGGCGTCTGGCCTGCGCGCACTCGACGCGGTCGTCAGCGTCCCGAAGCCAGAGCAGTCGCTCTTCGACGGACTTGATATCAGCGTTCCGGGACTGGCGAAGCTGGCTGGTCTTCCAGACGGGTCGCTACGGGCCGAACTTGTTGCGATGGACGTCAGCGCGAAGAAAGCGTTGCAGGACTTCCAGCCCCTCGATCCGACGCGCATCGTGGCGCCACTGATCGAAGGCATCAAGGCGGTGCGCGCCGCGCGACAGGCGCTGTCGTCGTTGAATGCACCGGCCGCAGCACGCGCCGATGCGGAGTTCCTCCTCTCCATTGAAGAGGAGGACTTCACCGAGGCGATCATTCGCGCAGCGGGCATCGTCGTCGATCCGCTGGCGGATGCCGAGACCGTCGTTCCCGGTGGCCGTGTCGCCGTCAACGTTCGCGTCTTCCTCGCGCAGAAGGCGAATGCATCTGTTACGTCAATGACCGTGAAAGCGCCCGCGTCATGGACGGTCAAACCCGCCGGCGATCGCGATGCGCCAGGCGGCCGGGTCCGGCGTGAAGTGCCGAGCAGTTCCGCGCGATACGAAGTGACCGTGCCCGCAGACGCGCCGATCACGCAGCCATACTTCCTCGAGCGGCCACGCCAGGGCGACAGTTATCAGTGGCCGCAAGGTTCGCCGAAGGGCGAGCCGTTCGCAGCGTCGCAGTTGTTCGGCGAAGTCGAATTGAAGGTTGGTGACGTGGCGCTCGTCGCCTCGCGGCCAGTGGACTACCGGTTTGCGGATCCGATTCGCGGCGAGTTGCGGCGGCCGGTCAGCGTGGTGCCGGCGGTGACTGTTGGCCTCGACACGAGCTTGCTCATTGTGCCGACGGGCACAGCGGCCCGTACGCAGCGGGTCGTCGCGCGGGTGACAAGCGGATCACCACAGCCGCTCAACGGGTCCGTGCGGCTGCGCATACCTGCAGGCTGGTCGGTATCACCACAGGAAGCGCCGTTCGCATTGAAGAACGCCGACGAGCAGACCTCCGTGGCGTTTACTGTCACGGCACCGGCGAATCGTCGCGCGGGCAGCTTCGACATCGATGCCGACGCGCGTGTTGGCGGCACCACGTATTCGCGAGACGTGGAAGTGATTTCGTATCCCCACATCCAGACGCATCGGCTCTATTGGCCCGCTCACGCGCGCACGCAGGTGCTGGACTTGAAAGTCGCGCCGGTGAAGGTGGGCTATGTGATGGGCGGCGGTGACGAGGTCCCGGACGCGATCCGGCGAATGGGTATAGATGTGACGATGCTCGATGCCGACATGTTGGCGACGGGCGACCTTTCGCGGTTCGACACGATCGTTGTTGGAATACGCGCCTCAGAAACCCGCCCAGACTTCGTCGCTAACAACGCGCGGTTGCTGCAATACGTCGAGCGCGGTGGCACGCTGATCGTCCAGTATCAGCAGGGCGAGTATGTCGAGCGGAATATGGCGCCGTTCTCCGTGTCGCAGAAGGGCAATCCCCGCGTCACAGACGAAACCGCTCCAGTGAAGATTCTGGCGCCTGGACATCCGGTGTTCACCTTCCCCAACCGAATCACGGCTGACGACTTCAACGGGTGGGTTCAGGAGCGCAACCTGTACGCTTTTGCCGACTTTGACAGGAAGCGATATACGCCGCTGCTCGAGACGGCTGATCCGGGTGAGCCGCCACAGCAGGGTGGCCAGCTGTATGCCGAAGTTGGCAAAGGCCGTTTCGTCTACACCGCATTCGCGTGGTTCCGTCAATTGCCCGCTGGTGTGCCTGGAGCCTATCGCCAATTCGCGAACTTGATTAGTCTGTCGAAGGCCCCCCGTTGAACCGAAAACGAGTGAGATGGCTCAATACCTAGTTACCGGAGGCGCCGGTTTCATCGGATCGCATCTGTGTGAAGAACTGACGCGCCGCGGTGAGACTGTGCGCGTCGTGGACAGCCTCATCACCGGCAAGCGCGCCAACCTCGCGCACATACCCGGTGTGGAATTCATCGAAGGCGACCTCGCCGATTTCGCGGTCGCAACGCGCGCGGTGCGCGGCGTCGAATTCGTGCTGCATCAGGCGGCGATTCCGTCGGTGCCGCGGTCGGTCGAAGATCCGATCACCTCGAATCGCGCCAACATCGACGCGTCACTGAACCTCCTGGTCGCCGCCCGCGATGCGGGCGTCAAGCGCGTGGTGTATGCGGGCTCGTCATCGGCCTATGGCAACTCGCCGACGATGCCCAAGGTCGAGACGATGCCGACGGCACCGTTGTCGCCGTATGCGCTGCAGAAGCTTGTGGCCGAGCAGTATGGGCAGATGTTCACCAGGCTTTATGGCCTGGAGACAGTGACCATCCGCTACTTCAATGTGTTCGGGCCACGGCAGGATCCATCCTCGCCGTATTCCGGCGTGATCTCGCTGTTCATCAAGGCGCTCTTCGAGAATCAGCGACCGAAGATTTACGGCGACGGCGAGCAGACGCGCGATTTCACGTATGTCGCGAACGTCGTCGATGGTGTGCTGCGGGCGTGTCAGGCCAAGGATGCCTCGGGTGAGGTGATCAACGTCGCGACCAACGGTCGCGTGTCGTTGAATCAATTGTTCACGACGCTGCGCGGTCTGATCGGCGCCACTGTCGAACCGATCTATGACAAGCCCCGCGCTGGAGATGTGCGGGATTCACAGGCCGATATTGGCAAAGCTGCGAGACTGCTTGGCTACAAGCCGCTCGTCACCTTCGAGCAAGGCCTCAAGAACACCGTCGAGTGGTATCGCACCACGGTGGAAGCCGCCCCCGCAGCGCGAAGGGTTTGACGACATAAAACCTGGAATAATTTACCGCCGGGCTGCCGGTGTGCGGCCCGGAGGTTCTCTCGCTAACCCTTTAAGTTGCTGAACCCGAAGCGGTTGCGCAGGTATGCCTGCATGGTCCCTGCCTTGCGTAGCCGATCCATAGAGGAGACTGCAGACACATGCGAATCATTGCCGTTCTGGCCATTCTTGCTGCCGCCGGTTTTGCCGCGTGCGGTGGCGATTCGATGACGTCGCCGTCGGGAACCGGCAGGCTGAGCCTGATGATTAAGGACAGCCCATACAGCGATGCGAAAGCGCTGCTCGTGACGTTCTCGGAAGTGACGGCGCATAAGGACGGGGAAGGCGGGTTTACGAAGCTGCCGTTTGGTGAGACGACGGCCACGTCGCGGACGTGCGACCTGAAGAAACTGGTCGATCGCCAGGACCTGCTCGGTGTGGGACCGTTGCCGCAAGGTCATTACACGATGGTTCGGCTCGTCGTCTCGAGCGCAACGCTCTATTTCGAGAACCCTTCCGATGGCCCTGCATGCTCGAACGCGATCACTCCGCCGCTGGGCCGCAGTGCTGCGCTGGAAATCCCGTCAGGTGAAGTGAAGCTCAATCGGCCGTTCGACGTCGGCGAGGGCGGCACGCTGACGATGCTGATTGACTTCGATGGCGATCGGTCCGTCGTCGAGACCGGCAACGGCCGCTTCCGGATGACGCCGGTGATTGGGGTCGTCAGCGTCCAGTAGAACTGAACGTCGTGTCCAGGAACGGTTCGTGGTTGGTGGTTCGTGGTTCGTGGTAGGACAGCGAGCGTCGGGCGCCTCAGAAATCGCGGGAGGTCACAGGCTCCACGAGGAACGGAGGGGCCGCCCGACGCTCTACATTGATTATCGGCATACACAAACGCGAGTTGACTGCGTCGCGCACCAAAGCTGACCACGGCTTCACACAAAGTTTGCACGCCCTCAGGTATTAACCTGAGTTCTTCACGCGACGGTTCGTCAGCAGCATCGCCACACGCACTATTTGCCGTCGTCCCCACTCGACTCGCGAGCGACCGTTTGTGCGGCTGCCGGCCCGCAGCGAGCATCGCGGTTCACGTAGAGCGTGCCGTAGGGCAGCGTGGCAATCGTCTCGAGATTGAGCGGTCCGGTGAATGCCGCCCGCACAGTGTCATCGAGCAGCAAATATCGCGAGCGCGGGGGCAGTGTCATCCGCTCCGGCTTTCTGACGACCGAGAGCCCGATGCCGGCCGGCACCCCGATCAACTGCGGCGGATACTGCGAGGTGAGTAGCGTATTGCACCAACGCGATGCATCGGGATGATAGACAACCCTCGTCCCGAAGGCCTGCTCCAGTTCGGAGATCGACCGACGGTCCCAGACGAACCGATCGCGCCAGGAGTCTTCCATCTCAGTGATCGAGGTTCGTGCGCTCACGACGCTGACGATCACTACGCCAACCGCGATCAGCGGTCCAATCCCGCCGGGTGCGGCGATACACAGCATCGTGCCGAAGAGAAGAAACGCGGACAGCACGCGGTGCTCGGCAAAGTTCGTGAATTGATACAGCAAGATCATCGCAACCAGGGCCAACGCCAGCGCTGAGGCCACGATCGCAAAGTGCGGCGTCCATTCGCGTGTCTGACGCCGCTTCCACATAGCGGTCACCGCCGCGATCGTCGTCGCCAGCAACACGGCCCCGTATTGATAGCGCTCCAGTAGTTCGATGGGATGGAACTGATCCGGCAGGCCCAGACGCCGCACGTTCTCGATCACGTTTTGGACGAGCGCCTGGAACCCGAGCGAGAGGCTTGCGGCACGTAGAAAGAAGAACCCTTCGTCATACGGCGCAGTCATTCGGCTGTAGACGAAGAGAATGCCTGCCGCGGTCACTATCGATGCGATAACGGCGACAGCCACCATGCGTTTCGGCGCTGAATACGACATCGCGATGGCCCAGAGCGGAAAGAGGATGAGCCATGAGGGACGGATGAAGGTGAGGACGGCGAGGAGGATCCATCCGAATGGAACGGCCCACCAGCGTCGATCGGGGTTGAGCACCGCGGCGAAGCAGCCGGCCAGCGCAATCGCACCGGCATGATGCAGGCTTTCCTGCATGCTGGTCGGCGCCCAGTACAGCATGTGCCAGAAGGTGAGAAGCATCACGGCGCCGAGCAGCAGACGCGGGATGCTTGCGCGAGTGAGCAATGTCCAGATCCAGACCGCGCCGCCGATGGCGATCAGATTGAGGATGACGACGCTATGGCGATACCAGCCAAAGAATGATCCGACGGTGCCGTAGAGCACGGCGAACCCGGGCCCGTGCGGGCCGAACGGTGTGATCCCGGATGGATTCGTGACCTCGCCGAGCGTGTAGAAGCCACCTTTGAATCCGGCGCGCGCGAAGGTGGACGCTTGATGCCAGTAGGCGACTTCGTCGTTGATGATCGGGCGGTAGGCCGAGAGCGGGACGCCGAAGAAGACGTGCACGAGGGTAACCGCCAACACCGGCACGCCCGCGACGCACAGCAGGACGGCCGCACTGCGACCGACACCAGCTCTCACGATGCCGTACGCTAGCACGACTCGTGAGCGCGCGGGCGTTAGGCCTAGCCCTGGTTCACAGATCGTGAGAAGGTCACAGGTCCGTGTCGCAGGCGCACACGCGAATGACGCCGACCAGCCGTTTAGGAAGCTGAGAAGAGACCTTCCCGGCGACATCCGCCCGCACGCGGTGTCGCCTGTCACCAGACACCTTCACACATCGTGGCATGCCGCGAATGGCCAACGCGATTCACGACGCGGCTTCGAATCCCGAACTGAATCTGACTCGCCAGGTAGCACGATCGTTGCACTTCGGCTCCTGACCAAGCGGGAGGAACCGATGAGTATCGCCTTAGGCATGGTGTCGGTCGGAGCGACGCTCGAGATGGGCGGGAAGAGGGTGAAGGACGCCGGTCTCGCGTTCGGCGGCTCACTGGCGCATCGGGCTCTCGTGGGCGCCCTCCAGCATGCCCTTCACATGGAGCAGAGGGCGTGAGTACGAGCTATATCGGCGAGCCGATGACGCGCGTGGATGGGCGCGCCAAGGTGACGGGGGCGGCGAAGTACGCGGCGGAGCATCACACCCATGACCTCGCATACGGCGTCGTCATCACGAGCGCAATCGCACGCGGCAGGATTACGCGGATCGACGCTTCTATCGCGCTGAACGTCCCGGGCGTTCTCCACGTCTTCACACACGAGAATGCACCGCGCCTCGCCGGTGCTGACAGCACCTACCGTGAGGAGGTCGCTCCGCCCGGTACGACGTTCAGGCCTTTCGAGAGCGCGGACATCAAGTTCAGCGCCCAACCCATCGCGCTCGTGGTCGCCGAGACGTTCGAGCTGGCACGCTACGCAGCCTCACTCGTACGCGTCGACTACGATCGTGCGCCCCACGCGACGGATCTCATCGCCGCACTCGGTCAGGCATTCGTGCCCCGGCGCTGGGAGATGTTGCCGCAAGTGCCTCGCGCACGAGGCGATGCCTCAGGAGCGGTCGCCGGGGCCGCGACCCGGATCGAGGGCGAGTACCGCATTCCCGTGGAGCACCACAACCCCATGGAGATGTTCGCGGTAACGGTAATGAGGGACTCCGACGCCAAGCTGACCGTGTACGACAAGACGCAAGGGGTGCAGAACGTTCAGGGGTACTTGTGCAGCGAGTTCGGGTACGCCCAGACTGACCTCCGCGTGCTCGCGCCGTTCGTCGGCGGCGCATTCGGCGCGGGCCTTCGCCCGCAGTACCATGCGTGGCTGGCGGTGCTGGCAGCGCGCGAGCTGAAACGGTCGGTCCGTGTCTCGCTGACGCGTCAACAGATGTTCGGGTTGGGCTACAGGCCGGACACATGGCAGCGGGTCGTGCTCGGCGCGGACGCCGATGGCCGACTCGAAGGGTTGATCCACCAGGCGGTCGCCAACACCTCGCAGTTCGAGGACTACACCGAGAAGACGCTCTTGTCCTCGGGGCGGCTGTACCAGTGCGATAACGCCGCTTTCGACTACAAGGTCGTGCGGCTCGACATGGCCACACCGATCGACATGCGGGCTCCGGGGTGCGCCACCGGCGTGTTCGCGCTCGAGTGCGCGATGGACGAACTCGCGGTTTCGCTGCGTATCGATCCGCTCGAGCTGCGGCTCAGGAACTACGCCGAATCGGATCAAGAGGCGAACTTACCGTTCTCCAGCAAAGCGCTGCGCGAGTGTTACCGTCAGGGCGCGGAACGGTTCGGGTGGTCGCGGAGAAATCCAGAGCCGCGTTCGATGCGCGACGGCAACGCGCTCGTTGGCCTGGGCATGGCGACAGGGCACTACGACGCCGTCACGGTTCCAGCATCGGCAAGCTGTGTGCTGACGGCCGACGGCCGCATGACGGTCTCGAGTGCGACCGCCGACATCGGCACCGGCACTTACACAATCATGACGCAAATCGCCGCCGAGTCGGCCGGCGTGCCGATCGAACGGGTGACGTTCGAGCTGGGCGATTCATCGTTGCCCAGGGCGCCCGTCGAAGGCGACTCGTTCACGGCCGGGTCGGTTGGATCGGCGGTGAAGGCCGCTTGCGAGAAGATGCGAGCTCAGCTCGTCATCCTCGCGAAGCAGACGAACACATCGCCGCTCGACAACGCCGCGCCTGCGGATCTGGTGTTTGCCGACGGCAGCATACGCCTGAAGAGCGACGGGTCTCGCTCAGTCTCGATGGTCGACATCCTGCGCCAGGCAAAGGTGGATTCCGTGCGCGGCGACGCGTTCGTGATGCCGCCCGAGAAGCGACAACAGTACGAGTGCTTCCTACACTCCGCCGTCTTTGCCGAGGTACACGTCGACGAGGATCTCGGGACGATTCAGGTGATGCGAGTGGTCAACGCCGTTGCTGGAGGAAGGATTCTCAATCCGATCACGGCACGCAGTCAGATTCTCGGCGGGGTGGTGTGGGGCATCGGCATGGCACTCGAAGAAGAGAGCGTAATCGACGAGAAGTTCGGGCGTATCATGAACCACAGCTTCGGCGAGTACCACGTCCCCGTCAGCGCCGACATCCATGACATCGAGGTGATCTTCGTACACGAAGACGACGATGTCGTGAACACGCTTGGCGCGAAGGGCCTCGGCGAGATCGGCCTGGTCGGCGTGGCAGCCGCCATTACCAACGCGGTCTACAACGCTACCGGCAAGCGGATTAGGGAGCTTCCGATCACACTCGACAAGTTGCTCTAGCCGTCAGTCCGCAGCCGCAGTTCACACTCTCCGACCCACTCCGTCGGGCGGTCTCCACGCGCTCGACGCGATCAGCACGCGATTCAACACATTGCGGCGACATCGCCGGCGCACGCCTCGAGGCACTCAGCTTGCCTCTGGTCCGTTCGTCCCGGCGGGCTCGTAGTCCATATCTCTGGAAGCACCCAGTCTGATGTTCTGCCAGCACCTGCCGGGACGTTTCAGCGCAGGGGAACCATGTGGCAGGTCGCCGCGCAACCATTCACTTCACGTTCCCGGACGTTCCCGCGCGGCCGGAGTGCCGCGTCTGCCCGGTGCGGACTGGAGACGACTCATGACGCGCATTGTGATGGTGGTTCTGTTGATCCTCGGGTTTGGCATCGCGGCACCGGCGGGGCAGCGGGCTTCGGAGCGGCCGACGCCGGCAGGGAAAGCTGCATCGTCGGGTCCGCTGAATCTGAATACAGCGACCGTCGCGCAGCTCGAAGCGCTGCCCGGGATCGGCAAGTCAGTCGCCGAGCGGATTCTCGAGTATCGCGAGAAGAGCGGTGGCTTCAAGAAAATCGAAGACCTCATGAACGTGCGTGGCATCGGCGAGAAAAGCTTCCTGAAGCTGAAGCCACTGATCACGGTGTCGTCTGGCAAGAGCGGCAGCGCCGAGCAATAGCGCACCGGCGGGCGGGCCGCGCGCACCCCCTGGCGCGCGGTCCGCGCGGATTCACGCTGATGGATCTGGTTTTCTCGTGTGCGGCACTCTGTGTGATGTGCGCGGTCGCCATTCCGCAAACGCTATCGACCATCGAGCGCGCGCGCGGCTTTGCCGCCGCCCGATATCTCGCGTCTCGAATGGCGCTCGCGCGAGCTCAGGCCGTCAGCCGCTCGACGAGCATCGCGCTTCGATTCCTCGTGACCCCGAGCGGCGTCAGTATCGGTGTGATTCAGGATGGAAACCGCAATGGCGTGCGGGCGCGCGATATTGATCTGCAGATCGATCGCCTAATTGAGGCCCCGATCGTGCTGTCGCAGCTGTTCCCAGGGGTTGAAATCGGCCTGACACCGCAGACGCCAGGTAGTGACCCGGTTCAACTTGGCGGCAGCAACCTCCTGTCATTCACAGCGCACGGAACGGCCTCGTCTGGGTCTGTCTATGTCCGAGGCCGCGACGGCACACAGTGGGTGGTCCGCGTCCTCGGTGCGACCGGTCGAACGCGCGTGCTGAGATACGTGCCCGCATCGAGTGAGTGGGTCTATGCGTCCTGACGACTCGGAACGTCGGAGGGCGGTCCGCCGGACTCCACAACCCGAAGAAGCACTGTCGCGCGTGCGACTTCGCCTGGGCCGTGAGCTTACCGTCGTGGACATCTCTTCGTCAGGTATCTTCCTCGAAGGTCTCACACGTCTCCTCCCCAACACGCACACTGACATCCACATCGTCACGAGAAACGGCCGCGTGCTGGTTCGTGCTCGTGTGATCCGTGCACTCGTCTGGCGTCTCGAGCGCGACAGGGTGTGCTACCGAACAGCACTGGCGTTTGACACAGCAGTGGACGCAGACATCGACGCGCCGCCCGCTGTGAACGCTTCGTAACCGGGCACAGCAGTGCGGTGCCTGCGATCGTTGTCGCATCGTCGATGAGCTCGCGCGATCGGGCGCTCTACATATCGTTGTCTCCCGTTTCCTGAGACGAGATGCGGCAGCGACTCGCAAGAATGTCTAAGCGAACCGCCGCATGTCATCGGGCGCGGATCGTGCACCTCGCGGTCTGGATTGCCTCGAGGCGGTCCAGTCCGTCACCACGACCGACAAGGAGAACACCACATGAAGGGACTCTTGGAAGAAGACCCCACCGAGCTGCTGGGGCTCGAAGAAGACAACGACCCAACCGAGATGATGGGATTCGACGACGAGGAAGAAGAGGATGAGCCGAGAGAGCTGATGGGCCTGGGCGAGGACGAGGGCGACGAGGACGACGACTCGTATGAGCTTGGCGAGTCGGAGGATGACGATTCGATCGGGATGCTCGGCCTGGACGACGAAGACGAAGAACAGGATGAGGCAGGCGAGGCTCCCGAACCCAGCCGTCAACGCGCGCCCGGCTTGCGCGTGGTGGCAGGCGTTCGTGCCAGGCGTCGTGCCCGTGTGATCGCCGTTGCCGCCATTCGCGCGCGCAAACGCGCGCGGCTCCTCGCCATCGCATCGTTGAAGAGACGACGACGAGCCAAGCTGGCGCTCCTCCTGGCGGTACGCGCTCGAAAGCGTTCACGCCTGCTTGCGCTCGCTGCACTCAAAGCACGAAAACGCGCTCGTCTGCTCGCGGTCGCAGCAGTCCGGTCCAAACGGCGACTGCGGATGCTGAAACGGGCAACCGCAGGCGCAGAACTCCGTCAATCGGCGTAAATGAATCGCCGGAGCCGAAGTCACTCGCAGGCGGCTCGTCCAAAGAGCCGCAGCACCGGCGCTGCACGTGCACCGTTGTCGCGTCAGCGTCGGGCTACGCGATCCGCGAAAAAAGGAGATCACATGGCGTCGTCGATCGAACTCCGCTCACTGGATGCAACCGCAGGTATCTGGAAGGCTCGAGCGCTGGCGAAACAGAAATGGCTCGAGCAGGCGCTCGCTGAACCGTCGACAAGCCCTCAGCAGGCGGCGCGCAGAATGGCCTGGGTAAAGCGCGCGCTCAAGATGGTGAAGCGCGCCCAAACGAAGGTCGCGTATCGGACCAGGCTGATCGACGCCTACGCGCAGCATCTGAACGCGCTCGAGATGACCTTGATCAGCGCGTCAGAGCAGAAGACACGAACCGCAAGTCCGACCGCCGGAGTCCAGGAATTGACGTGATGCGCTGATCCAGGCGGGGTGGGCGCATCGGCGCTGATATGCCGCCGATCACCCGCTCCGCCGACGTTGTGTTCGTTCACATTCCCCTTCACCCCACGCATCCTCCAATCGTCTGCGAAACGGGTAACCGGTTCCCGCCGAAAACTCTCGGAATATCGACGCGACGGGCAATCGTTACCCGAATCCCGAGATCCGAGTCCGCCTCTCGGCTCAAAACGCTGCGTATTCGTCGAGTCGCAGCCCGCGCTCTCGTGGCACCGACTTTGGTATTCAGCCAGCGGCGTTGTATCGCGTGGAGGCGGCGGTGAGTGATGTGACGGTTGCCCCTGGCTGTGTCGTGGACGAACCGGTGCAAGCGGCGTCGAGCGCGGATGCGCGTCTGAATGGCGTTCGCAGACTCCTCGTTGCCCTCGGGAACGCGCTCGCGAATCGGTTCCCGGAGGATGACCTCGAGGCTCAGTTCGAGCAGCAGGTTCGTCAGATGCTGGACCTCAGATCGGTGCGGCTTCGCGAAGTGCGTGCCCGCTATCAGGCCAGGCTGGTGACGCCCACGCGAACGAATGATTCGATTGTCCTGGGTGTGCCAGGCTCCGATCCTCGCGTCCAGGCGGTATTGGAGGCGTCATGTGATCCCGGCCGTCGCTTCGATGAACACGATCTCGACGTACTCAACGCTGTCGCGCAGATTGGTGGACTCGTCATGGAAATCGGGCGTTGCCGCGCACCGGCTCGAGCCAGACCACCGGTCAGCGTGGCACCGCTGATTGGTTCGACGGCGGCGATGCACGCGCTGCGCGAACGTGTGGAGCGTGTGGCAGCCACGGACTTCACCGTCCTGGTCGAAGGCGAGAGTGGTACTGGCAAGGAGCTCGTGGCCCGGCAAGTTCACGAGTTGAGCCGCCGACGCAATGGACCGTTTGTCGCCGTGAACTGTGCGGCTGTCGTCGAGACCTTGCTCGAGGCGGAGCTCTTTGGCATCGAGGAGCGGACCGCCACGGGCGTGCGAGGCAGGCGCGGAAAGTTCGAGCACGCGGATGGCGGTACCCTCTTTCTCGACGAAGTCTCGGATCTATCGCTGTCGGCACAAGCCAAGCTGCTTCGCGTCATTCAGGATCTCGCCGTCGAGCGTGTCGGCGGTCAAGGTGTTCGCCGCGTCAACACACGCATCATCGCGGCGACGAACCGGCCGTTGTCCGAGCTCACGGTTCGAGGACTATTCCGGACGGACTTGTACTACCGGTTGAGCGGCGTTGAAATTCACGTCCCGCCGCTGCGCACCCGTCGCGAGGATATTGCGGAACTGGCGCGGTACTTTCTCGATCGGCATCGCCATGCGCGCGAGCTGACGCTGTCACCCCAAGCGGAGGAAGCCCTCAACCTGCACGCCTGGCCTGGCAACGTTCGTGAGCTCGAGCGTCTGATGGAGCGAGCGGTCGCATTGGCGGCCGGCGATCGGATCGAGCTCGACGATCTGCCGCCAGTCGTGCGCGGTGAATACGAAGAGACGCTCGGCCCGGCGCTTGCCGGAAACGAGTCCTTCCGGCGGTGGGGCAGCCGCTATGCCCGCCTGGTCTTCGAACGCTGTGGGAGAAACAAGAGACGAGCGTGCCGCGTGCTCGATATTAGTTATCACACGCTGCAGGCATACCTGCGCTACTCGGATCGACGTGCGCGCGAACAGGCGAAGCAATTGCCGGCTTGGGTTCGATCGGCAAGCGATGTGCCCGATGTGGAAAGTGGAGTGTGACTCGTGCCGCATTCGGTATCTCCACTTCGATTCTTCCGCGTGGTCCCAACTCAGCCCACGCTGATCGTGTGGACGTTCGTGGTCGTGGTTGCCATCGGAATCATGATCATCGTGCGGGAGCCCTCGCGCAGCGCCGACATGATGGTGCCAGTACTTCTGCTGCAACTGTTTGCCGCCTCGTCCGGCTTTGAAGTTCCCGCCCGACGAGGGCACTACGATCTGCTGCTCACCAGTGGACATCGCCGCGTCTCGATAGGCCTGGTTCATTGGGCAACATCGATCGCACCTGGTGTGGTGGCCTGGCTGGTGCTCGCCGCGGTTGAAGCAGCCGCCAGCAGGGGCGCAGAGAGGAGACTGCTGGCGTCGGGAACATGTGCCGCCATGGCTCTCGTGTCGACTATGCCATGGGCGATTACCGTGAGGTTGCCACGATTCTCCGGCGGGATCGGGTGGCTGCTCGTCCTGACGCTTTCGACGAGCGTGCTCTCGCCAGTGAACGTGCCCGGTCGTTCCGCGAGTGACGTTGGCGAGTGGATCCGGCCGGCGTGGGACTTTCTCGTCTACCCGGTTGTATTCGTTGGTTGCGAACTGGACTTCGGTGAGGGACTGATCGCGGCACCGGCGCTGATGCTCGCTTTGGCCGCGATGCTGGCCGCGTGTCGCTGGGTATCCGGCGCCAGCGTTCCATTGGAGGCCGCGCAATGACGCCTGTCGCCGTATCCGTACGCGACCTGACCGTTCAATACGGCCGACGGCTGGTGTTTCAAGAGGTGTCATTCGACATCGCCGCAGGTCAGTCGCTTGGCGTGCTGGGTCCGAACGGCTCGGGCAAGACGACCCTGCTTCGCACGTTGGCTGGATGTCTGGTGCCTCGCTCCGGAGACATACGTATCGGCGGTCTCACGCCTCGTGATGCATTGACTCGGGCCGGTGTCGCCTACTTCGCAGGTGATGCGACGCTGCCCGGTTCCGTGCGGGCATCGCGGTGGGGAAGCCTCGGCAACGGCGACGTCGTCACACCGGATCGTCGTCCGATAAGAGCGCTTTCGCGTGGTACACGCCAACTGCTCGGGCTGCGCACGGTCCTTGGACGTCAGCCACTCGGCCTCGTCCTTCTCGATGAGCCCTGGGAAGCGCTCGATCCTGATGCCGCGCGATGGCTCTCGACCACGCTCGAGACCAAGCGCGATCGCGGAGCCGCGCTCGTGCTCTCGAGCCATCGTCTGCACGATCTCGCTGGGTTCTGCGATTCGTATCTGTTCCTGTTGCCGCATCACGCCAAGGTCGTTCACGCGCACGACATCTCGTCAACGAGCCCCGTGACCGCAGGGCAACTAGCCGAAGTGTTCGACAAGCTCCGCGGTGGCGCGATGTCACTCCGCGCAGTGTCATAGCAGTCCCGCGACGTGAAGCGGGCTCGAAGTGGATTGTCAGCACCGTGTTTGTGGGCGAGTGGCCCACGCGACAGGGACAGAGACTGTCTGTCGTTGAATGAACGCGCATCGCCTGATAGCACGATCGTTGCACGCGTCGCGGTCGCACCAAGCAGGAGACCTCGATGCGTACTGCCACAGGCACGAAGACCTCTGCGGCGCGATCCAAAACATCGCTGCCGCCCAAGAGCTCCATTACGCTGCATCTCAACGGTGCGTCAGTAAAGCTCAACGTCGCTCCCTGGACGACGCTGCTCGATGCACTGCGTGAATATCTCCATCTGACGGGTACGAAGAAGGGCTGCGACCACGGACAGTGTGGTGCATGCACCGTCCTCGTTGACGGCAAGCGGATCGTGTCCTGCCTGACGCTGGCGGTCATGAAAGACGGCGCCACTGTGACGACCATCGAAGGGCTGTCCACAGGAGCGACGCTGCATCCTGTTCAGCAGGCGTTCATCGACCAGGACGCATTTCAATGCGGGTACTGCACGCCAGGCCAGATCTGTTCGGCGGTGGGGATGATTGCGGAAGGGCACGCTCGAACCGCCGACGAGATTCGTGAGGCCATGAGCGGCAACATCTGCCGCTGCGGCGCCTATTCGCAGATCGTCTCGGCGATCCAACAGGCGATGCGCACGAAGGAAGGGAGCGTCGCGCGATGAACCCTTTCAAGTACACACGAGTAGCCGACATCGCATCGGCAGTCAAAGAAGTCTCGGGTGACGATGGGGCGGCGTTCATTGCGGGCGGTACGAACCTCATCGACCTGATGAAAGAGAACGTGACCCGGCCAGCCAGGCTCGTGGATATCACGCGTGCGCCACTGGCGCGCATCGAGGAGTTGCCTGACGGCGGACTACGACTCGGTGCCCTCGTGACGAACGCCGACACCGCGTATCACGCAGAGGTCGAGCGACGTTATCCGATGCTGTCACGCGCGATCCTCGCCGGCGCCTCCGCCCAGCTTCGCAACATGGCCACCAACGGCGGCAACCCCATGCAGCGGACACGTTGCTACTACTTCTACGACACGGCCACGCCCTGCAATAAGCGGGAGCCTGGCACTGGTTGCTCCGCCATCGAGGGCTTCAACCGTATTCACGCGATTCTCGGCACAAGCGAGCATTGCATTGCCGTTCACCCGTCCGATATGTGCGTCGCACTGATCGCACTGGACGCGGTGGTCCGTGTCTCAGGGCCACAGGGTGAGCGGACGATTCCGTTTGCTGATTTCCATCGGCTGCCCGGCGACACGCCACATCTCGACAACAACCTGCGTAGTGGCGAGATGATCACCGCGATCGATCTGCCCAAGCGCGGATTCCCTGACCACTACGCGTATCTGAAGGTGCGCGATCGGACGTCGTATGCATTCGCGCTCGTGTCAGTCGCGGTGGGGCTCGAGATGGAAGGCGACACCGTTACTGAGGC
>JBKPRH010000240.1:0-5825 GCA_046765795.1 Acidobacteriota bacterium | reverse complement strand
TAAGTGGGCGCCATGCGCTCCCTTCTTATCGGTTGCTCACGCGTTTTCTCGAAGTGGTCCGCCTTCGCGCCTAACGGCGCTTCGGCGAGACAGCTGCTCGCTTGTGGGGTGTCGCTCGCGGCTGGCCTGTCACCTCGGCTTCGCGCGCAATCATGACCTCAGTGGACTTGATGATCGCAACCGCCTCGTCACCACGCCGCAGCTTCAGCTCCTGAATCGCGTCACCGGTGATAACCGCAGTAAGCGTCTGGTCGCCGATGCGCAACCGCACTTGCGCCAGCAGGCCATCCACACGGACTTCCTCGACGAACCCGCGCAGACGATTCCGTCCGCTGAGCGCGACGATGAGACCCGTCGATCCGGGCTTCCGCTTTGCCGCGGGCGAGGATGGATTGCCACGCGCGATCAGTCGCTCGATCTCGGTATCGGCGATTCGATGATGCCCACCGGCGGTGGTGGTGGTGCGGACGGTCCCGCTGTAGATCCATTGCTTCAACGTCGAGTAGCCGACGCCAAGACGCTGCGCGGCGGCGCGGACGGTCAGGAGTGTTGCCATGGTGTCTCGACCACGATGCGGCAGGAGTAGGTCTTGACGATCAGCCACACATGATCGCCAGGCCGGAGATGAAGCGACTCGACGCCAGTTGGCGTGAGATGCACGACGAACCTCGCCCCGGCGTCCACAACCGCGACCATCGTTGGACCGTGCGCGCTCAGTTCGATGAGTTGCCCGCGCAATACGTTGCGAGCGCTGAGGCCTCGCGGCTGCTCGTTGCCGACGAGCACGTCTCCGGCGCGAATCGCAATACGAATCCTATCGCCCACCGCGGCGGCATTCAGCGGAACTTCCAGTTCCGTGCTCGTTCCCTCGACGCGGCACTCCATCGTCCCGGCGCGCTCGCGGCGCTCGATCACACCCGCGTCGAACACGTTTTCAAAGCCGGCGAGATTCGCCAGCACGCTCTGCTCGGGACGATCGAGGACTTCGTGAGGAGTGCCGCGCGCAATCACGCGGCCGGTGTCGATGACGACGGCCTGGTGACCGAGCGTGTACACCTCGCGATGACTGTGTGTCACATAGAGCATCGGAATGCGGCGCGCCTCATTCGCGCGTCGCAGGTCGTCCATGATCCGCGACTGAATCGTCTGATCGAGCGCGGAGAGCGGCTCATCGAGCAGCAGGACGGACGGTTCGGTCACCAATGCCCGGGCCAGCGCCGCGCGCTGCCGCTCACCACCCGAGACCTGTGCGGGCGGGCGGTCGAGAATGCTGGAAATGCGAAACGACTCGGCGATCGTCGAGACGCGCGCCTGACGCTCGTCGGCGGCGAGTCGATGCAGTCCGTACCCGATGTTGTCGCGCAACGACATGTGCGGAAAGAGCGCCGCCTGCTGAAAGACATAGCCGACGTGGCGATCCTGCACGGGCACATTGATGCCATTCTTCGCGTCGAAGAGGATGCGGTCGCCGATGGCGAGGCGTCCCTGGTCAGGTCGAATCAGTCCGGCGATGCAACGAAGGAGGGTCGTCTTTCCCGATCCCGAGGCTCCGAAGAGCATCGTGATCCCCGGCGGCGCAACGAGTTCCACATCGAGCGTAAAGCCTGGTCCTAACCGCTTCGCCACGCTGACCGCGAGCGTCATGCGATCGGGGCCGCTGCCCACGGCCTGCGCCGGAGTCCATAGACGGCCATCAACACCAGCATCGAGAACGCCAGCAATACGAGCGCAGTCTGGTTCGCCTGCTGATACTCGAGCGCCTGCACGTGGTCGTAGATCGAAATCGATACCGTCCGTGTGATGCCGGGCAAGTTGCCGCCGACCATGAGGACGACGCCGAACTCGCCGACCGTGTGCGCGAAACTCAGGACGAGGCCGGCGATGACGCCCTCAATCGACAGCGGCAGCGTGACGCGCGCGAAGGTGCGAAACCCGGATGCGCCGAGCGTGGCAGACGCTTCACGCAAACTCGGATCGATCTGGGCGAAGGCAGCCGCGACCGGCTGGACCGCGAACGGCAGGCTGTAGAGCACCGATGCGATGACGAGACCCTCGAAGGTGAAGGCGAGCGGATGACCCGTCCACTCGGTCCACCATCGCCCGAGCGGACTGCGCGTGCCCATGGCCATGAGCAGGTAGAAGCCAAGGACCGTAGGCGGCAGTACCAGCGGCAGCGAGACGATCGATTCGACTAGAAACGTCCAGCGGCGCCGAGAAAAAGTCAGCCAATGTGCGAGTGGCAGGCTGATGACGAGGAGGATGACGGCAACCAGCGCCGCCAGGCGTGCGGTGAGAGCGATCGCTTGCCAATCCATCAACGTCCTGCAGCGAAACCAAACTTGTGAAGGTGCTCGCTCACCTGTGGACGCTTCAAGTAGGCGAGGAACGCACGCGCCAGGGGTTTTCGCGCTGAGGCGCTGATGATGACCGCTGCCTGGTCAATCGGCGGGTGTGTCGCGGCCGGTATCTCGACGTAGGTGCCATGCGCGCGCAGCGTCGGGCCGGCGGCCACTGATAGCGCAATGATGCCGACAGTCGCGTTGCCAGAGTCCACGAGCTGTGCCGTCTGCGAGATGTTCTCGCCCAGCACGAGCTTGCCGTGTACCGCGTCGTAGATCTTTTCGTATCGCAGCGCGGCTTCTGCCGCGCGTCCGTACGGAGCGTACTTCGGGTTCGCAATGGCGATACGCGTCACCTGCGCACCGGTCAGACTCCGGAGGCCGCCGCTGATATCGACGCCCGAATCCTTCCGCGTCCACAGCACGATGCGTCCCGTCGCGTATTGGTACAGGCTCGACGCGTCCGCATGCCCGCTGGCCACGAGCCGCCTGGGATAGTCGATGTCGGCCGACAAGAAGACGTCGTACGGTGCGCCGTTCTGAATCTGCGCGAAGAAGTTGCCCGACGACCCGAACGAGACCGTCACGGTGGCCTTCGCTTCGCGCTCGAATCCCTTGACGACCTCCGGCAATGCGGCCTGCAGATCCGACGCCGCAGCCACGGTCAGGGTGCGTGTCTGGGCCGAGACTCGTGTGAATCGCGACTCGGCCGCCGCAATGGCCACGACCGCGACGAGCAGGACGAAGCGCCTCATTTCGTTATGGTACTCATCGGCCGAAAGCGTTACAAGTCGATTACAGTCGATTTGAATAACGTCTAAGTGCGATATACAGTGTCGCGCAATGAATCTGGTCCGGGTTCGTGTCTGGGCATCGCTGTGTCTGGTCCTGTGGAGTGCACCGTTCGCCGTCGCGCAAGTCGGCGGGGGGGCGATGACTGGTGTTGTCACGGACGCGATGGGCACCGCAACGCCAGGAGCCGCAGTGACGGCGACGAACAGCAGGACCGGTCTGGCGCGCAGCGTCGTCACGAATGCGTCCGGTGTCTACACGGTGCCGGGGCTGCTGCCTGGTCTCTACGTCGTGGACGTGACGCTCGCGGGCTTCCGGAGCGTGCGTCATGAGGACGTCCGGGTGGAGACCGGTGTGACGCTCCGTCTCGACGTAACCCTGACGGTCGGCAACGTCGCCGAAGCGATCATCGTGACGGCAGAGACGCCGGCCTTGCGTGGAACCGCGAGCCTCGGCCACGTGGTATCTGGCGATCAGGTCGTCGCGCTGCCGCTCAATGGCCGCAGCTTCATCACGCTGGCGTCGCTCGTGCCCGGCGTCGCGTTGCCTCAGGGTTCGCAACTGCCGCGGGTCAACGGCGGACGGCCGCGCACCAACGAGTATCTGTTCGACGGCCTCTCAGTCCTTCAGCCCGAGCCCGGCCAGGTCGCGTTCTTTCCCATCGTCGATGCGATTCAGGAATTCAAGATCGAGACGAACAGCCCGCCGGCCGAATTCGGCCGCTTCAACGGCGGCGTGATCAACTTGACGACGAAGGCCGGGACCAACGCGCTGCACGGCACAGCGTTCGAGTTCTTCCGGAACGAAGCGCTGAACGCGCGCAACTTCTTTCAGGCCGCGAACATGACCAAGCCGAAGTTCGGCCGCAACCAGTTCGGCGGTGTGCTCGGTGGCCCGTTGCTGCGCAATCGGACGTTCTTCTTCGTGGACTATCAGGGGCAGCGCCAGAACATCGAACGCACGGTGCTGTCATCGGTGCCGACGATGGCGCAGCGTCAGGGCGTGTTCACCCAGAACATCTACGACCCTGCGACGACGGTGTCGAACGGCGCCGGCGGCTTCACGCGGACGCCGTTCACGAACAACACGATTCCGATCGAGCGCATGGATCCGATCGCGCGCTCGCTGCTGCTGCGGTTCCCTGAACCCACATCCGCTGGGACGGCGAACAACTATCGCCGCACCGCCAGCGAGATCGACGACCAGAACCAATGGGATGTGCGGCTGGATCACGTGTTTGCGTCGAACAAGGATCGGGCGTATGCGCGGCTGTCCAACTTCCGCGGTACGTTCGAGCCGGTGACACCGCTGCCTGAAGGCAGCGGCACGACGACCGGTACGCTCGGACCGCAGGACACCGTGTCGTGGGCGCTGGCGACCAACTATCAGCACACGTTCGCAAGCAATTTGCTGAACGAACTGCGTGTGGGCGACACCCGCCGCACCGTGGACCGTACGGCCGCGCAGCTGGCCACATCCGCCGGCGCGGCGCTCAACATTCCAGGCATCCCCTCGACGGCGCAGTTCCCGAACACGCTGCCGACGTTCAACATCAGCGGGTATCAGATCCTCGGATCTCCAGCGAACACCGCCTCTGACTTCAAAACCAGCGTGACTGAGATCGCGGACACCCTGACCTGGGTCAAGGGGCGACACACGTTCAAAACGGGATTCGCATGGCGCTGGGAGCGGCTCAACGTCGTCCAGCCGCCATCGCCGACCGGATTGTTCACGTTCAACCAGCTGGGAAGCGATCTGCCGGGCACCACAAACACAGGCGCACCGCTCGCCAGCTTCCTGCTCGGTCAGGTGCAGACGTTCTCAATCGACCTGCAGACGTCCGAGATTCAAGAACGAGCGCGTTTCCAGGAGTACTTCCTCCAGGACGACTGGAAGGTGTCGAATCGCCTGACGATTACTCCGGGCCTGCGCTACACGTTGAACTTCCCCTCGAACGAGATCAACGGACAGGTCGGCGTCTTCAATTTGGAAACGCAGTTGCTCGAGTATCCCGGTGATGAACCAGTGCGGCCGTTGAAGAAGAACAACTTCGGTCCGCGGCTCGGCATCGCGTATCGCCTGACTGACAAGACACTGCTGAGCACTGGGTACGGTCTCGTGTGGATCGAGATGGCGGGTATCACGACGCCGTTCACCACACCTTCGTTCCCGTTCCTGCAGACGGTGTCGCAGCGCGCGCTGAGCACTGTCACGCCGGCGTTCGTGCTGCAGAACGGACCGAGCGTGTCGCCACTCGAGCCGACGCCCAGCGCTGGTCTCGGTCAAGGTGTCTTTGCCGTGGATGGCACGCTCGGTTCTGGATACGTGCAGCAATGGAATGCGTCCGTGCAGCGTGAGCTGTCCTCGTCCATGAGTGTCGAGGTCGCCTACGTCGGCTCGAAGATCACGCACGTTGGCATCCCCGATACCAATCTGAATCAGCTGACACCGGAGCAGCTCGCCATCGGCGCGCCACTTCAACAGACGGTGTCGAATCCGTACTTCGGCATCATCCCGCGCTCCTCGTCGCTCGGCGATCCGACGATCACGCGCGCGCAGTTGCTCAAGCCGTATCCGCAGTACACGACGGTCAGCCTTTACCGCAACAACGTCGGCACGACCTTCTATCAAGGGGTCACCGCGAAGCTGGATCAGCGTCTGTCGCACGGCCTGTCGTATCTGGTGAGCTACACG
>JBKPRH010000239.1:0-20135 GCA_046765795.1 Acidobacteriota bacterium | reverse complement strand
ATGTCGGGCTGATCGAAGACGAGCACATTGTTCGCCTGGATGTAGATGCCGCGGAAACTGAAGTTCGTCGAGCCGACCAGTACCTTGACGGCCTGACCGTTTCTCCGGGCGATGAACACTTTGTGATGCTGGAGACCGCGGAAATGCGTGCGCTTCACGTGGCTGGTTCCCGCTGATTTGCGCAGACGCTTCGCGGCCTTCGACTCGGCGCTCGTCGCGACGCCATGTCCCGTCGTGACACCTTTCTTGGTCGTCGTCGAATCGTCCATGATCGCGCGGAGGCGCGGGCCGAGCTTCTCGAGCCGAGACAGCATGTCGGGCTCGTTGAAGTCGTAGGCAAAGACGTCGAGCGTCAGCGACGTGTCGGCGACGACATCGTCCAGGAACTTGAAGATGAGATCGTAGGCCTCGAAGCCGAGCCAGTCGTAGATGTCGCCCGGCATCTTCTTGAATGAGAGGCCATCGTCGGCATCGTCGGGAATGATCAGTTTGCCAATCTTGTTGATGTCCGGGGGATCGTTGAACTTGTCGCGAAACGCCTGGGACGAGGCAAAGTTGCGGGTGAACCCGACGTCGAGGAAGTTGTCGAACGTCACCGGCGCCAGCGAGATATCCAGGTCGATCGAGGTCCCCTTTTTCACAGTGCCGTCGGTCGGCATATGGATCTTCGTGCCGCGGTAGGTATACGTGCCTGGGCGAGGGTCAAACGGAAAGTGCACCCAACGGAACTTCTGGAATGGCGAGTTGGTTGAGGGGAACTGACGGTCGCCGTTCACCGGGGCTGGCGCGGGCGAGAACGTGAGCCGGTTGCGCAGCGGCTCAAACGCGTTCGCTCCGGGCTCCTTGACCTCGATGGAAAAGCCAACCAAATCCGGTTCGGGGACATCGACGTCAAACCCGATCAGGCACATCCGCTCGCCTCGCCATGTTTTCATCGCGAAGCCGTTCTTGCTGTTCTGATTCTCGAAGTCAGGCACGTCTGTCTCTCCGTTTATGAACGCGACGCTCTCGGCGGCGCGCGTCTACTGAGTACAACGACCTCGCCGGCCAAACCGAACGTCATCGCATCGTTGCAAGGGTGTTGAAGTCTGACGAATACAGCACTTGCTTCGAGTATCCCGTTGCGGCGACCTGAATCATCGCGCGGCCAAGGTTCGACGTCGTCGTCGAATTGTTCGGCAGCAGACGATTAATCAACGGATAGAGTGGCCGGGCGATATCGTAGGCCGTCTGCACCCATCCTGTCTTCGATTGCACATCGCCAATGGGTTGGATGTATCCGGGCCGAAACATGTAAGCGGCCTTGAACCCGAGCGCCAGCAGCGCATTCTCCGTCTTCCCTTTCACACGCGCCCACATGGTTCGCCCTCGCTCGGTGCTGTCCGTGCCAACGCCAGAGACGAAACAGAGCGTCATCTGCGGATTGGCTTGCACCATCGTCCGTGCGGCTGCGAGAGTGAGCTCGTAGGTCACACGCGTGTACTGAGCCTCGTTCATGCCGATTGAGGTCACGCCAAGACAGAAGAAGCAGGCGTCGCACGCGGCGAAATCGTCGCGGAGGGTGTCGTAGTTGAAGAAGTCGGCGTGCAGAACTTCGCGCAGCTTTGAGTGCGTTCGACCGGTGGGCGACCGAGTGACCACCAGAATCGATGTCACGCGCGGGTCAGCGAAGCACTCGAGCAGCACACCGGCCCCAACCATGCCCGTCGCGCCAAAGATGACGACGTTCATCGGGGGCCGATGCACACGATCAGCGCTTGACCGGACGCCCGAACACCTCGAAGCGCGCCACGTTGACGAAGCCTCCCCAGCCGTGGCCGCTGCCGGGCAGCAGATCGGCGAAGCCGATCTCATCAACCTTGCTCAGATCCGGCTTGTCCACATACGCCTGACCGCGCGTGACCACGCGCGCAATGTCGAGCGGCAGCCATCGCACGTTGGCGATGGCGAACTCGGACTGCAGGAACAGCGTGGAATTGCTCGAGGGCGCGCCTTCGCTGTAGTCACCGACCAGCCAGGTGCCATCGGCCAGCTTCACGAGTGGTCGAACGACGTGAAAGCCCGAGACACGCGTCACCCAGCGGATGCGAGCGAGCCCGGTGAGATCGACGTAGTTGTTCTTGTCACGCAACGTCGCCGCAACCGGCGTCTGGCACACGCCGGTCCACAGATTCGGTGGATCGGTGCGCTGGCCAGCGGCGACATTGCTCGGTGGCGGACTCTGGTTGTAGCCGGCGAGCTGAATGCACGACGGTCCGCCCCAGTCTCTCGCGATGGATCCGGTCGGCGGCTGCTTCAGATATCCCGGAACGCTCTTGGCGTTGGGATCGTAGAGTCGCAACTCGAGACTGGCGTTGGTGACCGCCGCGGGTGTCACGCCTCCCTCGGGCACGAAGTCCGCCGGCGCGTTGGCCGGCCGCTCGATCTGCTTCCACTCTTCGCGGAAGAACAGGGGTGGAAGCCCGGGCGGCGCGGCCTGCTGGGCGAGAACCCGGCCTGCCGCCAACAACACGAAGGCGAGGATGGTTGCGCGCATGCGCGCGATTATATGCGCTGAAAATTCTTTTCGACCTCGCGCCGACTGAGACGCAGCATCACCGGCCGGCCGTGCGGGCAGATCGTCGAGTACGACGTCCGCCGCAGTTCTTCGAGGATATGCGCCATCTTCTCCGGGGTCAGCGGATCGTTGGCCTTCACCGCCGCATGACATGCCATCGTCGCCGCGATCTTTTTGATCGCGTCATCAACGGTGGCCGTGCTCCCCGCCGTCTCGAGGTCCTCCGCCAGCGCGCGCAGTGCGGTCGGACACTCCTCGCGTCTGAGCAGTGCAGGAAACGCCGATACGCGCACCGTCTCGCCGCCGAACTCCTCGATCTCGAACCCGAGGCGTTCGAGCTCCGCAGCATGCGAGGTCAGGGCGTGACGGCTCCCTGGCGGCAGCTCGAGAATCATCGGTTCAAGCAGGCGCTGACTCTCCAGCCGGCCAGTCATCAGTCGTTCGGTGATGCGCTCGAAGAGCACGCGCTCATGCGCGACATGCTGGTCGATGATGGCGATCCCTTCCTCGTCCACGGCGATGATGAACGTGTCGCGGAACTGGCCCAGGGGCATCATCGGGCGAATCGTCGGTGCGAGGGGATTATCGCTTGTCGGTGCGAACCCTCTATCGCTGGTCGGTGCAAACGGACTGACGCTTGTCGGTGCGAGGGGCGCTTCGCCTGTCGGTGCGAGTGGCCCATCGCTTGTCGGTGCGGTGGACCAACGGCTCGGGAGGACCGAGCTGTACGCGTGTGGCAGCGGCAGCGTCGACGGTTGCGGGGTCAGCCCTTGTGGCGCTTCGAGCTGCAGCTCGGGCGCAGGTCCACGGCCGAGCGCGTCGCCAAGCGTCCGACGGACCAGTTCGTGGATATACGACTGATCGCGGAAACGCACTTCGGCTTTTGTCGGATGGACGTTGACGTCCACCGCATCGTGCGGCATCTCGATGAAGAGATGCATCTCCGGGCTGCGCTCCTTGATCGACGCCTGGCTATAGGCGTCGATCACGGCATGCTGCACGGTCCGATCCTTCACGATGCGCCTGTTGACGAACAGGTTCTGCGGGCCGCGCGTCGGTCCCTGCTCTGCCAGCGCGGCGATGTAGCCGAGCAGCTTGACGTCGCCGCCGTCGCGGCGGACTTCGATCAAATCGCTGCGGTCGCCGTACAGCTGATACAGCCGCTCACGCAGACTCGTTACCGGCGGACACTGCAGCACCTTGCGTCCCGCGCTGGTCAGCGTGAAGCCGACCTCGGGATAACACAACGCCAACTGCGTCACGACGCGGGAGACCTGCGCCGACTCGGCCCCATCGGACTTCAGGAACTTGCGGCGCGCCGGCAGGTTGTAGAACAGATCGGCGACCTCGATCGACGTGCCCTCGGGCATGCCGACCTCGGTCACCGCCGCGACTGCGCCGCCATTCACTTTGATCTCGGTGCCGGTGTCCATCCCGCGCGCGCGGGTGCGTAACACGAAGTGCGAGACAGATGCGATCGCTGGCAGTGCTTCGCCCCTGAACCCGAGCGTCGCGATGGCCGCCAGATCGTCGGCACGCCGAATCTTGCTCGTTGCATGCCGCTCGATCGCGAGCCGCGCATCCTCCGGCTCCATGCCCTCGCCGTCATCGTCCACGCGAATGAGCTTCTTGCCGCCCAGTTCGACGACGATCGTGAGACGGCGGGCACCGGCGTCGATCGAGTTCTCGACCAGCTCCTTGATCACCGACGCGGGCCGTTCGACCACTTCGCCCGCGGCGATCTGGTTGGCGAGATCGGCTGGAAGACGTTGGATCTTAGGCATTGACGATTGACGATGTGCGATTGACGGATTGATGGACGATTTGAGTGCACCAATGGCAATTCGTCAACCGTCCATCGTCAGTCGTCAATCGCATGCGCAGCATCAGAGCCACTTGTTGCGGCGGAAGACCACGAGCATCGCCAGGCAGATCGCGAACATCAGACCGAAGATCCACCAGAACTGCGCGTCGGCCCCTCCGGGAAAGTGAGGGATCGTGATGTTCATGCCCCACATCCCGGTCAGCACCGTCAGCGGCAGAAAGATCGTGGACATCACCGTCAACAGCTTCATCACCTGATTCAGGCGATTCGAGACGGATGACAGATTGACTTCGAAGATCCCGGTAATTCGATCCTGAAACAGTACGGCTTCTTCGGTGAGCCGCACGACATGGTCGTACACGTCGCGGAACCGATACGTCATCTCGTCGGAGATCGCCGGGAACTCACGACGTGCGAGGCGGCCGATCGCATCGCGCTGCGGCACCAGCACGCGGCGCATCGATGAGACGTCCCGCTTGAGCTTCATCACGCGGCGCGACAGTCGCTCGTGACCGGCAAACGCCTCCTCCTCCAGATGCCCGAGGCGCGCCTCGATCTCCTCGAACACGGGGCGGTAGTTGTCAACCATCTGGTCGACGATGCGGTGCATCAGCGCGATCGGACCTTCTTTGAGGATGTGTTCGTGACGGGTACAGACTTCGTGAATCGCACTGATGGATCGCGAATCACCATCATGCACGGTCACGAGATAGTTGCGCCCGAGGAAAAAGTCCACGTCGCGAGTCGCAAACTGTGTGTGCTTTGGCTCGGCGTCGATGCCGTGCAGCACGACATAGAGGTAGCCGGGATAGGCTTCGATCTTTGGAAACTGGAGCGCGCTGACCGCGTCGTCAACCGAGAGCGGGTGGAACCCGAACACTTCGCTGAGCAGCCGCCGCTCGGGTTCTCCTGGCGCTTTCAGATCCACCCACACCGTGACGCCCGAGGCCGGGTCGAGCCACTCACGCTCGACCCGATCGAGGACTTGCGTCTTCCCGTTCTGATGGACGAAGACGGTGATCAAAAACTACTTCGATGAGAGACGGGCCTGCGCCGCCGCCAGCCGCGCCACAGGCACGCGATAGGGCGAGCAGCTCACGTAATCGAGACCCACCTTCTCGAAGAATTGAATCGACGAGGGATCGCCGCCGTGCTCACCGCAGATCCCCAGCTTGATATCGGGCCTGGTCTGGCGCCCTTTCGACACCGCGATGTCCACCAGCTGGCCGACGCCAGTCTGATCGATCGTCGCGAACGGGTTCTTCTTGATGATCTCGAGTTCGGTGTAGGCCGGAAGGAACGATCCGGAGTCGTCTCGTGACATACCGAGACCGGTCTGTGTCAGGTCGTTGGTGCCGAAGCTGAAGAACTCGGCCGACTGCGCGATCTCGTCGGCCGTCAACGCGCCGCGCGGGACCTCGATCATCGTCCCGACCAGGTAATTGAGCTTCACCTTCTGCTCGGCCTGCACCTCACGCGCCGCCTTGTGCACCACCTCGATCTGCAGGTCGAGCTCCTTCTTGAAGCCGACGAGCGGGATCATGATCTCGGGCTTGACCTTGATGCCTTCCTTCTGGACCAGCGCCGCTGCCTCGAATACGGCGCGCGCCTGCATCTCCGAGATCTCTGGATAGCCAATACCGAGACGGCATCCTCGGAAGCCGAGCATCGGATTGAACTCGTGCAGCTGTTCGACACGCGAGTGAATCTGCTGAACGGTGACGCCCAGCTTCTTCGCCAGATCCTGCTGCTGTTCCGGCGTATGCGGCAGGAACTCGTGCAGCGGTGGATCGAGGAAGCGAATCGTGGCGGGATAGCCCTTCAGCGCCCGGAAGATGCCGGCAAAGTCCTCGCGCTGGTACGGCAGCAGCTTGGCGAGTGCCGCCTTCCTCGCGTCGAGCGTCTCGGCGAGGATCATCTCGCGCATCGCGTCGATGCGATTGCCTTCGAAGAACATGTGCTCAGTGCGGCAGAGCCCGATGCCGATGGCGCCGAAGGCGATCGCATTCTGCGTCTGCTCTGGTGTGTCGGCGTTGGTGCGCACGCCCATGCGGGTCGCCTGATCGCACCACTTCATCAGCTGCTGGAAGCTCTTGAACTTCTCGGTCTTCTTGGCGGTCTCGTCCCCATCGAGCAGTCCGGCGACGATCTCTGACGGCGCGGTCTTGACCTGACCGGCGAACACCTTGCCTGCGGTGCCGTCGATCGACATCCAGTCGCCTTCCTTGAACGTGCGTCCGTCCACACTGACCGTGCGCGCCTGATAGTCCACTTCGACGGCTGCCGCACCGCACACGCACACCTTGCCCATCTGCCGGGCGACGAGCGCCGCGTGCGATGAGACGCCACCGCGCGCAGTGAGAATGCCTTCAGCGGCGATCATGCCGCGCAGATCCTCAGGCGATGTCTCGACGCGAACGAGCAACACCTTCTCGCCCCTGTCAGCCGCCGTCACCGCACGTTCCGCATTCAGATAGATGCGGCCCGATGCTGCGCCAGGTCCAGCCGGCAGACCGGTCGCAATCGGTGCGGCCTTGGCGACTTCACTCGCATCGAAGACCGGTGCGAGGAGCTGCTCGAGCTGATCGGCAGGATTACGCATGACCGCTGTCTTCCAGTCGATCAGCTTCTCCTTGAACATGTCCATCGAGAACTTCAACGCCGCCATCGCGGTGCGCTTGCCGTTGCGCGTCTGCAGCATGTAGACGACGCCGTCCTCGATTGTGAACTCGAAATCCTGCACGTCCTTGAAATGGCGTTCGAGGTTCTGACGGATGCGCTCCAACTCTTGATAGGCCTTGGGCAAGTGCTTCTTCAGTTCGAGTACCGGCTCGGGCGTCCGTACGCCCGCCACCACGTCCTCGCCCTGCGCGTTGATCAGGAACTCGCCGTAGAACTCCTTGTTGCCGTTCGCCGGGTTGCGTGTGAACGCCACACCGGATCCGGACTGGTCACCGGTGTTGCCATAGACCATCGCCTGGACGTTGACCGCAGTGCCCCACTCGGTCGGGATGTTGTACTTGCGGCGATAGACAATGGCGCGATCGTTCATCCACGAACCGAACACCGCGCCCACCGCGCCCATCAACTGATCCCACGGCGACGCCGGGAAGTTCTTGCCGGCACGATCCTTCACCAGCGCCTTGAAGCGGACGACGAGTTCCTTGAGATCCTCGACGGAAAGCTTCGTGTCCTCGATGTCCTGGTGATAGCGCTCGTGCTTGAGTTCCTCGATCACCGTCTCGAATGGTTCGTGATCTTCGTTGGGACGCTTTTGCACGCCGAGTACGACGTCGCCATACATCTGCACGAAGCGGCGGTAACAATCCCACGCAAAGCGCGGGTTGTTCGTCTTCTTCGCGAGCGCTTCAACCGTTTGGTCGTTCAGTCCGAGATTGAGGATGGTGTCCATCATCCCGGGCATCGAGTCGCGTGCGCCGGAACGAACCGAGACGAGCAACGGGTTCTTGAGGTCGCCGAACTTCTTCCCGGTCTGCTTCTCAATCGCCGCAACACCGGCCTTCATCTGTCCCTGCAGCGCCGACGGATAGCTGCGCTTGTGGTCGTAGTAGTAGGTGCACACCTCGGTAGTGATAGTGAAGCCTGGCGGCACCGGCAGCCCAATGCGGCACATCTCGGCAAGGTTGGCGCCCTTTCCACCGAGCAGCGGCTTCATCGTGCCGTTGCCGTCGGTCTTCTTGCCGAAGAGATACACGAACTTGCCACTCTTGCCGCTCGTCGTTGCGGCCTTCTTCGCCGGTTTCGCTGCAGCCGCGGGTTTCGCGGCCGACTTCTTCTTGGCCTTCTTCGCCATCTAGTGTGATCTCCTACTCCGTAACCATCTCTGAAATATCCGCGATATCCAGGATCAACCCGCGCAGCGATGCGACCAGCCCGAGCCGCGCCGCGCGCAGACGCTCGTCATCGGCCATCACCAGCACGTCGTCAAAAAATTTCGCCACCGCAGGTTGCAGTGATGCCACGCTGGCAAACGCTTCGCGGTAATCGCCGCGATCGACCGCGGCACGAATCGTCGGCGCGCCCGAGGCGATGGCCGCGGCTAGCGCCTTCTCAGCGGGCTCGGTCAGCACGCCGTCGGCACTGGGCAACGCCTGCGGCGTCGCCACGCCCTTCGAAATATTCTTCACGCGCTTGAGCAGTGTCGCCACACCGAGGAGCGCGGGCGACCCGGTCATTTGCGACAAGGCTTCAAGCTTGCGGCGCGCCTCGAGCGGACTGACGTCCTCGATGCCGCCGTGCATCACCGCACGCACACTCCGTACTTCGAAGCCACGCTCGCTCAGCAAGTACGCCAGTCGATCGGCCATGAACGAGAGCAGCGGAGCCGCGGCATCGCCGAATCCTCCGAACGGCGCAGCGGCTCGCTCGAGCAACGCGCCAAGCTTCAGCCGTCGATCGATGCCGGTCAGTTCCGGCAGGTCGGCGAGAATCTTCACCGCCCCTTGCGCCTGACGACGCACGCCAAGTGGATCGCGTGAGCCGGTCGGCCGTTCACCGGCGGTGAACAGGCCAACCACTGAATCGAGCTTGTCCGCGAGTGAAACGGCGGCCCACGTCACCGCGGCCGCGCCAAGCTGCTGACGCGTCGGTGGTGCATCGGCTTCGACGCCCACCGGCAAGTAGTGGAAATAGATTGCCTTCCAGATCGCTTCCGGCAGCCCTTCTTCGCGGGCATAGATGCCGCCCATCGTGCCCTGCAGCTCGGTGAGCTCGCGCACCATGTCGGTCGCCAGATCGGTCTTGCACAACCGGCCGGCCTGTTCGGCCTGCGCGGCCACTCCGGGCTGTCCGAATGCCTCGCTCGCCATCCACGACGCAAGCGCCGCGACTCGATCGGCTTTCTCGCGATACGTCCCGAGCTTCTTGTGGAACAGGATCGTGGAGAGACGATCGACTCTCGATTCGAGCTTCGTCTTGCGATCTTCGTCGTAGAAGAAACGTGCGTCGCGCAGTCGCGCCGTCAACACGCGCTCGGAGTTGCGCGAGATGATCTCCGGCTTCTCGGCCTCCATGTTCGTCACCGCGAGAAACGCTGGTTTGAGCTTGCCGTCTTCGTCCACCACCGGGAAGTAATGCTGGTGATGGATCATCGTCGTCGTCAGCACTTCCTCGGGAAGCTGCAGGAACTCGATCGGAATGTGGCCGGCGACGACGGCGGGATATTCGACGAGGTCGGGTACTTCGCGCAGCAGCGATGATTGTGCGGCCAGCGTGGCACTGACCCTGCCGCCAAGGCGGCGCGCATGCGTTTCGAGCTCGCGCCTGATTTTCTGCTCGCGTTCGCGGCGGTCGAGGATCACAAAGTTCTCAAGCAACCGCTCCTGATAGTCGTCGAACGTCTTGACCTTGATCGCACGACCGGCGCGCCCACTCGTCGTCTGGAAGCGGTGCCCGTACGTGTTCGGTCCCGAGCGGATGTCCTGCACCGTCGGTCCCTGTGCCTGATCGGTGCGCCTGATCACGAACGGAACAACGCGTCCCCCGTAGAGAAGCACCAGCCAGCGAATCGGGCGCGCGAAGACGAGGTCACCCTTTCCGTCCTCGAGGTACGCGTCCCAGCGCATCTGCTTGGGAAACGAGAAGTCGCGCAGCACACCGCCCATGACATCGGCGAGCACGTCCACGGTCGCCTTGCCGCGCTGCTTCACACGGTAGGCGAAGTATTCGCCCTTCGGCGTCTGCTGACGCTCGAGTGCCCCGACATCGACGCTGTACTTCTGCGCGAATTTCTCTGCGGCCTGCGGTGGAGCCGCCACCGACGGCCCCGTGACAAGCTCTTCGAAATCCGTTTGGCGCTCGGCGACGCGAATCACGCGCGCCGTGAGACGACGTGGCGTGCTGTACGCCTCGGCACGCGCGTCACTCGTGAGCCGCGCCTCTTTGAGACGCGCATCCACGTGCTGCGCCATTTGCGCGGTGAGATTCGGCAGCCAGCCGGCGGGAATCTCCTCACAACCGATCTCGATCAGCAGCTCGCGGTCCATCGCTACTGACCCTCGCCGACCAGCGGCGCCTGCTGTTCCGCATCCGCATACGCCCTGGCGATCCGAATCGAGAGCTGACGCACCCGCAGGATGTACGCCGTGCGCTCGGTCACGCCGATACTGCCGCTCGAATCGAGGATGTTGAACAGGTGCGAGCACTTCAAGCACTGCTCGAGCGCCGGCAGAATGAGATTTGAGGCGAGCAGCTTTTCGCCGAGCTCGAAGTTCTTGTCGAAGAGCTCGCGATGTCGTGCGCCGAACTCGGCGGCGCTCATGCCGTCAACCTGGCCGAAGACGTACTTCGACTGCTCGATCTCTTCCTGCAATCGCACGTCGCGATATCTCACGCCGCCGCCCCACTCGAGATCGAACACGTTGTCGACCTTCTGCAGGAACATCGCGATACGCTCGAGGCCGTAGGTGATCTCGCAGGAGATGGGCGCGAGATCCATTCCACCGACCTGCTGGAAGTAGGTGAACTGCGTGATCTCGGTGCCGTCGAGCATCACCTGCCAGCCGATGCCCCAGGCGCCAAGCGTCGGCGATTCCCAGTTGTCCTCTTCGAAGCGGATGTCGTGCAGTCGCGGATTGATGCCGCATGACTCGAGGCTTTCGAGATACAGCTGCTGCACCTCGTCAGGCGAGGGCTTGAGGATCACTTGATACTGGTGATGCTTGAAGAGACGATTCGGATTCTGCCCGAAGCGTCCATCGTCGGGCCGCCGCGATGGCTGTACATAGGCCACGCTCCACGGCTTGGGGCCGAGCACTCGGAACAATGTCTCGGGATGAGAGGTGCCCGCGCCAACCTCGAGGTCGAGCGGCTGCTGAAGCAGACACCCGTGCGAGGCCCAGTACGATGAGAGCTTGAGGATGAGATCCTGAAACGTCACGCGCTCTTGAATCCTGCTAAGCGTGACGGCGAAGATCGCGTAGCACTCGGTCCGATTTCAACGTCTTCTCCAGATGCATCGCGATCAACGCCCGATGCACGCTCTCCAGCTCCCGCAACGCCTGCGGTGCGGCCGGCACGCTGCCGACATGCTGCGGCGCCACCGTACGCGATCCGGCAAGGAACGCCGTCGCCGCATCTGACAGTGTTCCTCGCGACTCCGGATACACACCCTGCAGCCGCAGGAGCCAGTACTCGAAGTATCTCGCCAGCGGTTCCACCGGCGCACCGGCTGCAAGCGCATCGAGCATCGAGGCCCCGAGACGATAGAGCCGTTCGTCGGCGTCGGCCTCCTGCGCCCATTCGTCGAGCAGCTCGGCGAAGTAACTCACGTAGCCGAGTGCATCTGACGAACCGAGCGCCAACGGCGACTGTCGCGTCTCCGCGTAATTCAGTCCGACCAGCTCCCGCCGCTCTTTCTCGAAGTACGCGACGCTCACCTCAGTGAGCGGCTCGAGCGCACCGGTAAAGCGCGACCGCGGCCGTCGCGCCCCCTTGGCCACGCCACGCTTCTTGCCCCGGTCGCGTGTCAGGAAGACAACAATCCTGTCGGCTTCACCGAGCTTGTAGGTGCGCAGGACCAGTGCGTCGGCTGTGTACAGCGGCACGAACCCACCTATCTTACCCGTTCATCCGGCTCGCGTCAGGTAATGGGCAAAGATCGTTGCAAGCCCCAGGAACGAGAAAAACCCGAACACATCGGTCATCGTGGTGATGAAAACCGACGAGGCGAGGGCCGGATCGATGTTCGCTGCACGCAACCCGAGCGGGATCAGCACACCCGCTGTTGCGGCGACGAACATGTTGATGACCATCGCCGTGCCGAGGACCACACCGAGGACGGGATCTCCCCGAGTGGCCCACGCCACCAGCGCCGCCACCAGCCCGAGCGCCAGGCCGTTGCCAATCCCGACCATCGCTTCCTTGAGGAGCGCCTTCCGCGAGTTCCCCCAGGTCAGCTCGCCCAGCGCGATCCCGCGAACGATGACCGTCAGCGTCTGCGTCGCCGCGTTTCCACCCATCCCGGCCACGATCGGCATGAACACCGCGAGGATCGGCAAGGCATCGATCGTCCCGGTGAACAACCCGACGACGCTCGCGGCCAGGAAGGCGGTGGCGAGATTGACACCAAGCCACGGCAAGCGTTTGCGCAGCGATTCTTTGGCCGGCGTGAATACACGCTCGTCGCCGGCGACGCCGGCCAGACGGTAAATGTCTTCGGTCGCCTCGTCCTTGATGACGTCGATGACGTCATCCACGGTGATGATGCCGACGAGCTTGTTCTCTTCGTCAACCACCGGGATGGCGAGGAGGTTGTACGCCGCGACCTGCCGCGCGACCTCCTCCTGATCCATGTCCACGCGCGCGCTGATCAAGTCGGTGGCCATGATCCGTTTCAGCGGCGTCTCGGGTGAGACAAGTAGCAGACGCCGCAGCGAAGTGACACCAACAAGATGCTGCCGTTCATCGGTGACGTAGAGGTAGAACACCATCTCGACGTCGCGGCTGGTCTGGATCTCGGTGATGGCCTCCCCGACCGTCATGTCTTCGTTGCAGGCGAAGACAGCCGGGTTCATGATGCGGCCGGCGGTGCGCTCCTCGTATTCGAGGAGGTTCTCGACGACCTTCGATTCCTTCGGCTGCATCAACTCGAGCACAGCCGAGGAGAGGTCCTCGGGAAGGTTGTCGATCAGCGCCGCGGCGTCATCCGATTCGATGTCCTGCGCGAGGCGGGCGATCTCCTCCGCCGGGCGAGTCGCCAGGAGTGGCGCGCCACTTTCGGGGCCGAGCTCGGTGAGCGTCTCCATCGCCAGACGGCCATTGCGCTCGACGAGCAGCGTGAACGAGGCTTCGCGCTCTTTATCGGGAAGTTCGGTAAAGACCTGAGCGAGGTCGGCCGGATGCTGCTTCTGCAGCAGGTTTACCAGGTTTGCGGTCGCACCAATACGCAGCAGTCGCTTGACTGAGTCGAGGACCAGATCGATTCTGCGCTGCGCGGCCATGACCTTTTTTCGTCAACCCACAAACATCCCAATCTAGCACGGACACTCAGCAGGTTCCGAGGGTTCCGGAGGTTCCGAGGGTTCAAAAGGTTGTTGTTCGACCGGTCAGAGGGTTCGGTTCGCTAGGTTCACGAGCGGCCCGGGAGACCGATCTCATCCAGCAATCGCTCGTTATCGCGCCATTCGGATTTCACTTTGACGTGCAGATCGAGGAACACCTTCTGTTGGAAGTGCTCCTCCAGTCCGAGACGCGCAGCGGTGCCGATCGCCTTGATCATCGAGCCCGCCTTCCCCACCACGATCGGCTTTTGCGACTCGCGGTCCACCAGGATGGTGCAATACAGCTTCATCAATCCCCGATCCGACTCGTCGAACTTGTCGACGACGACGGCCGTCGAGAATGGCAGTTCGTCGTGCGTCAGTTGCAGCACCTGCTCGCGGACGATCTCCGACGCGAAGAACCGCTCGGTCTGATCGGTGAAGTATTCCGGCGGATAGAGCGGCTCTCCCTCCGGTAGATAGCGGAGAAACAGGCCTTCGAGCGTGTCCACATTGGTGCCATCAACAGCCGACAAGGGCACGAGCTCGGCGAACGGATGGGCCTTGCTGTACTGGTCGAGAATCGGCAGCAGCTTCGGCTTGGACACGATATCGACCTTGTTTAGGGCAAGGATGACCGGCACCTTGACGTCCTTCAGCATCGTCAACAGATGGCGATCGCCGGTACCCAGCTTCACCGAGGCATCGACGACGAGACAGACGACGTCTACTTCACGCATGGCTTCGATGGCAGTATCGACCATGCGCACGTTCATCCGATGCGTGGGCTTGTGCACCCCGGGCGTGTCCACGAAGACGACTTGAGCCTCGGCATAGTTCTTCACGCCGGCGACACGCGTTCGTGTCGTCTGCGGCTTGTCCGAGACGATCGCCAGCTTCTGCCCGAGGATGCGATTCAGGAGTGTGGACTTCCCCGCGTTGGGACGACCAAGAAGCGCGACGAAGCCGGACTTCATGGGAGCTATGGTTCCGTCACCTCGGAGGCGACCTCACGGCGACGCGCGCGAACTTTCGTGATGCGCCGCCGTTCAACCTCGAGCACCTCGAACGACAAGCCGTCGATGTCGATCGTCTCCCCGACGTAAGGCATTCGTCCGAGATGTGACAGCAGATACCCGCCGACCGTTTCGAAGCCTTCGCGCTCGATCTCAACGTCCAGACGATCGCGCACTTCGTCAACACTGACCTTGCCGCTGAACACGAACGAGCCATTGCCCTCGTCGGTCACCGTCTCGCTCTCGACGTCGTACTCGTCGCGGATCTCGCCGACGATCTCCTCGAGCAGGTCTTCAACGGTGACGAGCCCGGCGGTTCCGCCGTACTCATCGACGACGATCGCCATCTGCGCCTGCCGGCGCTGCATCTCCTTGAGCAGCTCCGACACACGCTTGCTCTCCGGCACGAAGTGCGCCGACCGCATCAGCGTCGTCATCGGCGGTTCCGCGTTCGGCGGCAGCGCGACCAGATCCTTCACGAACACGATGCCGACGATGTTGTCGAGATTGTCTCGATAGACCGGCATGCGCGAATACTGCTCTTCGCGGAACAGCGAACGCAGATCCTGCAGCGACGCGTCGGCGCGTATGGCAATGATGTCGGGGCGCGGCGTCATCACCTCTCGGACGACGGTCTCGGTGAAGTCCACAATGGACTGCAATAACTCGCGGCCTTCGGCATCGGAGATGCTGCCCTCCTCAGGCTCGCCTTCGCTGGCGCGCTCAGGCTTGTCATCGTCAGAGCCGTTGCTGCCATTCGTGGTCTCACGTTCGCGGCGCGGCGTCACAAGATTGATGATCACCGCCGTAATCGGCAGGAGCACTGTCGCGATCGCGTGGAATGCTGGCAGCAGGACATCCAGCACCTTCTCCGGATCGCGCCGCACGATGAGCAGCGGCAGCAGGTGCTCACACACTACGACGAACGCCACTAGCGAGACGATGAACGTGACGATCGACAGCGCATCGCGGACGTCGCTGAGTCGCGCGATGAGCACCCCTGCCAGAACGGTGCAGACCCCAATCAGAATCCGGACCGGGATGAACAGGTGCAGCGGATCGTCGAGATACCGCCCGAGGCGGTCGTCGCGGCCCCCGCGTTCGGCCATCAGCCGAAGCGACAGTCGCATCAGCGCGCTGAAGGCAGCCTGGATCGAGCCCAGGAACACCGTCGCGCAACCAAGTAGGAATAATGTGAGTGGCGTCATCCGGAGTTAGGGGTCACCCCGTTCAATCAGCCCCTCGACGAGCCCGCCCTTGCGGCGCAGGCGCCGTTCCAGGCGAGCCATCCGGCCATCATCGTGTTCGTGATCATAGCCAAGAAGGTGCAACAGGCCATGTAGGGCGAGCACCCGGAGCTCGACCGCCATGGAGTGGCCGGCCTGCCGAGCCTGACGAGCCGCAAGTCCCGCTGCGATAACGACATCGCCAAGTTCGCCCGGCTCTTCGGCGGCAAACGACAGCACGTCGGTTACCCGGTCTTTACGTCGGTAACGGTGATTCAACGCACGCACGCGAGCATCCGGGACGACGGCCACCGTCATCTCGCCGCGGGCGCGGGCGGGTGCGACCGACTGAAGCCAGCGGGCAAGGCCCGGTGCGCGAGCCGCTCCCGCTGTCACAACATGGATGGTAAGAGTGGACGGACCGGACGGTCCGCCCTTGCTACTGCCCACGCGAGCCCGAGAAGGCGTCGTACGCCTTCACGATCTGCTGCACGAGCTTGTGGCGGACGACGTCCCTGTCGTCGAAGTAGATGAAGCCGATCCCCTCGACGTCCTTGACGATCTTCAGCGCTTCCACGAGCCCCGACTTCCCTGGATGCGGCAAGTCGATCTGTGTGATGTCACCAGTGACGACCGCTTTAGATCCGAATCCGAGACGAGTCAGGAACATCTTCATCTGCTCGGACGTGGTGTTCTGTGCCTCGTCGAGGATGACGAAGGCGTCGTTCAGTGTGCGGCCGCGCATGAACGCGATCGGGGCGACCTCAATCGTGCCGCGCTCGACGAGCCGCGTCGCCCGCTCAACGTCCATCATGTCGTAGAGCGCGTCATACAGCGGTCGAAGATACGGGTTTACCTTCTCCTGCAAATCGCCAGGCAAGAACCCGAGCTTCTCGCCGGCTTCGACCGCCGGTCGCGCGAGGATGATCCGACTCACCTTCTTGGCAAGGAGAAAGCTGACCGCCTGCGCCATCGCGAGGTAGGTCTTGCCCGTTCCGGCGGGACCCACGCCAAAGACGATGTCGTACTTCTCGATCGCATCGAGATAACGCCGCTGATTGGTGCTCTTCGGGTTGACGCGACGCTTCGTCCCTTCCGGCTGCTTCTGCCCGCCCTTCAGGAAGTAGTCACGGAGATCGACGCCGCCGTCGTCCACGATCAGCTGAGCCGCGGTTTTGACGTCGCCGTTGCGCAGCTCGTAGCCTTCGGCCATCAGCGTCTTCAGTTGATCGAAGATGCGCTCGACGCGCTGCTCTGCCGACTTCTCGCCTTCGACGATGAGCTCGTCGCCCTGCGTCCGGATCGCGACGCCGAGGAGCGACTCGATGTGCTTCAGGTTACCGTCGTGCGCGCCGTAGAGAGTCGCGATGCCTTCCTGAGGCAGGGAAATTTTCTTCACGTCTGTTGGGAATCTCTGTTCACGTCTTGCGAATTTGCAAGTGCAGTTCCCGCAACTGCTTTTGATCGACGCCCGACGGCGCGTCCGACATCATGTCGACCGCCGCGGCGGTCTTGGGGAATGCGATCACTTCGCGGATCGAGCTTTCGTCCGCAAGCAGCGCGGCAATCCGGTCGAGGCCTAGCGCAATGCCACCGTGCGGTGGCGTGCCGTACTCAAGAGCCTCGAGGAAGAACCCGAATCGCAGCTTCGCCTCCTCCGCGCTGATGTTGAGCAGCGAGAAGATTCGGCTTTGCATCGACGCATCGTGAATACGAATGCTGCCGCCGCCAATCTCACTGCCGTTCAACACCAGATCATACGCCTTGGCCCGCGCCGCTCCCGGTTCTTTGTCGAGCTTCGCCATATCGGCGTCGTGTGGCGACGTGAACGGGTGGTGCATCGCCGACCAGCGCTTTTCCTCGGCGTCCCATTCCAAAAGCGGGAAATCCACTACCCAGAGGAACTCGAATTTCTCGGGGTCGAGCAGCCCGTCCTTCTTCGCAATCATCAGACGAAGTTGACCCAAGGTCTGCGAGACGGTATCGGGCTGTCCAGCCACGACGAAGGCCAGTTGTCCATTCGACGTCCCGGTCGCATCGAGCAATTGGCGTACGGTCTCCTCGCCTACTGCCTTCGGGAATGACGAGGTGATCGTCCCGTCGTCCAACCGCCGCGCCCACAGCAGGTGACGCCCCTGGGCCTTTTCCTGGTTGACGATGCCGTCTACCGCGCTGCGCGAGTAGTTCGCGGCATTCGCCACCACGAACGCGCGGACCGTGCCACCCTCGGCCACGATGTTCTTGAAAACGCCGAAAGACGACTCGCGGAACAGTTCTCGGACGTCCTGGATCGGCATGCCCGGTCGGAGGTCTGGCTTGTCCGACCCATAGACCGCGATCGCCTCTGAGTACGGCATACGCCGGAACGGCGTGGTGATCTCGTGGCCGATCAGCTTGAAGATCTCGCGCATCAGCGGCTCGATCACACCGAAGATCGTCTCCGGCCGCGCGAACGACATCTCCACGTCCACCTGCGTGAACTCGGGCTGACGGTCGGCGCGCAGGTCTTCGTCGCGGAAGCACTTGCAGATCTGCACGTAGCGGTCCATGCCCGCAATCATCAGGATCTGCTTGAACAACTGCGGCGACTGCGGCAGCGCGAAGAACTCTCCCGGGTGCACGCGGCTCGGCACGAGGTAGTCGCGCGCACCTTCCGGCGTGGACTTGGTGAGAATCGGCGTCTCGATCTCGAGGAAACCGTTCTCATCGAAGTAGCGCCGAATCACCGTCGTCAGACGGTGGCGCATGATGATGTTGTTCTGCAGCCGCGGACGACGGAGATCGAGATAGCGATACTTCAGACGCACGTCTTCCGAGACCGGCGTGTCGTCGGCCACTGGAAACGGCGGTGTCTTGGCCTCGTTCAACACCGCGAGCTGCTTGACGACGATCTCGACCTCGCCGGTCGGCAACTTCGGATTCACGGTCTCCGGCGCGCGGCGTCGCACTTTGCCAACCACACCCACCACGAACTCCGACCGGAGCCGTTTGGCTTTCGTGATCAGCGCCTCGTCGTCTTTGTCGAAGACGATCTGCGTGACGCCGGCGCGGTCGCGGACGTCGACGAAGAGCACTCCGCCAAGATCGCGCACGCGGTGCACCCAGCCCAGAAGCGTCGCATCAGCGCCGACGTGTGTCGAGCGCAGTTCGCCGCAGGTGTGCGTGCGTGTCAGGTCGCCGAGTTGCTCAGCCACGGTCCTTCAGTCCCTCGAGAATTGCCGCGCCCGCTGCGGCCTGGTCGTAGGTGGTTTGGGTTTGCGCCGTCAGGTGTTTCACGGTGACGGTGCCGTTCGCGATCTCGTCGCCGCCGAGAATCGCCACATACGGGATTCGCTGACTATCAGCGTACTTGATCTGCTTGCCAATCTTGTCAGCGTCGGGATAGACCATCACCCGAAGTCCCGACGCACGCAGCATTTGCGCGACACGCACGCCATGCGCCGTGTCCTTCGCATCAAAGACCGCCACCATCACATCGGCGGGTGTCGTGGCCAGGCTGGGCGGAAACATATTCCGTTCGCCCATGACCACGAGAATGCGTTCGAGGCCCAGCGAAAACCCGCAGGCCGGCACACTCTGACCGAGGAACATGCCGACCAGGTTGTCGTACCGTCCGCCGCCGCCGAGGCTGCCAGTAAGGTCGGGGACGTTGGCTTCCATGATCGCGCCCGTGTAATACGAAAGCCCGCGTGCCAGACTGGGATCGAACCGGATCCGGTTCGCCGCAGGAGTGCTCTGCGCGAGACGCGCGATGGCGGCGAGATTCCGGCTTGCCTCCTGACCTGTTTCGTCGTAGGGGGCTGGCGCCTCGAACCCCGCGTCGCGAAGCCTCGCGAATTCCTGGAGCACAGCGCGCGCGGCCTGGGCGTCAACGCCACGCGACTGCATTTCGCCTTCGACACCTTCTGGTCCGATCTTGTCCAGTTTGTCCACCGCGACAAGCGCTGTTGAGTGAAGCGGTTCGGGAACGCCACACCACGTCAGCACCGACGTGAGCAGTTGCCGATGATTCATCCTGATGGTGAAATCAGCGAAGCCAAGTTCGATCAGCGCCTCGGAGACCGCGCCGCAGATCTCCGCCTCGATCACGGGCGACGTCGAACCGAGCGCATCCACGTCGCACTGATAGAACTCGCGGAAGCGTCCGCGCGCAGGACGATCGGCGCGCCACACCGGCTGAATCTGATACCGCTTGAACAGCTTCGGCAGCTTGCTGTGATGATGGGCAATCACCCGCGAGAGCGGAACGGTCAGGTCGTAACGCAGCGCGAGATCCGCCTGTCCCGACGCCTCATGCTCGCCACGCTTGAGGATCTTGAAGATGAGCTGATTGCCCTCTTCGCCGTACTTCCCCATGAGCGTGTCGATGTTCTCGGCAGCGGGTGTCTCGAGCGGCTCGAAGCCATAGCGCTCGTAGACACGCTTGATGATGCCGATGACGTATTCACGGCGACGCACGTCTTCCGGGAGAAAGTCGCGCATCCCGCGCGCGGGTTCAGTACGAGCCACGAG
>JBKPRH010000238.1:0-17387 GCA_046765795.1 Acidobacteriota bacterium | reverse complement strand
ATGCAGACCACGCCGAGCGCTGCGAGTAGCACGCGGCCAATGGCGGGGCGTTCAGTGATGATGGTCATGACGTGCTCCCTTCAGGGCTACTGACCGTTGAAGGAGTCGCACGACACGTTGGAGTTCCAGTTCACGAACGTGCCCGTCGGACTGTCTTTCCACGCCCACACATGCAGGGTGTAGAAGTTCGCAAGGCCGAACCGGTTCGGCGCTTCGAACCGGTGAAGCAGTTGTCCCATGATCTGTGGCGGATCGCCCGGGTGCGCCTCATCCCATGCATCGGCGAACACCAGGAAGTCGGCGCCCGTGATTCGCAGACCGCCGCCCTTGACTGGCTCGTACGACACGATCTCGGGATGCGCCGAGTCCAGTTCGCCGTCCATCACCAGGGGCAAGTTCACATAGTGGAGACCCATCGCTCCCGAGTCCGAGCCGGTGACACAGCCGAACATGAGGTGGTACTCCTCGTTCTCGGCGACACTCACGTCTTTGAAGCGCTCAGTCGCTTCGCGGACCGCTTGCACGAGCACATTGTCGGTGCTCGGCTTGCCGTGCGAGTGGCCCTGGGCGAGGGTGTGCAGCGGCCAGAGGCAGATCAGCGCGAACATGCCGACCGTGGAGGCGGTTCTCGCGGTGGCAGCACGCTTCGTCGGCATCGGAATCATCATCGGCACGCGCCGCTTGTACTCGGCGTACTCGGGGTGCGCGTCGATCAAATCGCGCTCTTCTAGCTGGATCGCCACCAGGATGTAGGCCGTCGTCACCACCGCGAACAAGAGATGCGTGAGCGTCATCGTCGGCGTGGACCAGAACGCGAACAGCCATCCCACGTAGAGCGGGTGCCTCACCAGACGATACGGGCCAGGGGTGACGAAGTTGAGCGGCTTGTACTCGCGGCCGAGTAGATGCAGCCACACCTGTCGCAGGCCGAACAGATCGAAGTGATTGATCAGGAATGTCGTGACGAGGACCAGGAGGAATCCGAACGCGAATCCTCCATAGAGCACCGCCCGTCCTGTTGGATCCTGCACATCCCAGATCACGCCACCAAGTGGGCTCCACTGCCAGAAGAGCAGGATTAACGCGAGGCTGCTCGCCAGCGTGTAAGTGCTGCGCTCGGCGGCCTGCGGCACGATGCGAGTCAAGGCATGTTTGAACCACGGCCGCGCCATCACGCTGTGCTGAATCGCAAAGAGGCTCAGCAGCCCCAGGTTGATCAGCAGCGCCGTCCCGAGGGGCGCCGTCGGTGCCGAGTCGAGTGACTTCGGCACTACCAGGTTGCCGACAAAGCCCGCGGCGTAGAGATACGTCACGAAGAACACGGCGTAGGCGATCACGCCGTACGCGAAAACCAGTAGTCTGCTCATCACAATCCTCCAATTACCGCGCACGCAGTGGCGTGGGCTCTCCGATGTGCGGCGCAGACGGCGGCAGGTGATCGGCCAGCCAGCCGATCGCCGCGATACCGTCGATGACTCGCCGCGCTAAAAAGCTGGTCAGCCGATCCGCCGCTGTCTCCTGCGGCTCATAGGCGCGGGGTACGAGGCGCGCGATTACCAACATCAAAAAGAGCCCGAGTATTCCCAGCGCGTGCTCTGGCTCGATGGAAAGAACCTTGTTCGTCATCACTCACCTCCCGCGACCATGTCGTCGGCACATGACATGGCAACCGCCGTTCCTGTCGAACGAAGCGGCTAAGTCGTGTCGAGAGTGAAAGATGCGTGCGTTGTCAGTGACGGAGAGTGATGGCCGACTGTCGAAAATTGGGCGGTTCGACAGCGCGTTCGCGGCCGTCAGGCAGCCGCGAACGGGGCAGTATCATGCGGCGGAAGGAAGGACGACATGAAGAATGGCCCGCTGGCCCTGATCGTCGGCGTCTGCATTGTGAGCGCCGTGCCCGTGACTGTTCATGCGGCAACGCCGCCCGTACCGACGATCTCAGCCGCGATCAGCGAGCCCGGCCTGATGTATCCGAACCCGGCGATCAGCATCGTGCCCGACGCTCCCAAGGTCGAGGACTTTCCGTATGTGACGGAGGAATTCTTCGTCTCCGGCACCGCAAAGGACGCGCCGTACACGACGCGCATCATCGTGCGGCGTCCGAAGGATCCCGCGACGTTCAGCGGCGTCGTCGTGTCGGAGGCGCTGCATGCTGGCGGCCGCTCGCTGATCTTCGAATGGTCGCGCGTCTCGATTCTCACGCGACATCACATGTTCGTGGAGATCGTGCACAGCCCGGGGAACATCAACCTGCTGAAAACGTTCAATGCCGAGCGCTATGCCTCGCTGAACATTGCGATGGGCCAGACCAACGAAGTGATCGCGCAAGCGGGCATGCTGATCAAGAGCGGCACGGGTCCGTTCGCCGGCTATCGCGTGCAGAAGATCACCCTGATGGGCACGTCGGCGTCGAGCGGCACAGTCCGCAACTATCTCGCCGATCACGCGACATTGCGCATGGCAAGCGGTGGTCCGATCTTCGACGGCTTCCTGCTGACCAGCACGAATGGCAACACACCTTTGCCGATCGTCGATGTGCCGATGATCCAGATGCCCACACAGACAGAAGTCGTCACCTGGGCTGCGAAAGGGATCGAGTATCGGCGACCCGATGGCGACGAGCCGGGCAATCGCTTCCGCCTGTACGAAGTCGCCGGCATGCCGCACAACAACTCGCGCGAGAACCCGGGCTTCCAGAACGATCCGTGCACGTTGCCCGTCACCGACTTCCCGGCCGGTGCATTCACCGCGCTCGCGTTGAATTACCTGGTTGATTGGATCACCACCGGTAAGACACCGCCGCACGCGCCACCGATTACCGTCGATCAGAACACGGCCAACGACGGCTCGGCGCTGGCGCTCGACGAGTACGGCAATGCCAAGGGCGGCATTCGCAACATCTGGGTGGATGTGCCAACCGCCACCAACGGCGTGTTCGGAAAAGGCAAGACAGACGCGCAGGATCGATTGTGTCAGCTCGCCGGAACGAAAGTACCACTCGCCGATGCGACGCTGAAGAAGCTGTATCCGACTACGAGCGACTACACAAAGAAAGCGGAACAGCGACTCCAGGAGCTCACCGCGCAGGGCTGGTTCCTGCCGGAGTACGCCGACATGGTCCGCCGCGACCTCGCCTCGACACGACTGCCGTGAATACCGCGGGGCGTATGTACGAGCGCAAACACCATCACCTGCTGCCGTGGCCGCACTTCATTCGTCGCGCGTCGCGCCATCTGTTGATCGCCATCGTGATCGTGGCCATCGCTGACGGCATCGGCACTGTCGGGTATCGCACCACCGCTGGTCTGGGTTGGCTCGATTCGTTCCTGAATGCGTCGATGATTCTGAGCGGGATGGGGCCGGTCGATCGCATGAACACGACGGCAGGTAAGCTGTTCGCCTCGCTCTATGCGTTATTCAGCGGCGTCGTCTTCATCGGCGTGATGGGCATCGTCCTCGCGCCGTGGGCACATCGGCTGCTGCACCTCACGCAAGTCGAAGAGCGCTGAACGCGCCGCGTCACGGTCCGGCTGAAGCCGGCCACTACGAGTCACCGCACCGCGCGGAACAACACGATGTCCCAGGTGTTGAGCGAACGCGAGAACGCGAGCCGCTTACCGTCGGGCGACCACTCGAAGTCCTCGATGCGGTACTCGTCCTCAGGGAAATGCGTCACCTGCGATAGCGTGCCGCCCTCGAGCGGCTGCGACCAGATGTTGGACTGCATCGCCCACGCGACGCTCCGGCCGTCCGGCGTCCATTGCAGCGCGACCGGGTTACGCGGCACCGAGAGATTTCGTCTGGTCGCACACTCCGGTAGGGCACAGATCGATATCACCGGCTGGTTGTTGTCGAGCGAGACATAAGCCACTAGCTTTCCGTCCGGTGACACGACGGGATGAACGGTGTACACGTTGGTCAACTGCCGCGGCTTCCCGCTGCCGTCGGTCGCGCTGATCCACGCCGCCTGAATGCCCTTCTCCAGCGACAGGTAGAGCACCTGCTTGCCGTCCGGCGTCAGACCCATTCGACCACCAGCCGATGTACCGATCTCGGTGGCACCACGTCCATCTTTGTCCACGCGCCAGATACCTCGACGACTGTTCTCGACGCGAAAGAAGACGATCGTCTGTCCGTCATGAGTTCCGGCCGGTGAGTAGCCGTTCGCGATCAGCTCTTCTGAGTTCGACTCGCCTGGCCGCAGTGCCCAGATCGCAGGCAGGTTGTTGACTGGCGACAGCAGGCCATACAGCAGTTTGTCTCCAGCCCACGCGACATCGACGCCGACGGCCGGCGCCGCAGGGACAACGTCCATTGGCTTGTCCGATGCGCCATCAACGAGAAAGACACCAACTCGGAAATCCCATCGCGATGCAGCAACGGATCGACGATCCGCACTGACCGACAGGCTCGCGTAATTGTTCAGATCGTTGGTGAGCCGCGACCATGTACCGTCGGGATACGACAGCGTCCACAACTGCGCGACCGCTTCGTTCTTGCCTTCCAGACTGAGGAGCAGGCGATTCTGATCGAGCCACTCGATGCCATCCGCGCTGCTCTCTTCACGAAGCGGAATCGTTCGTTGTGTGCCCGTCGCCACGTCCACGAATACGGCATGTCGAATCAGGTTGCCGTTGATCGGCTCAAAGCCGATCAGCGCGATGGTTTTGCCGTCGGGCGACCACGCAGGTTGAATGCCCGCGCCCTGCGCGCTCGGTGTTCCGCGGCTGTCGAACGAAAGGAAATCCGCGGGGAGCTTGCGGGTTGCCAACGTCCGCTCTTTCGTGCCGTCTGCTTCGGCGACGACGACAGATGATGATCCGCCGAAGCCGGAACGGACGAACGCTAGATGCCGTCCATCGGGAGACCATCCGATCGGACTGCCGATGTTGTCGAGCAGCCGTCGCGGACTGCCACCGAGGAACGGCATGCGCCACAGCGTCATCGCACCGACGGTTCCTCGGACGAAATCAATAAAGGCGCCATCGGGCGTCACCGCCGCCGCCTGAAGAATCAGGCCAGGCTCGACCGGCAGAAGCTCGACGTCGCGATCGGTGCCAAGCTGACGGACTCGCAGGCTTCGCCCCGTGCGGTCGCGTCGCACGTAGACCACGTATCGTCCGTCGGGCGACAACGCAGGACGCCACGCATTGCCGCTGGCCGTCACCTGAGAAATCTGCAGATTCTGCAGCGACACGTCCGGCTGTTCACGCGACGACTGACCTCGCTGCCAGAGGAAGAACCCAAAGGCAGCGGCGACGACAACGCTCGCCGCAGCGGCGACGATGAGCGCGCGCGAACGACGTGCCGGGATCGCGCCGCTCGATCGCGGCGCTGCCATTCCGGACGTGCGTTGTTCGGATCCGTGAGCCGTCGTGAATCCCGAATCGAGCTCGCGTTTGAGGCGACGGAGATCGGCACGCAGTTCCGCCGCTGACTGCGTGCGGTCCCGCGGATCCTTCTCGATCGTCTTGAGGATGATGTCTTCGAGTCGGGCCGGCACGTCTTCGCGAATGTGCCGCGGCAGCACCGGCATCTCGCGAAGGATCGCGGCCGCGACCACCGCGCTGGTCTCACCGGCAAACGCGGCACGACCGGTCGCCATCTGGTACATCACGAGGCCGAGCGAAAAGAGATCGCTTCGCGCGTCGAGTGGCTGGCCGCGCAGCTGCTCGGGAGACATGTAGGCGACCGTCCCAATCACGACGCCTTCTTCGGTGAGTAGCGACTCGGACGGCGGCACACCCTCAGTTGGGACGCGTGTTTCACCAGTCGGCAGAACTTTCGCGACGCCGAAGTCGAGAATCTTCGGACCGCGCTCGGTCAGGAAAATATTCGCCGGCTTCAGATCGCGATGCAGGATGCCCTTGCTGTGTGCGGCATCAAGGGCATCGACGAGCCCAAGCGTGATGTCCACGACCGACATCACATCCATCGGCCCGCGTGCTAAACGCTCGTGCAGCGTTTCACCCTCGAGCAGCTCCATCGCGATGAACGGCGGATCGGTGCCGACGTCGTAGATGGTGCAGATGTTGGGATGGTTCAGCGAGGCAGCCGCGCGCGCCTCACGCTCGAAGCGCTCGATCGCCTGCGTATTGGATTCGAGCCGTTCGGACAGCGTCTTGATCGCGACGACACGATGCAAGCGTGTGTCTTCGGCGCGGTACACGCGGCCCATGCCACCACGCCCCAGCGCAGACACGACCGAATACGGACCGAGGCGACTCCCGGGGCGCAGGGCCATCAATGCGGATTTTAGTAAAACCAGTCCACGATGGTGTCGCGGCGTCCGGCGATGACGCGAGTCACCTCGTGGCGCATGCCGGCCGGGAATGCCACGAGCGTGCCGCGGGTCGGGATGACGTCAATGGGATCGCCCTCGTCGGGAAACAGTCGCAGGATGCCGCCGCGGAACCCGCCGGTCGGCTCAGCCTCGCACGCGCTCTCGAGAAACAGGACGACCGTGATCTGCCGCCGCTCGGTCAGCGGCCATGACGGCACGTGCGCGCGATCGACGTGCGGCTTGTAGAAGCCGCCAGTTTCGTAGCGCAAGACACTCGCGCCTTCGCGCGACTGCAACGCCAGGCCGTAGAACGATGCGATAGCAGCACACGCTCGATCGAGTGTCGCCTCCACCATCGCGAGCACGGTATCGGCCACCTCAATCTGTGTCGCGCGGCGGACGTCGCCCTGAACCTCGAAACCCTCATCCAGGACCTCGGCCTCCTCCGGCGTTCCGGCGTCCATTGCCGCCTGCACGTAACGGCAGGCCGCCGCATCCAGAACATCCCGGGTCAAGAAGATACGCATCACATTTGAGGATCCTGTGGACCCTGCTGGTCTATTATTCGCGCGAACGCTGTCAAGCCTATCTCCGTCTATGGAGCGGCGGGTTTTCTCCCCAGTGAAAATCCTGTTCGCGGCGCTGCACAACGGCTACTACCGGAATCTCGATTCCGTCGTGGAGGAGCTCGCCCGGCGGGGGCACGAGATTCATCTGGGCGCAGAACGCGACGATTCGTCATTCGGCGGACAGCCGATCGTGGACCGTCTGACCGCCACATTCGCCAACATCACGTGTGGACGAACCGCGGTGCGCGATGAGGAATCGCTGTTTCTCCCGGCCAAGATCCGGTTCGCGATCGACTACTTGCGATATTTCGACCCCGCATACGGACCCTCGTCGGGTTTGTGGCTGCGGGCACGGGAGCGGACGCCCATCGGGATGCTTCGCCTCTCGCAATCACCACTGATTGGGTGGCGCCCCCTCAGGAGGGCGCTCACACGCGCGCTCGGCGCCGCCGACCACGCCGTGCCTGAAGCTCCGGAGATTGCGCGATATCTCGATCATCAGCGGCCCGATCTGATCGTGGTGACGCCGCTCATCGGACTCGTCGCGTCGTCGCAGATCGATCTGTTTCGAAGTGCGATTCGACGCGGCATCCCGACCGCCGTGGTGGTGTGGAGCTGGGATCACCTCTCGAGCAAGGCGCTCATCCGCGATCTTCCCGACGGACTGTTCGTGTGGAACGACGTCCAGAAGCGCGAGGCGATGACCATGCACGCGGTGCCGGAGGCGCGGATCGTGGTCACCGGTGCGCAATGCTGTGACCGCTGGTTTGCACGAGTCCCAACGCGATCGCGAACCGAGTTCGTGCGTCGCGCCGGTCTCGCCGACGAACGCCCGTTTGTTCTGTGGGCCGGTTCCGCTCTGCTTCCCGGCACCCCGCCCGAACCGCGCGTCTTCCTGCGATGGGCGACCCACCTCCGGCGCTCGATGAATCCGCACGTGCGAGACCTGCCGATTCTGTTGCGTCCCCATCCCGCGCGGACTGCCGAGTGGGCCAATTGCGATTGGCGTAGCGTGGGGAATATCGCGATGTTCGGCGGTCCCCCGGTTGACGAACCGGGCCGCGACGATTACTTCGAATCCCTGTACTACAGCGCCGCAGTGGTCGGTATCACGACGACGGCGTTTCTCGACGCAGCAGTCGTCGGCAGGCCGGTGATGTCGTTCTACGACGATGAGCTCGTTCCGGAGCACGAGGCGTCACTGCATTTCCAGTATCTCGTGGACGCCGAACGCGGACTGCTGACGATGGCCAATTCTCTGGCGGAGCACGAACAGCAACTGACCGCCGTGCTCGAAGGACCGCCAGCCGACGTGCTGAAGCGGCAACAACATTTTGTCCACCACTTCATTCGGCCGCGCGGAATGGACATCTCCGCAACCAGCATCGTCGCTGATGCGCTCGAACGGCTCCCTGCCGCACCACGACTCGCGACGCCAACAGCGCCCTCGGCATTCGGCCGGCTCGTTTGGCGGCGGCTGCAGCGGCTCGAGCATCATCCGCGCTGGCGCTATCTCATTTTGGACGAGCGAGAGCGTGATCGAGAAGCGCGGCAACTCCAGCACACGCAACAACGGGAGATAGCGCTCGCGAGGAAGCGCGAAGCAAAGCAACTCGCGCTCGCGAAAAAGCGCGCCGCGAAGGACCGCGAGATGCGTACGTAATTGAAGGCCTAAGGCGCGTTTGGCAGCTTGGGCTTGAGCATCAACACACGTCGTTGCACCGCCGCTAACAGCTCGCCCTGCTCCGGTCCCCCATGCTTGAGGAAGTCCGTGTAGTGCTCGTACGCCAGCGCGAGTGCGCTCTGCTCGTCGTACAACACGGCGACGTTGTAGTGCGCCATCGCGTGAGTCGGCTGATAGCCGATTGCGCGCAGCAGCAGCTCGATCGCCTCGTCGCGATGCCGATCGGCGTGCTCGACCAGCGCGAGATTGACAATGACATCAGCGCTGCGCGGCTCGAGGGTCATTGCCGCGCGAAGTTCTGCGCGGGCCTCAGCGAGCCGGCCAGCTTCCATCAGCACCACACCGAGGTTGCTTCGCGCCTTGACGTAATCGGCGCTGATCGCAATGGCCCGCCGAAATTGCTCGATGGCTTCCATCCTCAAGCCGCGCCGGTGATACAGCACACCGAGGTTGTTGTAGGCCGCAACGTTGAATCTGTCGGCGGCGAGTACGGCACGGTACTGCTTGAGCGCCGCGTCGTAATCGCCCAGGTTCTGATAACGAACGGCGAGCTCGAACTGTTTCGTCGCGTCGTTCGTTCGCGAGCCCTGCTCGGCTTCCGGGGCGCTGCGAAGAACGACTGTCGGCGACGTCGGTTGCGGCGCCTGGCTCGGGGTCAGGCCTGGGGACTGATTCGCCGTCGGCGGTTGCGGCGCGGGTGATGAACCGCGAGCGGCACGAGAGGCGCGGCTCGGTGGTGCCGGCGCCGCATAGTTCGTCATGAGGGATTGCGACACCTGATACGCCGCCCATGCGCCGAGACCAATCACGAGGAGTAAACCGATGGCGAGAAACCGCGGGCGTGTGGATCGCGATGCGCTTGATGAAGACGATGAGGCTCGACCGAGGCCCAGTCCGGCGGGCACGTGAGGCGCGCCGTGCCCAGTCGCCGAGCCAGACCGCATTGCAACTCTGCGGGACCGTCGCAGCGCGTCGAGAATCACGCTCATGCGATCACCAGCGCCTCATGATCGCGTGCCGCGGAGAAACCGGGTGACCCACGACGGCTTCTCACGCGACGTGAGATCAAGTCCCTCAGCGGCGCTCTTCACCAGATGCTCGTCGATACGTGTGGTCTGCGCCGAATATCCGCCGAGCAGCGCGCGATCGCACAGCATGTTGATCAGACGGGGCACACCACCTGAATAGTCGTAGACGACCTTCAGCGCCGCAGGCGTAAACACGACGCTCCGCGATCCGTTGGCGATCGCGAGACGATGGGCGACATAGGCGCCGGTTTCTTCGTCGGTGAGCGGCTTCAGCTGATACCGGATCGAGACACGCTGATCGAGCTGACGCAGCCCCGGCGATCGCAGCAGCGGCACCAGGTTCAACTGTCCGACCAGAATGATCTGCAGCAACTTCTCTTTGTCCGTTTCCAGATTCGAGAGGATCCTGATTTGCTCGAGAATCGGCAGCGGCAGATTCTGCGCTTCATCCACAATCAGCACGGCGTGGGCGCCGAGTGGAATGAGCGAGAGCAGGAAATCGTTCAACGTGTTGATCAGATCCTGCTTGCTCGGCTGCCGGCCACCAGCGCGCTCCTCGCCTCGGTTGATCACGCCGAGGTCCTGCAGAATGACGCGGAGCAGATCGTGCTCTGACAAAAACGGATTCAGCACCAGCGCCGTTAACGTCTTCTTGCCGGTCTGCTCGAGCAGCGCGCGGCAGACGGTAGTCTTGCCGGTGCCGATGTCGCCGGTTATGACGACGAAGCCCTCACGCCGATCGATCGCGTACTGCAGCAACTCGAACGCATTGGCGTGCGACTCGCTGCGATACAGATACTTCGGATCTGGTGTGAGACTGAACGGCTTCTCGGCGAACCCGTAATACGGCTCGTACATGGGAGACCGTCAGCGCGACCCTGGGGGATTCACGACAGTCGGCGTCAACAGAATCACCAGATCGGACTTGCGCCGATCGGTGCGCTCACGGATCAGGCCGGCAATGACGACGGTCTCGCCTTGCCGCAGGCGGACCACCGTGTCGGCTTCGCGCACGGTGACGAGCGGCGTCTGATCGCCCGCCGATGACCTCGTCAGGGAGGTGCGCTCGGTGACGCTCGGATTGACGTTCATGTGGATCACACCATCGGCACTGATCTGCGCCGTCAGGCTCAACACGATGCTATCGGTCACCGAGCGCGTGTCCTGCGTCGCGGCTCGCATGATGGCGGGCTCGTTGTTCGTCGCGATGATGCGCGGGCTCGAGAGGACGTTGACGTCCCCCTGAGCCGATAGCACTTTGAGCATTGCAGTGAAATCGCTGACGTTCAGGATCAACGTCGGACTGCCGCTCACCGAGGTCGGCGCCTGCGTGGCGTTGGGAGCGAGGCCGGCGATCACAGACCGCCAGTCGATGCCTGCAGAGAATTCGTCGCGGAGATCCACTTCGATGACCTTGGCATCGATCTGCACCTGCCGCGTCACGCGCTGCATCACCGCGTCCAGGTACTGTTCGACACGAGCGAGACGGCTGGGACGATCGGTCACTCGCAGCAGCGCCGCGGTGCGATCGACGTTCATGCGCCCGTCGGGCGACAGCAGCGATTTCACACCCTCGGCCAGCTCCGCGTAGACGTCAGGCGAATCCGTCCCCGTCACATGCGACGTGCTCCGGTTGCTTGTACGCTGCGTGCTCACGTAGTCGATGTGAAAGAAGCGCGTCTCGAGCTCACGCGGGAACACGCGAATGACCTCGCCGCGAATCGAGTAGTCGAGACCCGACGGCTCGAGGATCACGTCCAGCGCTTCACGAATCGTGACGTTCTTCAGCTCACCAACAAATGTCTGAGTGATTGACGGATCCGCAATGACGCTCAAGCGAGTGCCGCGCACGATGACCGGCAGGATGTCCCTGATCGGCGTGGGCCGTGCCGGCCGTAGCGAGACGCGCCGCCGGTCGAGCTCGGGATGCGGCTGTTTCAGATCGAGCTGCGTGATCGGCACCGGCCGCAACGGCGCGGCGGCGGACGAGGTCTGCTGCCCCCGGGTGGGCATCGGCGAGAGAGCGGCCGCAATCAGGGCAAAAGCCGCCAAATACCGCGTGGTTTGCACAGACTTTCTCGTGAATCGTTTCGGCAGAAGGGACGGGCCGGAATAGCAGGACTGGGCTCTAGGGAACTTTATTGACGAGTATGATGTCTAACTGATATCAAATAGACATCACAAGGGCGCCGGCCCTTCATGGAGGTTTTCGATGGTGCGCGAACGTCTCCGTCACGGGGTACCTGGACTTCCCCTGCTCCCACTGGTGCTCCTGCCCCTCCTCATCTTCCCCGCGGGCGCATTCGCCAGAGAGCTTTACCTCCGAGGGTACGAAGAACTCGGGCCCGCACTCATGGTGATCGCCGTCCCCACGATCGTTCTGGCCTGGATCTTCCTGCTGAAGGGCTTCTTCATGGTGGCGCCCAACGAAGCCAAGGTCATGCAGCTGTTCGGCGACTACGTTGGCACTGCGAAGATCACCGGGCTGCGCTGGGCGAACCCGTTCTTCAGGAAGCGCAAGATCTCGCTCCGGGTGCGGAACTTCGAAAGCTCACAGCTGAAGGTCAACGACCAGGACGGCAATCCGATCGACATTGCCGCGGTCGTGGTGTGGCGGGTGGTCGAGACTGCGGAGGCCCTCTTCGAAGTCGATGACTACGAGAACTACGTCCGCGTGCAGAGCGAGGCCGCGCTTCGCAACGCAGCCACGAGCTACCCCTACGACTCTCACGAAGATCACATCGTCTCGCTTCGCGGATCGACAGCGTCAGTTGCCGAGCATTTGAAGAAAGAGGTGCAGCAGCGTCTCGAGAAGGCGGGAGTCGAGGTCCTCGAAGCTCGCTTCAGCCACATGGCCTACGCGCAGGAGATCGCCGCGGCGATGCTGCAGCGGCAGCAGGCCGGCGCCATCATCGCGGCGCGGAAACTAATCGTCGAAGGCGCAGTCGGGATGGTGGAAATGGCGCTGGAGCAGTTGTCGCACAAGGGAATCGTCCATCTGGATGAGGAGCGGAAGGCCGCGATGGTGAGCAACCTGCTGGTGGTCCTGTGCGGCGAGAAGGCCGCGACGCCGATCCTCAACACCGGCACGATTCACCAATAAGACGTGCCCCGTGGCGGACCGGAAACCCTTCCTCCTTCGCATTGACGCCACGATACTCGAGAGCGTTCAGCGCTGGGCAAACGATGATTTGCGCAGCCTGAACGCTCAAATCGAGTATCTTCTTCGGGAGTCTCTTCGCCGGGCAGGCCGCTCGACGGGTCCATCCACCGCATCTTCAACGGAGGCAGACCAGCCCGCTTCCGGCGATACCGCTAAAGAACCGGATCCCTCGACCGATAGTTAAAGCGTGCAGATGCGCGCATCCGTCCCGACAGTCGTCCGGCCCTTGTTGAAATGGGCCGGCGGCAAACGACAACTTCTCCCCGTGTTGGCGGAGCACTACCCGCCGACGTTCTCGCGCTACATCGAACCGTTCATGGGGAGCGCCGCGGTGTTCTTCGATCTCTTGAACAGCGGTCGATTGACACGGAAAGCGACCGTCCTCGCTGACGTGAATCCCGATCTGATCGGGTGTTATCGCCTGCTGCGCGATCGACCTGAAGCCGTCATCCGCGCGTTGCAGACCCTGGCTCGCGAATACCGCACCGGCGGAACTGACGCGTACTACGATGTGCGCGACACGCGATTCAATCCGCTGCGCGCTGCCTTGCAAGCGCGCGCGTCCGAACCCGGCGACGTCGCGGACATGTACACACCCGGGCTTGCGGCGATGTTGATCTTCCTCAATCGCACCGGGTTCAACGGACTCTTCCGGCTGAATCGGCAGGGCGGTTTCAATGTGCCGGCGGGGCGCTACACGAACCCACGCATCTGCGACGAGTCGCATCTGCGTAGCGTCGCCCGATCGCTCGCCAGTCCGGGCGTCTCGATCGTTCTGCAATCATTCGATCGCACCCTCGACGATGCCGGTGCCGGTGATTTCGTGTACTGCGATCCGCCGTACGCGCCACTGAGCCGCACGTCGAGTTTCGCGAACTACACGGCGGATGGATTCACCGCCTTCGATCAGCGCCGGCTGCAACAGAAAGTCGTCGCTGCGTGTAAGCGCGGCGCACACGTCGTCGTCTCGAATTCGAGCGCCGCGGAAATCCTCAGCGCATACACCACGACAGAGGCGCAGAAAGCCGGACTCCAGGTCCGCCCTGTGCCGGCCCGTCGCGCGATCAACTCCAAAGCATCCTCGCGGGGACCGATCAACGAGCTGATCATCAGCAACGTCTCGGCGGCGTTTGCTCACGTCAAGCCAAAGATGGCAAAGGCGGAGCGAGCCGGCAGCAAGGCCAGACAAAAGTCCGCGTGATTCCCTGATTCCTGGTTCGTGATTCCTGGCCCTTGAGGCCGCGTATGTTAGGCTTGAACGTTGACGCGAAAGTGGCGGAACTGGCAGACGCGCCAGACTTAGGATCTGGTACCCGAAAGGGTATGGGGGTTCGAGTCCCTCCTTTCGCACTCCTTCGCTCGTCTGTAGTTGCGCGCGAGCTTCGGAGCGCAAGCATCAGCACGCGAAGGAGTGTCCACCGTAGCGCGCAGCGCGAAGGTGGACCTCAAAGTCCTCCGATATTGCTTCGATGAAGACAGAGTTCACCGACGTCAGCGCCACGCAGAAGACGATCACGATCGAGATCCCGGTCGACATCGTGGACGCCGAGATCAATCGCGTCGCCAAGGGCTACACCAAGCAGGCGCGCATCCCCGGCTTCCGGCCTGGCAAGGTGCCAACCAATCTTGTCAAGCAGCGCTTCAAGGAGCAGATCCTCCACGACGTCGCGCACGGCCTGATTCCGCGCGCCGTTGATGAAGCGCTGCAAGAGCGCGGCATCGAGCCGGTGGACACGCCAAACATCAAGGACGTCGCACTCGAAGAGGGACAGCCGCTGAAGTTCACGGCCAACATCGAAACGGTACCGCCGTTCGACGTCGGCGATCTCTCGACGATCGAAGCCACGCGACACGCCCACGAAGTCAATGACGAGGCCGTCGAGAAGACGCTGCAGAACCTGCGTCAACGCGGCGCCAAGTTCGAGCCCGTGGAGGCACGCGCCGTCGAAGACGGCGACACCGTGGTGCTCGACATCGAACGCAAGGACGCTGAGGGCAAACCCGATCGCCACGAGGACGTCAGCCTGGAGCTTGGCTCACCAGCGAATCCTCCGGGGTTCGACGCACAGTTGCTTGGGCTGAACAGCGGCGAGACGAAGTCGTTCACGATTCACTTCCCCGAGGACTACGCCGTCAAGGAGATGGCCAACACCGACGTCGACTACACGGTGACGGTGAAGGACATCCGCCGCAAGGTGCTGCCCGAACTCGACGACGAGTTCGCCAAGGACCTCGGCGCGTTCGAGTCGCTTGCCGCGCTTCGCGATCGCGTGCGCGACGATCTGCAGCAGGAATCGGAAGAGCACGCGCGTCAGCATCTCCGCACCGACGTCTTGAAGCAGCTCTCCGATCGCGTCACGTTCGATCTGCCGCCCTCGCTGGTTGAACGCGAGATGGATCGGCGCATCGAGGAGTTCGCCAGCCGTCTCATGCAGCAGAACGTTGACCCGCGTCAGGCAGGGATCGACTGGGGTCAGTTCCGCGAATCGCAGCGCGATCCGGCGCGTGCCTCGGTCGCCAGCGCCCTCGCGCTCGACGAGATCGCGCGGCGCGAAGGGCTCACCGTATCGGCTGAAGACGTCGATAAAGAAATCGAACGGTTCGCTGTGAGAGCGGGCCGAACACCGGCCGCGCTGCGCGCGCAGCTCGAGAAGGAAGGCAGCGTGGCTCGGCTGGCTACCGGCCTTCGCCGGGAGAAGGCGGTTGACTTGGTCCTATCGCGTGCTAGGATTCTCTAAACTCTTGGCGACTCTGAAGTTGCACGCTGCCACGCGAGCAGCCGCGTAATAAACGCCAATCACGAACTCACACACATGAGTCATGCTCAGCTCGTGCCGATGGTGGTCGAACAGACCAACCGCGGCGAACGCGCCTACGACATCTTCTCCCGGCTGCTGAAGGACAGCATCATCTTCATCGGCACGCCGATCGACGACACCATCGCCAACCTGGCGATTGCACAGATGTTGTTCCTTGAGGCGGAAGACCCGGACAAGGACATCATGCTGTACATCAACAGCCCCGGTGGATCGATCACCGCGGGCATGGCGATCTACGACACGATGCAGTTCATCAAGCCTGACGTGCAGACCATTTGCATCGGTCAGGCGGCGTCCATGGCTGCGGTCCTGCTGGCCGCGGGAGCGAAGGGGAAAAGGTACTCGCTGCCCAACTCACGGATTGTGATTCATCAGCCGCTCATGCAGGGGCTGGCAGGGCAAGCGACCGATATCGATATCCATGCCCGGGAAATCCTGCGCATGCGCGAGCGCCTCAACGAAATCCTGGTACACCATACAGGTCAACCGTTTAAGCGGATTCAGGACGACACAGAGCGCGACTACATCATGTCTGCAGATCAGGGCAAAGACTACGGGATAATCGATGACGTCATTCGGAAACGGGTGTAACATCGAAGGTGCATTGGTCTATGGACCTCCGGCGCCTGAACCGACCCGGACCTCCCCTAGCCTCCGGCCAGATTGAGGCCGAAACACCTGTCAGCAGCTAAAAAGTCCAAAGTCCAGAGCCCACACACATGGTCAAAAAGACAGGCGAGACCGAGATTCTCCGCTGCTCGTTCTGCAATAAAGATCAGAACGACGTTCGCAAGCTGATCGCGGGACCCACGGTCTTCATTTGCGACGAGTGCGTGGAAGTCTGCAATGACATCATTGCCGACGACAATCGTTTCGAAAATCGCGGCGTCCGTTCCTCGCTGCCCTCGCCGCCCGAGATCAAGAAGTTTCTTGATGAGTATGTGATCGGGCAGGAACGCACCAAGCGCAAGCTCGCGGTCGCGGTCTACAACCACTACAAGCGGATCGAGATCCAGAAGCAGCCGCGCAGCCGCAACGACGTCGAGCTGACGAAGTCGAACATCCTCCTGATCGGGCCGACTGGCACTGGCAAGACACTGCTCGCGCAGACCCTCGCCAAGCTGCTCTCGGTGCCGTTCACGATCGTCGATGCGACCACCCTCACCGAAGCCGGGTACGTCGGCGAGGACGTCGAGAACATCATCCTCAAGCTGCTGCAGGCCGCCGGTGGCGACATCGAGAAGTGCCAGCAGGGCATCATCTACATCGACGAAGTCGACAAGATCTGCCGCAAGGACGAGAACCCCTCGATCACCCGTGATGTCTCGGGCGAGGGCGTTCAGCAGGCGCTGCTCAAAATTCTGGAAGGCACGGTGGCCAACGTCCCGCCGCAGGGCGGACGCAAGCACCCGCACCAGGAGTTCTTCCAGGTCGATACGACCAATATCCTCTTTATCTGCGGTGGCGCGTTCGTCGGCCTCGACAAGGTGATCGACCGCCGCGTCGGCAAGAAGACGCTTGGCTTCAAAGCCGACGTGAAGTCGGTGACCAAGCGCGATGTCGGCTCGACGCTGGAAGCGGTGGAGCCTGAGGATCTGATCAAGTACGGCCTCATTCCCGAGTTCGTCGGCCGGCTGCCGGTCGTTGGCACCCTCCACGAGCTCGACAAGCCAGCCCTCATCCAGATCCTGACGCAACCGCGCAATGCGATTACGCGTCAGTACCAGAAGCTGTTCGAGTACGAGAACGTGAAGCTGCGCTTCACGGATGACGCGCTCGAGGCGATTGCCGAGTCGGCGCTCTCCCGCAAGATCGGCGCACGCGGTTTGCGCATGATCATT
>JBKPRH010000237.1:0-5452 GCA_046765795.1 Acidobacteriota bacterium | reverse complement strand
CTGATCGGCGAAGTATCATTCGACTGATGGCGACACGGAATAGTTTCAATACACGCACCGACATCCGAGCAGGCGGACAAACGGTCCAGATTTACAGCCTCCCCGCACTCGAAAAGGCTGGGTTCGCCGGCGTCTCGCGATTGCCCTACTCGATGAAGATTCTGCTGGAGAATCTCCTGCGCCGCGAAGACAACGCCTTCGTCAAGTCCGACGACATCGAGGCGCTTGCGCGCTGGGACGCGAAGGCACACGTCGAGAAGGAAATCTCGTTCATGCCTGCGCGAGTGCTGCTGCAGGATTTCACGGGCGTCCCGTGCGTGGTCGATCTTGCCGCGATGCGCGACGCGATGATCGATCTCAAGGGGGATCCGGATCGGATCAATCCGTTGCAGCCCGTCGAGCTCGTCATCGATCATTCGGTCCAGGTCGACTACTTCGCCCGCGCGGACGCGTTCTCACTCAACGCGGAGCTCGAATTCTCGCGCAACCGCGAACGCTATGCATTTCTACGCTGGGGCCAGCAGGCATTTCGAAACTTCGACGTCGTTCCCCCCGACACGGGGATCGTGCATCAGGTGAATATCGAGCATCTCGCCCGCGTGATCTTTTCGGAGAAGCTGAACGGCGCCACCGTCGCCTACCCAGACACCGTGTTCGGGACCGATTCACACACCACGATGGTCAACGGGCTTGGCGTCGTGGGATGGGGTGTTGGCGGCATCGAGGCGGAAGCAGCGATGCTCGGTCAGCCGAGCTCGATGTTGATCCCGCAGGTGCTCGGCGTCCGGCTCACGGGAGCGCTGCCGAAGGGCGCCACCGCGACGGACCTCGTGCTGACGATCACGGAGCTGCTCCGCAAGCAGGGTGTCGTCGGCAAGTTCGTCGAGTTCTTTGGTGAAGGGCTGAAGCACCTGACGATTGCGGATCGCGCGACGCTCGGCAACATGTGCCCGGAGTATGGCGCGACGGTGGCCATCTTCCCGATTGACGACATGACGCTCGACTATCTGCGGCTCACCGGCCGTGACGAGTCGCACGTGCAGTTGGTGGAGGCCTACGCGCGCGCCCAGGGCCTGTTCCGCATCGAGGGTGCGCCTGACGCCATCTATTCCGATACGGTGGAATTGCCGCTCGGCACGGTGGAGCCCAGCCTTGCAGGGCCGAAGCGGCCGCAGGATCGCGTCTCGTTGATGAACGCGAAGGCGGCATTCCAGGTGGCGCTGCCGACGATGCAGGCGGCGCCGAAGACGGCCAAGGCCGCCGATGCCGGCGGCGCGCGGCAGGGAGTGGCGACGTCGACGGGGGCGATGGCGCAATCAGGCGTCGCAGTCGCCGATCCCGCGCTCGAGGAAATCGATCACGGCGCTGTCGTGATCGCGGCAATCACCAGTTGCACCAACACGTCCAACCCCAGCGTGATGATCGGCGCCGGTCTGGTGGCGAAGAAGGCGATCGAACGTGGGCTCACACGCAAACCGTGGGTGAAGAGCAGCCTCGCTCCCGGATCCAAGGTCGTCACCGAATACCTCCAGGCCGCCGGGTTGGCGAGGTACCTCGATCAGCTCGGCTTCGATCTCGTTGGCTACGGATGCACGACGTGCATCGGCAACAGCGGTCCGCTCCCGGACGAAGTGGCGGCGGTGATCCGCGAGAAGAATCTGGTGGTCTGTTCGGTCCTGAGCGGAAATCGCAACTTCGAAGGGCGTATCCAGCAGGACGTCCGCGCGAACTACCTCGCGTCGCCGCCGCTGGTTGTCGCCTATGCGCTGGCGGGTTGGATCACCAAGGACCTCACCACCGAACCGCTGGGTGAGGATCAATTCGGCAAGCCCGTGTTCCTCAAGGACATCTGGCCGACCGAACTGGAGATTCAGGAAACGATGCAGCGCGCGGTCACCGCGGAAATGTTCAAGCGCAGCTACAGCGATGTGTTCACGGGGGACGAGCGCTGGCGCAAGTTGCCTGTGCCGGCAGGGAACCGGTACGCGTGGGATGAGTCGTCGGCCTACATTCGGAAGCCGACGTTTCTCGAGGGGATGACGATGACGCCGCCGCCGGCGGCGGAGCTGTCGGGAGTGCGCGTGCTGGCGCTGCTGGGCGACAGCATCACCACCGATCACATCTCGCCGGCCGGATCGATCAAGGCGGACAGTCCCGCCGGCAAGTATCTGATCGAGCATGGGGTGAAGCCGGCGGACTTCAACTCGTACGGCGCACGCCGCGGCAATCACGAAGTGATGGTGCGCGGGACGTTCGCCAACACACGGCTTCGAAATCAGCTCGCACCAGGGACGGAAGGCGGATGGACGTCGTATCAGCCTGGTGGTGACGTGCTGTCGATCCACGACGCATCGGTGCGGTATCGGGCCGAGGGCGTTCCGTTGATGGTCATCGCCGGCAAGGAATACGGATCTGGTTCCTCGCGCGACTGGGCGGCCAAAGGCACGTATCTGCTGGGTGTCAAGATGGTGATCGCGGAGTCGTTCGAGCGCATTCACCGCAGCAATCTCGTCAACATGGGGGTCCTGCCGCTGCAGTTCAAGTCCGGTGAGAATGCGGCGTCGCTGAAGCTCACCGGGACCGAGGAGTACTCGTTGATTGGCGGCGGGTCGGCGCTCAAATCACGCGGTGAGGTTCGCGTGCAGGCCAAGGCACCGGACGGCACCGTGCGCGAGTTCGCCGTCACCGCACGCGTTGACACGCCGGAAGAACTGGTCGCCTATCGCCACGGCGGCATTCTGCCGTACGTCGTCAGACAGCTGGTCTCGCGCTCCTGATGCTCACCGCCGCACGAATCAAAGCCAGGGCGACGCAGCTTGGCTTTGATCTGTGCGGCATCGCGCCCGCCGACAACTATCCCGAGCTCGCATATCTCGACGAATGGCTCGAGCACGGTTACGCCGGCGACATGGCCTACATGTCGCGTTCCGCGGATCGTCGTGCGGACGTGCGGAACGTCGTCGCCGGTGCGCGCACCGTCATCGCCACGGGGACCATCTATAACCCTTTGCCACCAACCGAGTCGGAGTCAGGTGATCACCTGACTCCGACTCGGGCCGTCAACGCTCGGTATGCTCTGGGGCACGATTATCACGACGTGCTCAAGCAGCGCCTCGAGGCGCTGCTGGCGTGGATGCGGACAGAGGCGCCGGAGCCGTTCGAGGCGCGCACGTATGTCGATACCGGACCGGTTCAGGAGCGGATTTACGCGCAGTATGCAGGACTCGGCTGGATCGGCAAGAACACCTGTCTCATCAACGCCGAGCACGGTTCCTGGCTCTTCCTTGCAGAGATCATCACCACGCTCGATCTCGACCCCGACACGCAGGCACTGGAGCAGTGCGGGTCATGCCGCCGCTGCCTTGATGCGTGCCCCACAGGCGCACTGGTCGACGCGGGCGTGCTCGACTCGACCCGCTGCATCTCCTACCTGACGATCGAGCTTCGCACGGGTATTCCAGAGGAGTATCGGGCCGCATTGGGCAATCACGTGTATGGCTGCGATATCTGTCAGGCCGTCTGCCCGTACAACCTTCCTGCATCTTCGTCGAGTGATGCCGCCTGGCAGGCGCGAGAAGGGCTCGACCTGCCGCGGCTCGTCGACCTGTGGCGCCGATCGGACATCGAGCTGCGCGCGCTGCTCAAGGGCAGCGCCATGACGCGCGCGAAGCTCACCGGACTGCGGCGAAATCTGGCCGTCGCCATCGGCAACAGCGGTGACCAGATGGCGATTGCGGAGTTGAGGCGCGACCGTGACGATCAGCCTGCGGCGGCCGATCCGATGGTCAGAGAGCACATCGACTGGGCTCTTCGTCGAACGTCCGACGCACGAGTGCCTTAAGATTGAAGCGTATGGCCGGCTCCGCTCCGATCCTTCTGCTCTCGATGCCGCAGATGGCCGATCCGAATTTCGCCAGGACTGTGGTACTGCTCTGCGACTACACGGACGAAGGGGCGTTCGGCCTTGTCGTCAACCGCCAGATGGAAGAACCCGCGTGGACGCTGATCAAAACCGAGCCACCGGTCCGGGTTGATCCGGACCTGCGGCTGTGGATCGGCGGTCCCGTCGACCCGCAACGGACGTGGGTGTTGATGTCGGAAGCGCAGGGACCGGATGACGAGCAGCAGGAGATCTGTCCCGGCGTGCTGTTGTCCGCTTCGAAGGAGCTGACGCTCGAGCTGCTCCAGCTGCCGCCCTCGACGCGGGCGCGGGTGCTCGTGGGATATGCGGGATGGGAGGCGGGGCAGCTCGATCGCGAGATCGCCGCGTCGGCGTGGCTCACGATGGAGGTCGATCCGACACTCATTTTCAACGTGCCTCCGGATCAGATGTGGGAAGCCGCGCTGCGCCGCCTGGGCGCAGATCCCGCCGGCCTGCAGATAGCGGGCGGCGGAATTCAGTAGCGTCGCTGGCAGTCTGCCGGGTTCGACAGACCCGGCCTACACTAATCACATGAGGGCTGGCTGGTGCATGCTCGACCCGCCATATCAATGAGAAAGCTGCTTATGACCTCGTTCGTTGCGGCCAGTGTCGCCCTGAGCGCGCAGGACAAAGCTGCGCCATCCGTCGATCAACTCAAGTCGATGACGGCACGCTACGCGCCCGTGGATCTGACAGCGGACATCAGTAAACTTCCCGCGAACGAGCGGCAGGCGCTGGCGAAGCTCGTCGAAGCGGCGAAGGTGATGGACACGCTGTTTCTGCGGCAAGTGTGGGCCGGCAACGAAACCATGCTCCTCAACCTGGTGCAGGACAGCTCGGAGATTGGGCGCGCGCGTCTCCACTACTTTCTGCTGAACAAAGGGCCGTGGTCCCGTCTCGATCACAACGAGCCGTTCATCCCCGGCACTCCGGCGAAGCCTGAACAGGCCAACTACTACCCGGCGGACGCGACCAAACAGCAGGTCGACGAATGGCTCGCGACGCTGTCGGGCTCGCAGAAGACGTTTGCGACCGGCTTCTACTCGACGATCCGTCGCAACGCCGACGGGAAGTTGATCCCGGTTCCGTACAGCTTCGAATATCAGGGTGAGCTGGCCCACGCCGCGGCACTGCTGCGCGAGGCCGCGGCGCTCACGAAGCAGCCGACGCTCAAGACTTTCCTCGACGCGCGTGCGCAGGCGTTTCTCAGCAATGACTACTACGACAGCGACGTCGCGTGGATGGAGCTCGATGCGAGCATCGAGCCGACCATCGGCCCGTACGAGGTATACGAGGACGAGTGGTTCAACTACAAGGCGGCGTTCGAATCGTTCATCGCCATCAGAGACGACGCCGAGACGCAGAAGCTGGCGCGGTTCTCGAGCGAGCTGCAGGAGATCGAGAACAACCTGCCGATCGATCCGAAGTACCGCAACCCGAAGCTCGGCGCGCTGGCGCCGATCCGCGTCGTCAACAGCGTGTTCTCCTCGGGCGATGGCAACCGTGCTGTGCAGACGGCCGCGTACAACC
>JBKPRH010000236.1:0-4138 GCA_046765795.1 Acidobacteriota bacterium | reverse complement strand
GTCCTCGTATGCCTGCTCCAACGCCAGACGCAGCATCGCCTGAACGATTCGGTCTCGAGTCGCGGCCATCCCGTCGGCGCGGGCGGCCATGGCGTAGGTGCGACGAGGCGTCGATTTCATTTGAGTACTAGTAAACCCATTTCTTGAGTGGCAGTCAAGTGAAATGCGCGTGACCCGGCTTCTGTGATTGCTGTGTTTCCGCTGTTGATCTGCGGAGTCGGGTTCGTTCGTGTCGGTCGCGCCCTAGCGGCCGCACCGCTCGACGAGCGTGCTCACGTCCACTGCCAGCGTTCATGAATTCACAGAATCTCGATCGGATCATGGCGCGCGGCGCGGTAGAATAGGCGCCTCGCAGACAGGTCCGACGTAGGAAGTGCGGCCGGACCCTCGACACGCCAGCCAGGGAGGTCACTATGCGACTCCCGTTTGGTCCTCACCGAACCATCGACGTCGTTGCATCTCTGCTGCTCGCTATCGCGGTCGCGTTGACCGCAGCAACCATAACCGGAGCCAGCCAGTCTCCGGCAACGAAACAGGATCCCGTTATAGGCCAGTGGCGCCTGGACGTGTCGAAGTCGAAGTACACCCCAGGGCCAGGGCCGAAGAGCGAGACACGCACCTATCGGTTGACGGAGGACGGTATCAAGGCGGTGATCGTCCGGACGTACCAGGACGGCCACGTCGAGACGATCGAGTATGGAGCCGATTACGACAGCGTCAACCATGTCATCGGCACGCCGGAGTACGACGCCGTGCAGCTGACGCGGATCAGCGCCTACGTGTCAGAAGCGACGCTTTCGCACGCAGGCAAGCAGTTTGGAACGGCACGTCGCGAAATTGCCAAAGACGGCATGACGATGGTCATTACGTTTCAGCAGGATTCACTGACACGTATTTACAATGTCGCTCATTACGTGAAAGTGGTGCCGTAGCACCGCACGGCAGCGTCCCGAAACGGACGAATTCGCGCCGGACTACATTAGGTCCACTGCGGGCGATCCTCGCGCGCGGGGAACGGTTCGCATGACGATGCCCCAGCTCGCGGCGTCGATTCGGCGCTCGCCGATGTTTCGCGATCGCACCAATAGGCGAATGTTCGCCTCCACGTCTGAATTACGGCCAGGGTCGCCGACTGGATGTGCGCGGACGAGCTGCTAGCGGGTGGTGTCGGGCTGCCTGTCGTACACCACCGTATTGGTGAAGGGTTGTCCTTTGGAGTTTCTGACCGTCACGACTTGCGTCATCGTCATGCCGTCGGGGGAGATGGTGATGGTGCTTGGCTTATCCGATGGCTTGCCATCGACGAAGAAGAAGAGCTCCTCGGTGCGGGGATCGACCGAGCGTACGATCACCAGCCGAATCGAGTCTGCGCCGACCGCCGCCTCCGGGTAGGGCTTGCCGTCGCGTTTGTAGACCAGATACGAATACGCAGTGCCTTGGGCAGTGACGACGTCTGTCGTCATGAACATCGTTCCGCCACCGCGATCCTCGTATGTGCGAGTCAGGCGCTTGGGTGGTCCTCCCGTCTCGTACTTCGATGTCTGCGGATTCAACATCCAGACGCCAACGAACGGATCCCGTGTCTGCGCAGCTGCGGGCCGTGGCTTCGTGGTGGCCGTGGTGACAGTCGCCGGTTTGGTTGTCGGTTTGGGCCGCGTCGGCTTCTGTTGGGCTTCGGAGAGACCGGACCACAGGACCATCGATGTCGCGAGAGAGAGCAGCAACAGACGACGTGATTCAGGCATTGATCGTCTCCAGTCGCGTAAGACCGTTGCCTTCCGGGCAACACAGGTTCGCGCGGCAGACCAGCTCGTGCATGTGCCGTGCCGGGTTTCCCCCTAGAGGAGCGAGTTGAGGCGCGTGTAGCCGGCGCGGCTCACGGGGAGGCGGCGGCCGTCGGTGAGCACGGCGACACGGTTCTCGCGCTCGTCCTGATCGACCCTGACGAGACGAGCCAGATTGAGAAGATATGAGCGGTGGATCCGGACGAACGCCTTCGGGTCGAGCGATGCCTCCACTTCGGCGAGCGTCTGCTCCTTCAGATACTCTTTGCCCTCTGATCTGAAGCACACGTAGTCGTCCTGCGCCTGCACGTAGTCGATTTTGTCGACTGGAATTACATGCACGCGTGGCCCGTCGCGCACCAGCACGCGATGCGCAGGACCCTCGCGGGGCTTGGCAGCCGCCATTGCTCCGGGCGATGCCGATCGCTCGCCGCGGCCGAGACGTTCGCGCACGCGCGCCAACGCTTCGCTCAAACGTTCTGCGCTGACTGGCTTGAGCAGGTAATCGACGGCGTGCACCTCGAAGGCGCGCAGCGCGTATTGGTCGTACGCAGTTGTGAAGACAACCGCGACATCGCGGCCAACCAGATCGAGCACCTCGAATCCATCCAGCTTCGGCATCTGCACGTCGAGAAGCAGCAAGTCTGGTGTCAGCTCGGATACAGCCTTCACCGCCTCGAAGCCATTGGCGCACTGCGCCACGACCTCGACGTTCGGTTCGGAGGCCAGGAACTCGCACAAGACCGCTCGCGCGAGCGGCTCGTCGTCAACGACCGCGATACGGAGCAGTTGAGTAGAGGGGTCAGGCATCGAAGGTTGATGGCAAATCGAGAGCCACACGGAATCCGTCGGGACTCGCCGCGGCGTCCATACGCGCGGCGCCACCGAAGACAACCGCCAGTCGTTTGCGGACGTTCTCCAGCCCGACGCCACCGCGCTTTCGCGGCACCGCATCCGGGTCGCGCGGGTTCTCGACGACGATCGAGAGACGATCGCCATGCCTCGCGACGTCGAGGCGGATCGTGCCACCGTCCACCATGCCCGCGATGCCGTGTCCGACGGCGTTCTCGAGCAGCGGCTGCAGCACGAGCGGCGGCACCTGACACTCCAGCGCGTTCTCGTCGATCGACTGCGAGACCTGCAGGCGCGCACCGAATCTGACCTGCTCAATGCTGAGGAATCGCTCGACCAACGACAACTCCTCGGCCATGGTAATGCTTTGCTGCGTGCTCACGCGCAGTGTCGTCCGCAGGAACTCTGCCAGCAGCAGGCACATCCGTCGCGCCGCTGCAGCATCGCTGCCGGTCAGCGCGCTAATCGAATTCAGGCAGTTGTAGAGGAAGTGCGGATCCACCTGCGCGCGCAGCGCGCGGAGCTCGGCATCACGCGTGAGCACCTGTAATTCGAGCTGCTGTCGTTCCGCGGTGCGGAAGGCCTCAAAGGCGAGCACCACGTAGTGCACCGACAACACCAGCAGGTAGAGGATCAAATTGACGGCGAAGAGGAAGGGAACCTGGGCGCGGAAGCGTGGGGTGATCGACGCCAGCGCGGGCATCGATTCGAGTGTTGCGAGCCAGGCCTCGCTCAACGCCAGCCACAATGCGGCACCGATGAATGCGGCAACGAGTGATGCCGTCAGCACGCGCGGCACGCCGCTTGTGGCCAGCGGCGTCGCGCGGCACACGTACCACGCGGACAGGCAGACGAAGGAATAGACGATCAGTGGCGGCAGCACCTGCACGAGCGCTTCGGGCCATGTCAGACCCTGCTGCGTCAGCACGGCACTTTCGAACACGCCGCCCGCGCACCACAGCGCCAGGTAGCCGCCCAATCGCTCGAGACGAGCGAGGATCGGGTGCATTAGCTTTTGATCTCGATGCCGCCCATCAAGATCAAGCCACGCAGCACCAGGCGGGGAGCAGGACGGCCACCGAGGTTGTCGGCGCCTGGCAGTGGTGGCAGGCGCTTATCGTCAACCCCACCCATCACTGGCACGAGCGGCGTCTCGACCGTCCAAGTTTGCGGCACGAAGATCTCGCAGCCGCCCATCACGATAAAGATTTCAAGTGCGGCCTCCTCGCCGGGAGGAATGATTGCCTGACGCAGATCGAGCTGCGCACCGCCCATGAATGCCGTGATCTCGCCGCCGCGGAAACGTTCAGCGGCACTGGTGCGTTTGATGCCGCTCAGCACCGCGAATGCATTCATCGTGTTGTCTCGATCCCCGGACACTTCCCGCGTGCGGCGTCGCATCGACTGCAACACGAGCATCGAGCCGATGCCCACCAGAATCAGCGGCCAGAACATCTCCCAGAAACCTACGCGCAGGACGCCGACCGAATTCAGCAGCAGCC
>JBKPRH010000235.1:0-27306 GCA_046765795.1 Acidobacteriota bacterium | reverse complement strand
ATGTACAACAGCGCTGCCAGGAGCGCGCGACGATCGAGCGTCTCGATCTGCTGGTCGATCTCACGCTGTCGTGACGTCAACGGCACCGTCAAGACGCCAAGCTGCCGACCGGCTAACGACGTCGCCGCGACGAGGTACTCGAAGTTGCCGACACGTTCTCGAGTCACCAGTGCCGGTTCGTTACGCAATGTCAGTGCGCGATAGACCTCGGCCGATGTGCGCGTGGGCAATTGGCCGGATGCAAACAGGTTCCGTTCGCTTGTCGCTTGCAGTCGCGGGCCGTTGAAGATGTTCACGTCCTGATCGATCAATCGGCTGACCCAAACCATCAGGTTGTCGTCGACGCCGAAGCCCTGTTGGGCAGCGCGAGGCGCTGCGAGGTCCTCGACGACGCGGCCCGCCGCTGATGCGGTGCGGACCGCCTCCTGTTCGATACTGGCCTCCATCTGTCCGGCGACGTAGTAGCGCGTGAGGAGGACGAGTACGACGACAGGGACGAACACCGCCAGCACAAAAGCCAGGAACAACTTGCGGTAGAAGCTGGCCCTGACTTCGCGGAACAGCGCGGCTGCCGTCTTCATTCGCCGGCCGAAGCGATTGAACAGTGCATTGAAGATCAGCAGCAGCAGATACGTGACGACCGCGAGCACCGTCACCTCGGCGAGATTCACCAGGTGACCCAGCGCTGAGATCACGGGAAAGCCGAGCGCGTAGATCCCGCCGCGATCGTTGATCAGGTATACGTCGTACAAGTCTTGCCCGCGTTGCAAGGTTGTCCAGAACGGGGTTCGCGATTCTTCGACGCGCGCGAGCACCTCGTCTGGGAGTGACCACGCTGTATCCGCAATGGGATAGAACTGTGTGCGACTCCACCCGTACGCCGCGAACTCGATGTCGCGGCCTGAGAGTCCCTCGCCTCGCGATTCCAAAGGACGAAACAGCTCGACGTACGGACTCCGCGATGAGATGAACGGCAGATTCTCGAAGTCCGGCATCGCATGGATCACGATCGACCCGAGTGGTTTCGCTCCTGGCCTCTCGGAGCAGAGTGCTCGTCCCGCGTGCAGGATGCGGCGATCCTCTGCAAAGAAGGGCGCGACCTCTTCGAGCACCTGCCAGTCGCAGGACTCTTCCTCGGACACCGGCGGCGTCGTTGGATCCTCTGGCAGGTTGAACGCGAAGCGGCTGACAAGCCGACCATCCGGTCCGTACAGCTCCACAGACGACGTGATCGGTGGATATCTGGCCAGGGATGTCGTTTGCCAGAGCCGGAACGCACGGTCCGTGATCGACTCCGATTCAGGATCGAACGGCAGAGTCACGAGGGCGACGAGGTCATCGAAATGGTCAATCTCGTCACGACTCTTCTGCACTTGCTGCTGCAGAGTCTGCCGCTGACTGCGCACTTCAGGCGCGTACAAGGTCTCGATCAATTGCGTCTTCGCCTGTCCAGCCAGATGGACGACCGTCGGATAGAACGCGAATGCCGGTGCGATAAATGGCAGCGTCAGGAGCGTCAGTCGAAACGCCTGTGACCCATGGCGGTAGCGCGCGACGAGACGACGCAAGGAGGCCGCAAGGACGACGGCGGCGGATGCGGCCATCAACAGTGGCAATCGTCCTGCCGCTGGCGTCTGTTGCGACGCTTGCCAGAGCACGAGCGGTAGCAGCCAGCAGACGACGGTGAGAAGACGCAGCCGCAGGTCGCGGCGCGGGATGCGCCATCCGCTACGAGCGGTCCGGAACAACAGCACCGCCAGGCCGAGGGCCGCCGTGTGGGCCAGCACCAGACCGATCTGAAGCGCGATGCGCGCGGAGTTCAGTGGTCTCAGCGACAACTGAAGAAGATCGAGCGTGGTATTGGAGACCGTATCCTGCAGCAGCGCCTGGTGTCCTAACAGGACGAAGGCCACGACCACGCCGCAGAGCAATTGCGTGACAGCGTACGTCGCCACGCGCGCTGGGCCAATCGGCGACTCGCGGCGGCGCCACGTGTAAAAGCGCCACGCCTCCACTGCGTGCAGGAGGAGGACGACGATCGCGACAGCGGCACCAGCGGTCAGCAGGAAATCAAACGGCGACGACAGCAATGACCCGACAAGCGCCGAGGCGTACACCGCTCCGGAAAAGATGCGCGCATCGGACCAATCAGCCGGCGCGGCGAGGAAGAACATGAATCTCGCCGCGATGATGCACGCGATAATCAACAGGATCGTGGTGCGATAGTTGGATGGCGAACGCAGCCGGTTGCGCCAATCGAGCAGCGGTGCCGTCAGCAGGATCAGCGTGATCGCGATCACGGCGAGCACGCCGGACCACGTCGCCAGCCGCCAGCGTTCGCGCGTGTTGGCGAGATCGGCCGGCGCGACGCTGGCCGTCAGCAATCGCTCGCCCGACGGCGCCTGCACATCGAACGTTGCGGCGTCTGCAGCCGGCGGCGCTCCTTCAAACGGCAACTGGATCGAGACCGGCGCGAGCGTTGTCGGAAGCCGGTAGGCATCTTCAGCGGCGCCCTGCAGGCTGCTGGTGCTTGACGCCGATCCCAGCGAGGGCAACGGCCGCTCGACGGCGATCGTGCCGACGCGCATGCCGTTGTTCATCACCGGCTGCACATAGACGAGGCGCAGCCCCTGCGCGACGGGTGTCGGGAACCAGGCTTCGCCGCCTTCGAGACGATCGGCGAGTAGCTCCGATGGCCGTCCGGCCCACGCGACCGGAACCCCGTCGGCTCCATAGACCGTCAACGCGGCATCGGCAGGGGAGTCGGTGGCCACGATTTCTCCGGCGCGGGTGAGGAGTTGATGCGCGGCCGAGGTGTCGTCGTCTCCCGCCTTTTTGACCAGGACCGGATCTGATACCGCGGCCGCCATGTCACGGAGCCGGCGCGCCATCGCGTCGAACGTCGATCGGACGTCGGCCTCGACACGGGTGCGCGCCTGGCTATCGTCGCGGCCAAAGACCGCGCGGCGGAGACCCCAGCCGCCGGCCAGCACAACGAGGGCGCAGATCACTCCTCCGGCGGCAATCCGGGCAAGCGTCCGCCAGGGCAGCTGCGCGTTCGCGGCGTCAGTGGGAGAGAGACGCACACATCCATTGTAAATTGGGGATTTGGGGGAATGGGACGTACCATTGACACGTCCCCCGTGGCGCTCTCCTCGACGCTCAAACTCACGTTGAAGCGCGGCGCACTGGTCGCTGCTGCCAACTGGCCGCTGACGATCGTTCAGGCCGTCGCTGATTCTTTGTTCAAACTGCTGATCGCGGCGCCGCTCTTTGGCGGCATTTTTCTCGTGGCCCTGGTGGTCGGGGCCGAGCCCGGGACACTGCTCTCGCTCGAGTGGCGCGACTTGGCGACGACGATTGCCTCTTCACTCCTATCGAAGCCGGTCGTGCTCCTGGCTTGGGTCGCAGCGCTCGGTGTGGTGATCGCCGGCGGATCGCTGTTCGTGTTTCTGATCAAAGGCGGGGCGGTCAGCATCATGGTCCGGGGCGAGAGAAATGCGGGCCCAATCGAGCATCCTCCGCTTCTGCCTGACGTTGTCGCGCAGGCGTCGGCGTACTCCGCGGACGCGTTCATCGAAGGGGCCAACGCGCTGTTCCCGGCGTACGCGCGCCTCGGTCTCGTCCTGATGGCGATCTATCTGGCATCGGGCCTCGGGTTCCTCACACTGGTGGCCGCGATTCGCAACGCGGGCGAGGGATGGGGACTGACGGCGCTTGTCACCGCGGTGTTCGTTGCGTGGATCACGTTGATCAATTTCGTCTACCTGCTGACGCAGATCGTCATCGCTTCGGATGGTTGCGCGGTCGCGACCGCGATCCCGCGGGCGGTCGCGTTCATCCGTCGCGAGCGTCGCACGGTCGGCGGTGTGTTCCTTGTCGTGCTTGCACTGGTACTCTGTGCGACGGGCGCATCGGTTCTGGCGACAACGGCCTTAGGCCTGATTGCGTTCGTGCCGCTCTTTGGATTCGTTTTCATTCCTCTCAGCCTCCTGGCATGGGTGCTGCGCGCCGTGGTTTTCCAGTACATTGGGCTGTCCTCCATCGGCGCGTATCTCAAGCTCTATCGCGAAGCGAATCCAGGCCTCGTCGAAGGCCGAGTACACGGACATGACCGACTACGAGAAGTTCCTGTCGCAAACGGGACGTCAACTCACTGAATCCGCGATCCGGCGCATGGGCACCGTGGTCGCGCGAACGGGAGACCTCGTCTCGTTTGCGCCCGGATATCCCGATCCGAGCGTGTTCCCCTGGGATGAGCTGCGCGACATCTCCACCGCATTGCTCGAGAGCCACGATGGCAACACGCTTCAGTACGGCCCCACACGCGGGCTGAAGCCGCTGCTCGAACAGGCGCTCGACGTCCTGGAGGCTCGCGGGATCAAAACCGGTCTCGAAAATCTGATCGTGACCAGCGGGTCTCAGCAGGGTATCGATCTGATCGCCCGCGTGCTGGTGAGCCCAGGTGATGTCGTGCTCGTCGAGTTGCCGACATTCACCGGCGGGATCGCCGCGTTCAAGAATGCTCAGGCCGAACTCGTCGGCGTGCGACAAGACGCCAGCGGTATCGATCTCGATGATCTCGATGCGGTGTGGCAGCGCGAGCATCGCTCAGGCAAGCGAATCAAGCTGCTCTACGTCATTCCGAACTTTCAGAATCCGACGGGCTCGCTGTTGGCGCTCGAGCGCCGCGCGCGGCTGCTCGAGTGGGCAGAGCGCCGCGACTTGCTGATCGTCGAGGACGATCCATACGGATCGCTCTACTTCGAGGATGTGGCGAGCGAAGAGGAAACGCGGCCGCTACGCGCCGATGATACCAATGGCCGGGTGCTGTATCTGAGTACGGTTTCGAAAACGCTTGCGCCGGGATTTCGCGTCGGCTGGATGGTGGCGCCGCCGATGCTCATCGAGAGATTCGACACGGCGAAGCAGTCAAGCGACCTCACGTCAGGCATCCTCGATCAGTGCATGGTGATCGAGGCGCTGCGACGAGGCGTGATCGATCGCTTGGCGCCGCGGCTCCGCGAGTTGTATCGGATGAAGCGGGATGTGATGGAAGCCGCGATTCGCGAGCACGCCGAGGGACGACTCACGTGGTCGCAACCGAAGGGCGGATTCTTTATCTGGGCGACGCTGCCCGATGGTCTCCGTGACGTGGATGTTCTCGCGCGTGCGCTGGAGCACGGCGTCGTGTTCGTGATCGGCAGTGCATTTCACGTCGACGGCAGTGGTCACAACACCATTCGCCTGTCATTCTCCGCGCCAACCCCGGATCGCATTCGCGAAGGCGTGCGTCGTCTTGCGGCGACGCTTCAGCCGGCACCCGTCGATGCCGCGCCGGGTGTCCCGAGCGCCAGTCGAGGGGCCCTCACGCGTTAGGGCAGCGGACTCGCTTCTTTCTGCAGCGGGCTCGCTTCCTTCTGGACCGGGTGTCCGGGCAGCGCGGCGAACGGTTCAATCGCCTTTTCTCTGAACAGCATCTCGACCGGTCGCAGACCTATCGCCCGACCGTCGCGAGTGATGGCCAGAATGGACACAGCGAATGGCTTGGGTATCGCGTCCACGAGCGGCTGTCCGCGAAGCAAGGTGGTTGCGTCGAAGGTACCGATGGGAACACCGGTCTTGCTGTTGAAGGTGGCCACGGAGTCGGCGGCAGCGACGGCGATGACGCCGTCGAAGACTTGAGGGGCGGCCACAGGTCGAGTGGTCAGAGGCCGTTTCCAGATCTGATTGCCGTTGCTCCGCTTCAGAGCGCGCACGACGTTGTCGAGCGACACCACGAAGACCAAGTCGTTGGTAGCGGCAATGCCGATGACATCGCCGCCGAAGGGGAACCTCCACACCAGCCGACCGCGATCCGGTTCGAGCGCGTAGATCTCGTTGCTGGTGGATCCCGCGAAGACTCGATCGCGAGCGACGGCTGTGCTCGCGATCTCCCCGGGCAGCGTCCGTTCCCAAACGATCGACCCGTCAGTAGGCGCGATGCGAACCAATCGGTCCACGAGCGACACATAGATATCCGTCGCGTTGACAGCCAGTGAGACGCGGCCGCTTCGTCCGCCAAGCGGTCGGCCCCACAAGAGGCTGCCGTCAGACGCTTTGAACGCCAGCACAGAGTCGGGAGGTGAGAGCACGATCACGCCAGCGGGTGTCATGGCCATCGGCGCCATCGCGCCGCGCGGGAGCAGCACACGCCACAGGCGATTGCCGGTCGCGGCGTCAAGCGCATGCAGTTCGTCACTCGCCGCGATATACAAGACGCCATCGTGCACGAGCGGCGGCCATTCGCTTTCGATGTCCACCGACCACACCATGGCCCCTGTCTCACGGTCGATGGCGACGACGTGTTCCTCGTCCAGCGGGATATAGACTCGCCGGTCGTCGATCGCGGCACCAGCCGACGGCGGCGAGGACAGCGGCACTTGCCAGGCTTGTTCTGCGGGAAGAACTGCTGTGATCAGCGGCTCAGGCTTTTTCGGGCGCTGATCGCCGTTTGCGTCGTGCGGGCAGAAGCCCCACACAACTAATAGCAATAAGACGTACGTTCGAACCAGTCGCGCCACTATATGTTGTGGGATAATAGCCCGTCTCAACGGCATCACGATCAGCCCTGAGTCCTGAGCCTTCGGCCTTGAGGCCTTCCTAAGTGTCGCATCAAACCATTCTCGTCCTGGATTTCGGCTCGCAGTACACACAGCTCATCGCTCGTCGTCTGCGTGAGCTCTCTGTCTACTCCGAGATTGTCCCGTTCAACACGCCGGTCGAGAAGCTTCGCGCGAAGAATCCGGTCGGTATCATCCTCTCCGGGGGACCGAAGAGCGTGTCTGAAGAGGGCGCACCGAAGTGTGACGCGACCCTGTTCGACCTCAATACGCCAGTCCTCGGCATCTGTTACGGGATGCAATTGATGACCGACATGCTCGGGGGCGAGGTCCGCCGCTCCGGTCATCGCGAGTTCGGCCACGCGTTCGTGCGCGTCTCGGGCAACGGAAGTCCCGAGCACAGCAAGGCTCCGAAGCTGTTCCGTGAGGTACCTCCCGAACTGCGGGTCTGGGCGAGCCACGGTGACGATGTGTCGTCGGTGCCACCAGGGTTTCAGATCGCGGCCACCAGCGCGACGGCGCCGATCGCCGCGATGGAAGCGCCAGACCGTCAACTCTATGCGCTCCTGTTCCATCCGGAAGTGGCGCACACCGACTTTGGCACAGAGATCCTGCGCAACTTCGCGTACGGCGTCTGCGGCTGCGTCGGTGATTGGACGATTGCCTCGTTCATCGAAGAAGCCACTGAGCGGATTCGGCAGCAAGTCGGCGCTGGCAAGGTGGTGTGTGGACTTTCGGGCGGAGTGGACTCTACCGTCGCTGCGATGCTGATCCATCACGCGATTGGCGATCGGCTGACGTGCATCTTCGTGGACAACGGCCTGCTTCGCTATGACGAGGCCAACCAGATTCAGAAACGCTTTCGAGAAAAGCTGAAGCTGCCGTTGGACTTCGTGGACGCGAGCGATCTGTTCCTCGATCGTCTCGCTGATGTGACCGACCCCGAGCAGAAGCGCAAGATCATCGGCGCCACGTTCATCGATGTGTTCGAGAAGCGTGCGAACGAGCTCGGTGACTTCGGATTCCTGGGGCAAGGCACGCTGTATCCCGACGTGATTGAGTCGGCGTCCGTACATGGTCCGGCCGTCGTCATCAAGAGTCATCACAATGTCGGCGGTCTCCCCGAGCGCATGAAGTTCGCGCTCGTCGAGCCGCTGCGCGATCTCTTCAAGGATGAAGTCCGGCGGGTGGGTCAGGATCTTGGACTCGAGCGCGAGTTTGTCGTCCGGCAACCGTTTCCCGGTCCCGGCCTGGCCGTCCGTTTGATTGGCGCAATCACGAGGGACCGGCTGGATCTGCTGCGCTTTGCCGATCGAGTCGTCGCCGAGGAGATTCGGAAGGCCGGTTGGTATGAGCGGCTGTGGCAGAGTTTCGCGGTGCTGCTGCCGGTGCAGAGTGTCGGCGTCATGGGCGACGCGAGGACCTACGAATACACGGTGGCGATCCGGGCGGTGGAGAGTCTCGACGGAATGACCGCCGACTGGGCGCGGCTGCCGCACGATCTGCTCGCCGCGATCTCGTCGCGCATCGTCAACGAAGTGCGTGGCATCAATCGCGTCGTCTACGACATTTCGTCCAAACCTCCTTCGACGATCGAGTGGGAGTAGAAATTGGCGATTTGGGCGATCTTTGCTTGTTGGTTAGTTGTTGAATTGTGATTTGGGATCTTTGATTGGGAGGTGAGGAGTCGAGGGCGGCAGTTGTGATTGGCAACGATCGCGTCGAAGCGCGAACCGCGTCAATCGATAATTGCCAATCAACAATCAACAACGCATCAACAATCGAACATCAAAGATCATTAAATGTCTGAGTTCGTTCATCTCCATCTCCACACCGAATTCTCGCTGCTCGACGGCGCCTGCCGCGTAGACGAGCTGCTCGACGAGGCGGTGAAGCTGAAAATGCCGGCGCTCGCGGTGACTGAGCACGGCAACATGTTCTCCTCGGTCGTCTTCCACGACCACGCCCGCGAGCGAGGACTGAAACCGATCCTTGGCTGCGAGGTCTACGTCGCGCAGGGAAGCCGGTTCGAGAAGAGCGGTCCGCAAACCGAAACGAATCATCTGGTGCTACTGGCCGAGACTGACGAAGGCTACAAGAACCTGATCAAGCTGGTCTCGTCGGGATACACGGAAGGGTTCTACTACCGGCCGCGCATCGACAAGGAGCTGCTCGCCCAGCACTCAAAAGGCCTGATCGGTCTGAGCAGTTGCCTCAAGGGCGAAGTGGCGAGCGCGCTGAAGATCGAGCAGGCCAGACCGGCGCTCGAAGCCGCGGCGCGTCTGCGCGACATTCTCGGCCCAAACAATTTCTTCCTCGAGATGCAGTATCAGGGCATCGAAGAGCAGAAGACCGTCATCAAGGGCATCGTGCCGCTGGCGCGCGAACTGAATCTCCCGCTCATCGCCACCAACGACGTGCACTATCTGCGGCAAGGTGACTATCAGCCGCACGACATCCTGCTGTGCATCGGCACAGGCAAGACCGTGAACGATGCGCAACGCCTGCGCTACACGGGCGATCAGTTCTTCCTCAAGACCGCGCAGCAGATGGCGGCCGTGTTCAAGGACTATCCCGAAGCCCTTCAGAACACGATGTTCGTCGCCGAGCGCTGCAACGTCACGATTCCGAAGGGGCAGAATCACCTCCCGTCATTCGCTGTTCCGGAAGGCTCGACCCTCGACCAGTATTTCGAGCACGTCGCACGAGAAGGCTTCGCGCAACGCATGGAGCGGCTCCGTCAACTGCAGGCGGCGGGCCATGCGCGGCACACCCTCGAGGAATACGAGAAGCGACTCGACTACGAGATCGCGATGATCCACAAGATGGGGTACGCCGGCTACTTCCTCATCGTGTGGGACTTTATCCGCTACGCACGCGAGGAGGGGATTCCAGTCGGACCCGGTCGCGGTTCCGCGGCCGGCTCGCTCGTCGCCTGGTGCATGCGCATCACCGACGTCGATCCGCTCGACTTCGATCTCATCTTCGAGCGCTTCCTGAATCCCGAGCGTGTGTCGCTGCCCGACATCGACGTGGACTTCTGCGAGCGGCGACGTGGTGAGGTCATCGACTACGTGACGCGGAAGTACGGTCGTGAGAACGTGGCGCAGATCATCACGTTCGGAACGATGAAGGCTAAGGCAGTCGTGCGCGACGTGGGACGCGCGCTGGACATGCCGTACGCCGACGTCAACAACATCGCCAAGCAGATTCCGCCTGCGCTCGATATGACGCTCGAGAAGGCACTCGCTGAGAACCCGGTCCTCAAGGACATGGTGACTCGCGACGCCAAGGTCAAAGAGGTCATCGACATCGGCAAGCGTCTCGAGGGCATGTCGCGCCACGCGTCGGTGCACGCCGCCGGGGTTGTGATCGCGCCCGGTCCCATCACCGATTACGCGCCCCTCTACAAGGGGAACCGCGACGAAATCACGACGCAGTGGAACATGAAGGAGGTCGAGCGCATCGGCCTCCTGAAGATGGACTTTCTCGGCCTCAGCACGCTGACGTTGATCCGCGACTGCCTGGACGAGATCAAACGCACTGAAGGCATCACCCTCGACATCGACAACGTTCCGCTCGACGACCCGAAGACCTACAAGCTGTTTGGCGAAGGTGCCGCATACGGCATCTTCCAGTTTGAAAGTTCGGGCATGCGCGAACTGCTGCGCAAAGCCAAGCCCGAACGGCTCGACGACCTGATTGCGTTGAACGCGCTCTATCGCCCCGGCCCGCTCAAGTCGGGCATGGTCGACGACTGGGTCGCGCGCAAGCAGGGCAGGACCGAGGTGAAGTACGAGCTGAACGCGCTCGAGCCGATTCTCTCGGACACCTACGGCGTCATCGCCTATCAGGAACAGGTCATGCGCATCGCCCAGGCGCTGGCCGGATTCACGCTCGGTCAAGCCGACGTGTTGCGCAAGGCGATGGGAAAGAAAGACCCCAAGGTCATGGCCAAGCAGCGCGAGGCCTTCATGGAGGGCGCGCGCAGCAAAGGGGTCAACGAGAAGAAGGCCGCGAAGATCTTCGACCTGATGGAGTACTTCGCCGGATACGGCTTCAACAAGTCGCATTCGACCGCGTATGCCTTCCTCGCGTATCAGACCGCGTATCTGAAGGCCAACTATCCGTGGCACTTCGCCGCGGCGTTGCTCACGATCGAAGCGCAGAACACCGACAAGCTCGCGATGTACCTGGCCGAGAGCCGCGACCGTGGCATCCCCGTGCTGCCTCCGGATCTCAACGAAAGCCAGCTGCATTTTTCTGTTGAAAAGGGGAAGGGCGTCCGATTCGGACTCACGGCGATCAAGGGTCTCGGCGAGACGGCCATCAACACCCTCATCGACGCGCGTCAGCAGCTCGATGGACGTATCCCTTCACTCCACGCACTGTGCGAGATCCTCGATCTCCGCGTCGCCAACAAGCGCGTCTTCGAAGCGCTCGTGAAGTCCGGCGCGTGCGACGCGCTGGCGGGTGGAAGTGGGGCGCGTGCGCGACTGTTTGCCGCCATCGACGGCGCCTGCGAGCACGGCGCGCGTATGCAACGGAACAAGGAATTCGGTCAGGGCGACCTTGATTTATTCGGGACCGATGAGAGCACGCCCGGTTCAACGAACATTCCACTTCCCGACGTCGCGCCGTGGTCCGAGATCGACCAGCTGAATTTCGAGAAGGAAACCCTCGGCCTCTATTGGAGCGGTCATCCGATCGACCGGTTTGCCGACGATCTCCGCGCGTACGGTGCGAAGAGCTCGCGCGATCTCATCGTCAAGCGCGAGACGGTCGAGATTCCTGCGGCCGGTGATGATGGCTCCGACGAATCTGGTGCAGCGGCGATGCCGAGCCAGGCTCCGGCACCGCCGCCAGTGGGTACGACTGCGGCCAAGCCAGTGGCCGAAGACATCTCGATCGGCGGCATTGTCTCGGGGCTTCGTCCGCTCAAGACGCGCAAGGGCGATCGCATGTGCGTCTTCATGCTCGACGATGCAAACGGAAGCATTGAAGTCGTGGTCTTCCCGGAGGCATTCAAGCAATACGGACATCTGGCGGAAAACGGCACGATGGTCTGTGTGGCGGGGCGCTTCGAACGCGACGATGAATCGGCCCGGATCATCGCGTCGGAGATCGTCGCTATCGAACTGGTCCGCGAGCGGCTGACGAAATCGGTGTCGATCAATGTGTCGATGCCGCCGCACGACCGCAGCACGTTTGAAAAGTTGCTGGACGTCCTCGCCCAGCACAAGGGCGACAGAAAGGTCGCCTTCGTGATTCACGAACAGGAACGGCACATTCGCGTGACGGCTGACGTCAGCGGTATCCGGGTCAGGCCGTCGGAACGACTGGTCTCCGAAGTAGAAAAAATCTGCGGCGCCGGCTCGGTGAGCCTCCGCTAACCGTTTGACCTGGTCTGTCCATGCCACCTGACACACTTGACTTCGAAGAACCGATCGCGCTGCTGCTGAAAGAAGTCGAGGCGCTCTCGATGCTGCCGGTCACGGCTGAGCGGCAGCGGTCGCTCGACAGCCTGAACATGCGGATCGACTCGCTGCGCGGTGAGATCTACAAGAACCTGACGCCATGGCAGCGCGTGCAGGTGGCGCGGCACCCGAATCGCCCGACTGTGCTGGACTACACCTCCCGCTTGTTCACCGAGTTCACGGAGATCAGCGGCGACCGGCGGTATGCGGACGATCACGCCATCGTCGCGGGGTTCGCCAACTATCGAGACGAACCGGTCCTCATCGTCGGCCATCACAAGGGCGGCGGTGATACGAAGCAGAAGATCTACAGGAACTTCGGCTACGCGAAGCCCGAGGGATACCGCAAGGCATTGCGGGCGATGAAGCTGGCCGAGAAGTTCCGCCGGCCGGTCATCGCATTTATCGACACACCGGCCGCCTATCCCGGCATCGAGTCGGAGGAGCGCGGCATCTCGGAGGCGATCGCGCTGAACTTGCGTGAGATGGCGGCGCTCGACACGCCGATCATCGTCATCGTGCACGGTGAAGGCGGCAGCGGCGGCGCACTGGGTCTCGCTGTCGGCGATCGCATCCTCATGCACGAGTTCGCGATCTACAGCGTCATCCCGCCTGAAGGGTGTGCGGCGATTCTGTGGCGCGACTCGGGCAGGAAAGTCGAAGCCGCCGAGGCGCTGAAGCTCACGGCTGTCGATCTGCAGAGGCTCAAACTGATCGACGAGATCATTCCAGAGCCTCGTGGCGGCGCACACACGAACCACGAGCTCGCGGCCACGATGCTGGACACGGCGTTGGGCCGGGCGCTGGCGAATTCGTCAACGATGACCTCCGAAGCGCGGCTCCAGGCGCGCTATGACAAGTGGCGCACGATGGGGAACGTAGGACTTGCCGAAAGCTGATCGGATCTGGGAATCACTCCGTTGCGACGATGCCGTCGTCGCGCGGTTATCGCACGAACTGCGCGTGTCGCCGGTGACGGCGCGGCTGTTGTCGATTCGAGGCCTCGACGATCCGTTGAGCGCGCGGCGCTTCCTCTTTCCGTCGCTGGACGATCTGCTCGATCCGCACCGGCTCACCGATCTACCCGCGGCCGTCGATCGCATCCTCCGCGCGATCGAGAACAAGGAGCGCATCGCCATCCACGGCGACTATGACGTGGACGGTGTCACCTCCACGGTCATTCTCCGTCGTGCCCTCGAGTTGCTCGGCGCTGATGTGACGCACTTCATCCCCGAGCGGCTGCGGGACGGTTATGGCTTGCAGCCGGCATCCATCGAACGCCTTCACGCACTCGGCGTCGCGTTGGTCATCTCGGTGGACTGCGGCATTCGCGGCGTGGAGGCGGCCGCCCGCGCTCGCGAACTGGGTGTCGATCTGATCATCACCGATCACCACGAGCCAGACACGGAGTTGCCGCAGGCCCTGGCGGTGATCAATCCGAAGCGCCACGACTGCTCGTATCCCGACAAGAACCTCGCGGGCGTCGGCGTGGCGCTCAAGCTGGTCCAGGCCCTGTGCATCAGGACCGGGCATACGAGTTGGCTTCCGGCGTTTGTGAAGGTCGCCGCCATAGGCACGCTCGCCGATGTCGTCCCGCTGCAGGGCGAGAACCGCGTGATCGCGAAGCTTGGTCTCGAGATGCTCTCACGCGGACCGCACAAGGTCGGGTTGCGATCGCTCCTCGACGTCTGCGGTCTCATCGGCAAGGAGATCGACAGCTATCACATCGGCTTTGTGCTCGCCCCACGGGTCAACGCCGCAGGACGAATGAGCTCACCTGACATCGCCGCCCGGCTGCTATTGGCCTCGGACGAAGCGATGCGGGAGGAAGCGCGGGAGCTCGCGCAGCAGCTCGACACCGAGAACATCCGTCGTCAGCACGAGGAAGCCGACATCGTGGCCGCGGCGCGCAAGGCGGTTGAGACCGACCTCGAGATCGGTTCCCGCACAGTGATCGTCGTCGGCGGCGAGGGATGGCATCGCGGTGTCATCGGCATCGTCGCCTCCAAGCTGGTGGACGCGTTCCATCGGCCGGCGATCGTGATCTCGACCGATGGCGACGTGGCCCACGGGTCGTGCCGCAGCATTCCGTCGTTCAATATGCTTGCAGCGCTGGAGTCATGCGCCGACGTCATGAGCAAGTTCGGTGGGCACAAGCAAGCCGCTGGGCTGACGATGGCGTCTGAACGTGTGCGAGAGCTGCGCGCCCGCGTGAACGACTATGCCGACGGTTGCCTACAGCCCGACGACCTGCGTCCGAGGATCTGGATCGATGGAACACTCGGGTTTCGATCGATCGACGAGCAGATGGCGTCTGAGCTCACCTCGCTGGCTCCGTTCGGCGCCGGCAACCCCCGGCCGATCTTTCGAACCAGCGGGGTCGAGATCGTCGATGGACCGCGGCGCGTCAAAGAACGGCACCTCAAGATGGCCTTCCGTCAGGACGGCCGTGTCATGCGCGGGATCGCCTGGCGGGCGTCGGAGCGCGAGGAATTCGTCGCCGGGCACAAGACGGCCATCGACCTGGCCTTTTCGCTCGAGCAGGATACCTGGGAAGGTGAGCGATACCTGCAGCTCTCGATTGCCGATTTCAAGGCGCCCGAAAACTGATTATTCTGGACAGTAATGGGCACCTGGCAGAAGCGCGCACGGATCGTCCTGGCGATCTTCGGCGTGGCCGTCGCGGTCGTCGTCTATCAGTCGATTGGTGAGCGTCGCACCGCGACCGCACCTGCAGCGGCGCCGCGTACCGATCCCAAGGCGCAGTTCGAGGTGCAGCAAGGAGAGGCTCAGCGGTTGCGCGCCGGTGAGCGCGACTTTTCCATCAAGTTTGCGCGGTCGCTCGCATACGACGACGGCTCGCAAAAGATGTTCGAGGTGACCATCACCGTCAACAAGCCCGACGGGCGGGCCTATGTCGTGACCGCCGACGAAGCGACTGCGGGTAAGGATCAGCGCGAACGCCAGCTCGCGGGCCACGTCAGGCTCAAAGTCAGTGACGGGTTCGAGATGACGACGGATCGCGCGTCACACAACCAGGACGACAGCATCGTGCGTGCGCCTGGCGCGATCGCGTTCAGTAAAGGCCACATGACTGGCTCTGGCGGCAACGCGACGTACGACCAGACCAGGGACATTCTGACGATCACCGAACAGGCCAAAGTGAACATGTCGGACGACAAGGGTCAGCCGACGACGGATTTCAACGCCGGGACCGCGGTCCTCGATCGTCAGCAGAACACGTTGACACTGGACGGTCAGGCGCACGTGCTTCGCAATCAACAGGTCATCGATGCCGATCACGTGCTGACGCGCCTTTCAGACGACGAACAGATCGTTCAATACCTCGAGTTGCGCAACAACGCCCGCGTCACCGGTGGCGCATCGATCGATTCGATGTCGGCACGCGACATCGACATGGATTACAGCGATGACGGACAGGCACTCGAACGCGTGGTGCTGAATGGCGGCGCCGGTGTGGCGATGAAGAGCTCGTCGGGGCCCGGCCGGCAGATCGTCGGTGAATCGCTCGAGGTCCGTCTTGCGCCTGACGGGGCGATCGTCGCCCTCGTCGGACGCGACAAGGTCCGCCTGGATCTTCCGGCGTCGGGGGATACGCCCGCAGGCAGCATCAGCGCGGACACGCTCGAGGGAACTGGCGAAGCGGGCCGTGGGCTGACCGCGACAGACTTCCGAGGGAAGGTCGAGTACCGTGAGGCCGGTAAGCGCGGCGCCATGGACCGCGTCGTTCGCGCTCAGTCACTTACCGCGATGCTCGTCGATGACGCGATCAGCGATGCGACATTCAAGGAACGCGTCACGTTCGAAGATCAGGGCTTGAGCGCGCGGGCGGCGGAGATCAGCTATCAGCCCAAGGCGAACAAGATCACGTTACGAGGCACCGACGCGGGTGGGCCGCCTCACGTGTCCGTCGATCAGATTTCCATTGATGCACGGATGATCGATGTCGGTCTCGAAGGTCGGCAGATCTCCGCGACAGAAGTGAAAACGACGCTCGCGCCACAGAAGGGCGGTCAGGCTCGTGACTCGGCCAGTAGTGGCGTCGCCATCCCTGGACTGCTGAAGCAGGACCAGGTCGCGAACATCAACGCCAATGCGCTCGACTATCGCGGTCAGGCCGGTCAGGCGGTGTATCGCGGCGGCGCGACGCTGTGGCAGGGGAGCACGACGATACGAGCCGACACAATCACCCTCGACCAGCAGAAGAACAATCTCGTGGCGGCCGGATCGGCGAAATCCACGCTCGAACTCGACACAGGGCTGTCATCCGGCAACGGCAATGAGATCCGCTATGACGATGAAAAGCGACTCGTGACCTATAGCGGCGCTACGATTCCACCGACAACCGAGAGGGGCGCTGGCTCTGCCGGAGCCCGAAGCGGGGCGCCAACGGATTCGCGCCGTGCAGTCCCGGTACGTGATGCGCAATTGAGTGGTCCTCAGGGCGACCTCCGTGGCGAGCGAATCGAAATCGTGCTCGCCAAGGAAGGGAACAAGGTCGAGCGCCTCGAGGGGTATACGGGGGTGACGCTGAAACTGGACAAGCGGACAGCGGTGGGATCGCGGCTGACGTACTACGCGAGTGAAGAGCGCTATGTGATGTCGGCGACGGGCACGACGCGCGTGAAAGTCACCGACGTAAAAACGGCGGCATCAGGCGCCGTGACGTGTAGTGAGACGGTCGGCCGAACGTTGACCTTCTACAAGTCGACCGATACCATCAGTGTTGACGGCAACGACCAGAACCGCACCGAGACGCAGATGACATCATGCGCGCCTCCGTCGTCCCGCTGAGCCGCTGTTAGCAGTCCGTTCGATCACCTCGCCACGCGATGTCATCTACGCTGCGCACGCAAGAGCTCACGAAGTCGTACGGGGGCCGTACGGTCGTGCGGGGCGTCAGTATAGAAGTAGGCTCCGGCGAAATCGTGGGCTTACTCGGACCGAACGGCGCAGGTAAGACGACGACGTTCTACATGACCGTCGGTCTGACCGGTCCGGATTCGGGCCGCGTGATCTTGAATGGCGAGGATGTGACCGACGCGCCGATGTATGTGAGGGCGCGGAAGGGCATTGGCTATCTGCCGCAGGAGCCGTCGATCTTCCGCGGGCTCACGGTGGAGCAGAACATCCTCGGCATTCTCGAGACGCTCGATCTGGATCGAGCGCAGCGAAAAGAGCGGCTCGCGGAGTTGCTCGCCGAGTTGAATTTGACGCCGCTCGCGAAGGCGCCGGCACACACGTTGTCAGGTGGTGAGCGGCGACGGGCGGAGATCACGCGAGCGCTGGTGATGTCGCCGCGGTTCATTCTGCTTGACGAACCGTTTGCGGGCATCGATCCGATCGCGGTGACGGATATTCAGAAGATCGTGTTTCACTTGAAGGAACGGGGCATCGGAGTGCTGATCACGGACCACAACGTGCGCGAAACGCTGCGGATCACCGACCGCGCGTACATCGTGCACGACGGCGTGATCTTCCGTAATGGCACCCCCGACGTGCTTGCCGCGGATGAGGACGTACGCCGGATTTATCTGGGGGCCGACTTCCGGTTGGACTAAGATGATTCTCGGCAACTGAAGCATGGCGATCTCGCAGAAACTCCACACCAAACTCGTTCAGAAGCTCATTCTGACGCCGTCGCTTCAGCAGGCGATCAAGCTCCTGCCGATGTCCACGCTCGAGCTGTCGGAGCTCCTGAATCAGGAGATGGTCGAGAATCCGATGCTCGAGGAAGTACCGACGGAAGAGCTTCAGCCCGTCGAACAGACGCAGGAAAAGCAGGAAGAGAAGAAGGACAAAGAGAAGGGCGACACCTGGGACGACCAGGACTACGAATACTTCTTCGGCGACTACCTCGACGACGGCTATCGCCCGCGTACGCCGACTGAGGTCAAGGAGCTCCCGCCGATCGAGAACACGCTCTCGACGGGACAGTCCCTGGCTGGTCATCTGCTCTGGCAGCTGTCGATGCAGACCGACGACCCGCTCCTGCGCGAGATTGGCGAGGCCATCATCGGCAACCTCGACGACGACGGGTATCTCGTTGCGACCGTTGACGACGTCTCAGGCATGGGGCCTTGGCCGACCGAGGACGTCGAACGCGCGCTGGCGCTGGTCCAGAGCTTCGATCCCATTGGCGTCGCCGCACGCGACCTGCAGGAGTGCCTGCTGTTGCAGTTGCGTCACCTGGGCATGACTGGCACACCCGCCGAGCGCATCGTGACCGAGCACATGCGGCTCCTGCAGAACCATCAGGTGCCAGAGCTCGCGCGTAAGCTCGGACTATCGATCGACGATCTCAAGCAGCACATCGAGCTGATTCGCCATCTCGATCCCAAGCCTGGCAGCCGCTATAACCCGTCGCAGTCGCAGTACGTGATCCCCGATGTCTACATCGTGAAGATCGAGGAGCAGTACGTCGCGTTGCTCAACGAGGAAGGGCTGCCGCAGCTCCGCATCAGCCCGGTGTACCGGCGGCTGATGGATAAGACCGCACCCGAGAACACCGACGAGACGCGCGCCTACGTGAAGGACAAGTTCCGCTCGGCGTTGTGGTTGATCAAGTCGGTCGAGCAGCGCCAGAAGACGATCCACAAAGTGGCGTCGAGCATCATCAATTTCCAGCGCGATTTCCTCGATCACGGTATCGAATATCTGCGTCCGCTCGTGCTGCGCGATGTCGCCAACGACATCGGCATGCATGAATCGACGGTCAGCCGCGTGGTCACGAACAAGTACATGCACACGCCGCAAGGCGTGTTCGAGATGAAGTACTTCTTCCACAGCGGCATCAGCAGCCACTATGGAGACGCGGTCTCCTCGGTGACGATCAAGCAGCGCATCCGCAAGATCATCGAGCAGGAGGATCCGAAGAAGCCGTTGAGCGATTCGAAGATCGTGAGCATGCTGCGGCGCGAGGGTCTCGAGCTGGCGCGGCGCACGATCGCCAAGTATCGGGAAGAACTGAAGATCCCGACCTCCAATCAACGCAAGGTTCTCTATTAGCTAGGGCTCGCGGCTCTCGGCTCTGGCCGGTGCGTATCGCCATGCGCCTCGACATCACCGGACGGCACTTTACGGTCTCGGCGTCCACTCGGAAGTTCGCAGAGCAGCGGTTGGCTCACGCGGTCCGGCTCCTCAACAACAGCGCGCTGTCGGCACACGTCGCGCTCACCAAGGAACGCGGACGCGTGCGCGCCGAGATCGATCTCCACGTCAAACGCGAGCATTTCCTTCGCGGTGAAGGCACCGGGGCCACTCCGGACGTGGCCATCGGCATGGCCGCCGAGCGGATCGAGCGGCAGATCGAAAAGCTCAAAGGCAAGTGGAGCGGACGCCGGCGGCGGACACCCGCCGTTGCCGAGGCTGGCGCGGTTGCCGCGCGTCCGGCCGCGCCGGCGAACGGGCGACGCATCATTCGCGCTCGTCGCTACGCCGTGAAGCCGATGTCCATCGAAGATGCCGCCGCGGAAATCGGTGACGGCAGCGACGCCGTGATCGTGTTCCGCAACTCGGCAAGCGACGCGGTCACGGTGTTGTATCGGCGTCCCGACGGCAATCTCGGACTCAACGAGCCGGAACGGTGATCTGTCTCACACCGTGAGCGTTGAGCAGCAGCACACCTCGACGCCGTCGTTGACGGTGGAGCGGCTTCTGCAGAGCCGCTCGGACGCCATCGGTCTTCCGCTCGAGCTCTTGAGCGGACACGGCGGCCTCGATCGATCCATCTCCAGCCCTCATATCCAGAAGACCGGGCTCGCGCTTGCTGGCTTCCATGAGTATCTTCGGCCGGCGCGGATCCTCGTGTTCGGCGAAAGCGAGATGAGTTACCTCGAGGGCCTCGATCACGACGCCCGGGTGGCCATGCTCAGCGCGATGTTCGCGCACGAGATTCCGTGCGTGCTGATCACCGGCGGTGGCCGGGCTCCTGCCGATCTGCTCGCGGCCTCCGACACGCACCGAGTGCCAGTGCTGCGCACGACTGTTGCAACGCCGATTGCGATCGCCAAGATCGCCACGCTCCTCGACGATGCGCTCGCCGTTCGAGAGGTGATGCACGGCGTGCTGATGGACATTCTCGGGCTGGGCGTCCTGATCGTCGGGGACAGCGGCATCGGCAAGAGCGAATGCGCGCTCGACCTGATCGTCCGTGGACATCGGCTTGTCGCCGACGACACGGTCGAAGTACGCAGGCGCGGCGAGACGGCGGTGATCGGAACGTGCCCAGAGCTGACCCGGCATCACATGGAAGTGCGTGGTCTTGGGGTGATCAACATCCGCGATCTCTTCGGCGTGGCGTCGACGCGGACATCGAAGCGCGTCGAACTGGTGGTCAGGCTGGAACGCTGGGATCCCGATCGCGAATACGATCGACTGGGCCTCGAGGAGAATGTCTTCGAGTTGTTCAACGTCAAGATTCCTCTCATCCGCATGCCGGTCGCTCCCGGACGGAACCTGGCCATCCTCGTCGAAGTGGCAGCCCGGAATCAGCTGTTGCGGTCGCGCGGGCTCAACGCCGCGCGCGATCTGGCCACACGGCTCGAGCAGCAACTCCGCGCGGCCGAAGTTGACGCTGTGGCGGATGAAGACGGCGAGCCAGGAGAGGATTCATGAAGGCGTCCGACAAGACGCCGTCGCGATTGCGCACGACCCACCGGTTCGTCATCCTCACGGGACTGTCCGGGTCGGGAAAGACGCACGCCATTCGAGCGCTCGAGGACCTTGGTTATTTTTGCGTCGATAACCTACCGAGCCAGCTCATTCCGACCTTTGCGGAGCTGGCCAGCCGCGGCGATGCTGGTCTCGAGCGCGTCGCGATCGTCGTCGATGTGCGTGAAGGTGGATTCCTCAAGCAGTTTCCGAAGGTATACCGGAAACTGAAGTCGACGCCCGGTGTCGAGCCTCGTCTCATCTTCCTCGAGGCCAACCGCTCGTCGCTGGTGCGCCGATTCAGCGAAACCCGGCGACCGCATCCGCTGGCGCCCGACCGATCCGTCGCCGAAGGGATCGACGAGGAGCGCCGGAAGATGTCGCGTATCCGGGCCCTGGCCGATTTGATCATCGACACCTCCAACCTGACCGTGCACGAACTGCGCGATGTCTTCATGCGCATGACGCAAACCGATCGTCCGCGCTCGGAGATGGTGGTCAATCTGGTCAGCTTCGGGTTCAAGCACGGACCGCCGCTCGATGCGGATCTGGTGTTTGATGTGCGCTGTCTGCCGAACCCGCACTTTGTCGATCGGTTGCGGCCGCTGACCGGACGTGATCCGAAAGTCGTGCGGTTCATGCGACGCCACGCAGCCACTCGGGAGTACATCGATCGTCTGACGACGTTCCTGAACTTTGCGCTGCCGCAGTACGTTCAGGAGGGGAAGAGTTATCTGACCGTCGCCATCGGCTGCACGGGAGGTCAACATCGGTCGGTCATGGTGGCCGAGGCCTTGAAAAAGTCTCTGGCTGGAGCGAAAAATGTCCGGCTCCGGGTGAAGCATCGTGATTCGTGACGAAAGACCATGATTGGCGTCGTCGTTGTTACGCACGGTCAGCTGGCCACGGAGCTATTGAATGCGGCCGAGACGATCGTCGGCGATCTCCCGCGTTTCGCCGCTGTCTCGATCGGCTGGCACGACGACACCGAGGATGCGCGGGCTGAGATCGAACAGGCGATCGCGCGCGTCGAGGAGGGCGCCGGCGTACTGATCCTCACCGACATGTTCGGAGGCACGGCCTCGAACCTGGCGATGAGTTTTCTGGCACCGGGGAAGGTGGAAGTGATCACCGGCGTGAATTTGCCGATGCTGATCAAGCTCGCGAATCTGCCCGAGCAGTCGGATCTGCTTGCATCGGCGCGGGAGATGCGCGAGCACGGACGGAACGCGATCTGGGTCGCCTCGGATTTGCTTCGCGGCGAGAAGACCTGAGCGCAGGAACGATGATCAGCCGCACCGTCACCGTGGTGAATCAACTCGGGCTGCACGCCCGGGCCGCGGCGAAGTTCGTCCATCTCGCGACGCGCTTCGAGTCACAGATTCGCGTCATCCGCGACGCCAAGGTAATGGACGGCAAGAGCATCATGGGCATTCTGCTGCTGGCCGCGGCTCGCGGTACGGCGATCACGGTTGAAGCCGCTGGTGTGGACGAGCAGGCCGCCGTTGACGCGCTCGTGCAGCTCGTTGAGTCAGGATTTGGTGAGGAATGGAGCGTCTAAAAGGTATTGGTGTGTCACCGGGCGTGGCTGTCGGTCCCGCCCTGGTCGCCATTCAGCGCACGCAGGTGATCCGGTTCCCGATTGCCATCGATCGCGTCGCGCGGGAATTGTCGGCGCTCGATCGCGCGCGGCAACGGTCTCGCGAGCAACTCGAGCAGATCCGGCATCGCATCGCCGAGCTGAAAGGGGCCGACGTGGCGTCGATCTTCGACGCGCAGCTGCTCATGCTCGACGATCCGGCGCTGATAGGCCGGGCCGCGGCGGTGGTGCGCGACGAACGGGTCAACGCCGAGTGGGCGGTCCAGCGCGCGCTCGACGAGTTATCCGCGGTCTTCGACGACATCGATGATCGGTATCTCCACGAGCGCAAGGGTGACGTGCACGACGTCGCCGGACGTCTTCGTCTCAACTTGAGAGAAGACCGGGGCGGGCCGCGCGATCGTCTGCAGGATCTCGACACGCCGTGCGTGTTGATCGCCGACGAGCTCACTCCGTCGGTCGTTGCCCAGCTCGATTGGACAAAAATTCGCGGGTTTGCGACCGATGCTGGAAGTCGCACGTATCACACCGCGATCCTCGCGCGATCGCTTGGCGTGCCCGCGGTCGTCGGCTTGCACGACGTCAGTCGTCATCTGCCGCCCGGGGCATCAGTGATCCTCGACGGCGAGAGTGGGGAAGTCATCATCGACCCGACGCCAGACCTGTATCAAGATGCCGAACTCGCGTCGCGTCGCCACCGTGTCCACGTCTCGGTGAAACAGAGCGAGGGCCCGCTCGAGACCGCAGACGGTATTCGAGTGATCCTTGCGGCCAACATCGAGCGGTCCGATGACGTTGCGACGGCGCTCGACGCTGGGGCGGAAGGCATCGGATTGTACCGATCGGAGTTCATGCTGGTCGGTGGTCCGCCGGACATGGCCGCCGAGGACGAGCAGTATCACGTCTATCGCCAACTCGTGGAGCGAATGGCTCCGGCGCCGGTCACAATTCGCACGTTCGATATCGACGAGCGCCAGCTGGCGCGCCCGCTCGTGGACGCTGCCCTTGACGCGCGATGGTTCCCGGATCAGCCGCGCAGCGGCCACGCCGGATTGCGCGGCATCCGGTTTGGCCTGGCCCAGCCAGCGATCTTTAAGACGCAGTTGCGGGCGTTGCTGCGAGCGGCCACTCACGGGCAATTGCGGGTGATGTTCCCGTTCGTCTCCTCGCTGCACGAAGTGCGAGAGGCCCGTGCGCTCCTGGATGAGGCGCGAGCCGAGCTGACCGCGCGGGGGATCGATGCGCCTGCGCTGCCGGTGGGCATCATGATCGAAGTGCCGTCGGCGGCATTCACGGCCTCACTGCTCGCCCCTGAGGTGGACTTCTTCACGATCGGCACCAACGATCTCATTCAGTACACGCTGGCGGTCGATCGCACCGATGAGCGTGTGTCCGATCGGTATCAACCGCTCCATCCGGCCGTGCTGCGTCTGCTCCGGCAGGTTCGGCGCGCAGCGGTGCGTGAAGCGATTCCGGTGTCGGTATGCGGCGAAATGGCGTCAGATCCGCTCTTACTGCGGCTGTTGATCGGTTGTGGATTGACCGAATTCAGTATGACGCCGGGTGCGTTGCCGGTGGCACGGCGGGTCGTTCGTGAGACAAACGTCGGACAGATGGCGCGCCTGGCCGCGCGCGTGCTGACGCTCGGTACGGTCGAGGAGATCGAGCGTTTCCTGAACGACGCGTTTGCTTCGCAGGCAGAGGCGACGCGATAGGCGGATCATGAGTACCTTCACGGTGAAGCGCGTCGAGAAGCCCTGGGGTTATGAGATCTGGTGGGCGAAGACCGATCGATACGTCGGCAAGATTCTGCACGTCAACGCTGGCCATGCGTTGAGCCTGCAATACCACAACATCAAAGACGAGACGATCTACTTGTACTCAGGCAGGCTGTTGTACGAGATCGAAATCGATGGTGTGCTGACCAAGCGAGAGATGAAGGCGGGGGACACCCAACATGTTTCCCCGACGACGGTGCATCGCATGACGGCCATTGAGGACTCCGATGTCTTCGAAGTCTCCACGCCTGAACTGGATGATGTCGTGCGCCTCGAGGATCGGTACGGACGGCAGGGAACGTAGGGACGCGCACGCGCGTCCCCAGCATTCTTAGAACGGAATATCGTCGTCGGTCATTGGCTCCATCGGCGGTTCGTCGACGGGTCCATGTGAGCCCCCGCGGTCCATGCCGCCACTGCTGCGGCCGCCGCCACCACCACCGCCACCGCCCAGCAATGTGACGCGGTCGGCTTTGATCTCCGTCGTGTAGCGCTTGTTGCCGTCCTTGTCATCCCACTGGCGTGTCTGCAGCTTGCCCTCGACGTAGATCTGTTTGCCCTTGGTGAGGTACTCCTGCAGGCTCTCGGCTGGCTTGCCCCACAGCACCACGCGGTGCCACTCCGTTTTTTCCTGGCGTTGATTGTTGCGATCGTTCCAGACCTCAGTTGTGGCGAGATTCAGCGTTGAGACTGCCGCACCGCCTGGAGTGTAGCGAAGCTCGGCATCGCGACCCAGATTCCCAACGAGAATGACCTTGTTTACGCTTCCCATGTCTTGTCCTTTCGGGCGAGCGTTCTTCGCCCCTACGGCTGCAGTAACTGCGGCCGTGCCATGTGAGGCCGAGCCCGCAGGCTCTGCCTCTCCACCGACACTTTACAGGGTTTTCGTGACAGGGGAGGTCACGATCTCACCGGGCGAGGGCGACGCGTGCGTTGCCCCCTACGGGCGCGGCGCTGCGGCCTGACGCCCTAGTCGATCGAGCGCCTGCTTCGCCAGTCCGGCGCTCGGGGTATCCGGATAGGTCTTGAGCAGCATCTCGTACGACGCACGCGCCGCTTCAGGCGTGCCGAGAGATTCCTGCGCCTTGCCTCGCTTGTAGTACGCCTCGGGCACCCACATCGAGCGTGGGAATCTCTGAATCGCGTTCGTATAGGCGTTCACTGCTTCCGCATAGCGCTTCTGCTGCGAGTAGGTCTCGCCGAGCATGAACTGCGCTTCGGCAGCGGCCTCGCTGGTTGGGAATGTCTTCAGTAACGACTCGAAGCCACTCACGGCGCTCGCGTATGACCCGGAGAAGTAATCGCTCTTGGCCGTGTCGAGCATGCGCGACGGTGAGAGCCCGAGCGTTGATGTCTGAGACGCGGGCGGTGTCACAGCGCTTGGGGCAGTCGGATCGACTGCACTTGTCTCCGGAGACGGCGACGGTGCCGCCCCCGAAAGCATCGAAGGCAGCGAAGTAAGGGTCGTTCGGAGCGCCTCAACTTCATCCGCCACCTTGCGCAGCCGTGTATCGGTGTCCTGCGAACGCTCGCGAACGGCGCTGACATCGTCGCTGAGTTTCTGAATCAGGAGTTTCTGATCCGCGAAGCGCTGCTGCGCCTCCTTGTCGGAGGCGTCGAGCCGCGCGTTCAGTGCCTTGAGCGCATCGCCGATCTGCGCGAGCGTGAGCGCGAGCTGCTGCGACTGCTCCTGCAGCATACGCAGCTCAGCGCTCATTTGCTGGTGCTCGCGGTTCTGCGCGACTGCCGGAACGGCCATCGCGAGTACCGCGAGTGCAAGCGTCGATCGAACGAGGTTCATGTGCATGCCGTCTCTCAACACTCTACTTCGACGTGATGACGAAATGGCCACGTCGATTCTGGGACCATGCGTCCTCGGAGTGACCCATGTCGAACGGGAACTCCTTCCCGTAACTTACAACACGGATCCGTTCCGGAGAAACACCGAGCGACGACAGGTAGGTCTTCACCGCGACGGCCCGACGTTCGCCAAGAGCGAGGTTGTACTCGGCCGTTCCACGCTCGTCGCAATGCCCTTCAATGGTGATTCCCCACGTTCCGTACTTCTTGAGGACTTGCGCATTGGCCGATGCGATCGAGCGACCCGACTCGTCCAGTTCCGCACTGTCGAGCCGGAAGAACACGGGCTTCAACGGGGAGTCCCGGTTGAGGTCGTCGAGCGATTTGTTCGTAATCGAATCGACGGGGAGGCCTGCAGCGACCGGTACTTTGTCCTCGACGCGCTCTGTTGGAGGTGGAGGAGTCGGTGGCACTACCGCGGCTTCTTCAGCGGGCGGAGGCTGTGGCCCCGTGACGGGCTTCTTCTTGCCGCACGCGGCGGTGACGGCGATGGCCAATGTGACCGCGACTACGATCGTCGTGTTCCTCATATCTCGCATGTGCTTCCTCAATAAGACTTCACTTTCTAATTCGACCACGCTGGCGTTTGGTTGTTACCCTCGCGCGTGATCTGCCGTAGGCCGCGCCCATCGCGGCCAATCGTAAACACCTGAGTTCGTCCCCCCGCGCGCGTCGACGTAAACGCCAGATGCCGTCCGCCTGGGGCCCATGCCGGACCCTCGTTGGAACCTTCGCCGAAGGTCAGCGGTCGAACGTTGCCCGTGGAAACCTCGAGCACTTTGATGTCGTACCCCGGCCCGGTCGAGGCGGCGTATGCGATCTCGTTGAAGGGCGGGGGCGACCAGGTCGGCCGATCAGCTTCGGATTCATTAACAGTGAGCCGACGCACACCTGAGCCGTCGCTGCTGTTCATGACGTAGATCTGTGCCTTACCTGTGCGGTCCGAGGTGAAGGCAATCTGTGAGCCACTCGGCGACCAGGTCGGGCTCGAGTCGCCGGCCTGGTTATTCGTAAGGCGGCGGAGGTTGCTACCGTCGACGTTCATTGCGTAAATCTCAGGATTTCCGTCTCGTCCGGACATGAAGGCGATCTGTTTGCCGTCTGGCGAGAAAACCGGAAGGTAGTTCGTCCCTACACCCTTCGTTGGGTTCTGCAACACGCCCTGATAGATGAGCGACACAAAAACGTCAGGGTTAGGACGGAAAGTCGTGTACGCCAGAGCTCGCGCATCTGGTGACCAGGACGGATTAAGGTTGAGCCGGCGGCTTACCGTGACTCTGCGTGGATTCGCACCGTCGTAGTCGCCGTAGTAGATC
>JBKPRH010000234.1:0-16014 GCA_046765795.1 Acidobacteriota bacterium | reverse complement strand
TCAATTCGTGCGAACGTTGGAGGACAACGGCGGCGTTCACACCAACTCGGGGATCCCGAACCACGCTTTCTACCTCGCGATTGAAGGCGGGCGACACCGCACCTCCGGTCTGAATGTCACGGGAGTGGGGGCAGCCAATCGCGAACAGATCGAAAAAGTGTTCTATCGCGCATTTACGACTATGCTTCCGGCCAACGCGCGGTTTACGACGGCACGCGCCGCAACCATTCAGGCAGCTCGTGATCTCTACGGTGCGGGCAGTGCAGTAGAACGCGCCGTCACCGAGGCATGGACAGCGGTAGGGGTGTTGTGATGATGCCGAGAACCTTCACTGTTGTCTGCGTCACTGTCGTCGCAACACTCACGACAGCTCTGAATGTCTTCGCGCAAACGTCCACGACAGGAAGCGTCGTTGTTGATGGTGCGGTGATCTGGCGCACGGACGTCACTGTGGCCGCTGCGACGGCCTCACTGGGAACCCAATTGGAGGTCACAGCTCAATCGAGCCGATGGTACGAGGTGATCATCCCCGCATCGCTCGGTGGACATGGCGAGCGTGGCATGATCGCACGCTCTCAAGTTCGAATCGCCGGTGACGTCAGCCGCATTCCCGCAAAAACGATTCGCGGTGATCCACCGAGCGAACTGGCGGGAACCGGACGCACGGATTCAGCTCGCCGTAGCGATCGACCAGCACCACGCAGGCGGACGCCTATCGAGGGGCTTCTGTCGATCAATCGTGTGTTCAACGCGACGTCGAATGACTTTCGAGAGACGGTCCTGTTTCGCGAGAGTGCGGAGGACGGCCAATTTGAGACGGCCTATACCCTCAAGTCTCTCAAAGGCTTCTCCGGAGGTGGCGGCGTGATGCTGTCACCAACGTTCGGAATCGGCGGGTCCGTGGAACGCTCGACTGCGTCCACGCCCGTAGCGTTCAGCGCAACGATTCCGCACCCGTTCTTCTTCGCAAGGCCGAGAAACATCGATACCGACATCAGCGGCATGACGCGCGAAGAGCTGGCGTTGCACGCAGAGTTGAGAGCCGCTTGGCCAGTGCATCCACGGGTTCAGCTCGCTGTTGTTGGAGGTCCGTCGCTGTTCCGGGTCAGCCAGCGAATCGTGTCCGACTTCACTTACGCACAGGAGTACCCCTACGACGCCGCGCAGTTCGCGACGTCGGAAACGTTGACAGCAACGAAGACTCGCATCGGCTTCAACATCGGTGGCGATGCCGCCTTCTTCTTCACTCGGCAGATTGGCATCGGTGCCAAAGTCATGCTGTCGCGCGCGACACTCCATCTCCCGATCGACGAGGACCGAGAGGCCGAGGTCGAAGCCGGAGGTCTCATTACTGGTGTCGGTCTGCGATTGAGATTCTGACGGTCAGGGCTGGTCAATACCGTCAGACATTCGCTGTGCCACGGCGTCCGAAAGCGGTAGCCGTCGCCGTGACTGCTCTTGCGAATGTGGAGGACGCCCAGCCTGCAGACATGCGGTCGGGCAGATCGGGCGCACGCGCGCGCCTATTGCTGCGCGTGCACCCTGAGGACTCAGATCGCGCGGTTTACCAGCGCGATTCGCGACGCTGACGCCCGCCGAACCCACCGCCGCTGCTGCCATGTGACGCCATCGGCTTGGCTTCGTTGACCGTCAAACTCCGGCCGCCGTACTGATGCTTGTCGAGCTCGCTGATCGCACGCTGTGCACTCTCGGCATCGTTCATCTCGACGAAGGCGAATCCCCGCGCTTGACCAGTGGCACGGTCTCGAATGATGTTGACGGTGCTCACCTGACCCGCGCTCTCGAACAGCGTCTGAAGATCGGACTCGGTGGCTTCGTACGGCAGATTACCGACGTACAGCTTTGTACTCATGAAACGACTCCTGCATCTCGAAGGATGCGTCTGGATCTGATGGCAGGCTCGAGCAGAATGCTCGGCGACGAAACGCAGGAGAGGCGAGAGGCTCGGCTCGGATCTGATGCGGAGGCCGGAAAGCGCAGCTGTCAGAAGCTCTCATCACTATAGCACTCTTCTCGCCTTCGCAGGCCTCCGCTACGCCGAACATTGTGGTTCTCGCTCGACCCGCGTGTGATAGGCTTGCTGCCAGTACCTGCTTTCCTGAGCTGTGCTCGCAGCACCCGGCTGCGCCCCTCCAGTCTCATCGAAGCGCCTGACATCGATCAGGTCGACTCAGAGGAGACGCTATGCGGAGGGTGTCGGCACGCACGACACGCCCTACCCGACGGACTCCTCTGCGCAACCGGCTTTGCCGTCGCACAGCTGTCGACGCCTGACCGCGCATCTGCGGATGACGAAGGTGAAGAGCGGCGAGACGCTCCAGCAGCATGGTGCACGTATTCCGCGCGTGTGCTTTCGAGGAGACCCAACATGTTCCGCGAACGACAACCGATTCCTGGAGAGCCCATCGAACCGCCGACGAAATGCCCGGAGTGCAACTCACCTCGAGTGATGACGACGAGCAAGACGATCACGGCATCGACGTATTGGCGCTGTGAAGCCTGCGGTGAGATCTGGAACGCGGGCCGGCGGAAGCCGACATATCGCTATTCACACTGAACGCATCGAAGAACGCAGGATACCGTCATGAACATGCAGATGGCCGAGCGGCAGGTCGGCACTGTCACGATTCTCGATCTCGCCGGACGTCTCACGCTCGACGATGGCGTGGAGGTGCTGAAGGACAAAGTGCACAGTCTGATCGGTGAGGGCCGGACCCGAGTCATTCTGAATCTTGCACTGCTCTCGTACATGGATAGTAGCGGACTCGGGCAGCTCGTCTCGTGTCACAACTCGCTCGCGAAGACGACGACTGGGGGCCTCACGCTGCTACGCCTCACGAAGAGGAACGTCGATTTGCTCTCGATCACGCGCCTTGCGACGGTCTTCAAAACCACTGACTCCGAGGACGACGCGTTGCGCAGTTTCGACGAAGACCCGGTGGCGTACCCTCGCGCCTGAAGTGCGTACTGTCTGGTCTCGTCAGTGCCTACGAGCGTATACTGACTGTTCCAGCGCTTTCCTGAGCTCTGCGGCCACCTGTGGCCACCAGCCCTCACCAAAGCAGAAAAGAGGGTTGGGTGATGGACTCCTTCGATTCCCGAAATCCAGTCTCGTCGACGACGCGCATCACGGAGTTTCCCGCCAGGCCGAGTGACGTAGTCGCGCTGAGCGTCGAGGAGTTCGTCTGCGACCTTGAGATGACCCACGCGCCCTCGATTGAGTCAGCCTGCAGAGCATTCGTCAACGACGCCAATCGCGCGCTCGTCTGGTTGATTCGTTGGCGGGCGCTCAACGCACTCTGTGCACGGTCAGAGGTCGACGAGTGGCGTCGCGCCGGTTCGCGCACATCGCGCGACATGTGCGAGGTGGCTGCGGCGTTCGATTTGAACGACGGGTGGGAATTTGACCACGAGCGCTTCTGCGAGGCGGTCGACGGATTGATTCATCGGAGAGCGTGCCGGCTCTGAACCCCGCGAGCGTCAGATAAACCGTGCGCGCCAGCGCCGGACAAATCCGGCCGTCATCACCAGGTTGACAGTCGACCGTCTTTCGAAATGCCCGTCACGTAAGCCGAATCCCACAGGTATCGGCACATGGGGCAGAAAGAGCACTGCGTCTCGAACCGCGTCAGCGTGACGAAGGCGTGTGGGGATCCGCACCGCGGACACCCGACATAGCAGCGAGCCGCTGGCAACGGGAACCACCGCATACAATCGAGTGTAGGGAATGCGAGTCCGGCGCGCTGTTCCAGACTAAACACACAGGCACAAGTCGGTGATGAGTAGGAAAACGCTTGCCGAGATGGTCGGGACGACGCAACGGTAAGCGCCCTCGATGCCGGTGGGAGCTGGCGATGCCGCATCTGCCATCAGAGCTGGAACGCGCGTCGTCTGACCACGGTAACCGCTCACCTTCGCGAAGGATCGCGAATCTAACTCGAGTGAACTCAGCCCTCTGAACGCGGCCTGACGATCGGCATGTTCGTTCCACCCCCGGAGGGTCCGCCGTCGTCGGTCATCATCGCCTCCGCGAGTTCTTGGTCGAACACTCTGTCGTCCACGCCAGCGCGTGTGAGCGAGTCGATTTGCGCGACGGCTTCGCGGCGCAGCTTGGCGGCGTCCCGAGTAATGCGAATCTCACCGGGCCGCTCGGCGTATGAGACGCGACGATCGATCGCGCTGATGAGTTCGCGGAGGGCCGTCACGATGGGGCTCCTGGTGGATTCGTTACCGACTGTGCTCTTGGTCATTGGGCTACTTGGTGCGATTTAGCGAACGCGCCGTTCGGCGATGAGAGTGACGGCGAGATACGTGGAGGACGCAGCCCACCCGTTCGTTACGAGCGATCGATGAGCCCATCCCGGCCGCGCGTGAATTGCCAAGAGCCGCCGCATCGAGAGCACCGGTAATAGCGGACCATCGACGTGAGAAGCGTTTGCGTGCCGCACCGGTCATGGCACTGGGCACACCAATCGCTCGGACGCGATGGTGAAGGCTCGTCACAAATGATCATGAAGGTTTCTTTCACGCGACTCATGGAGTCGTTTCGGTCGTTGTGGTATCTCAGGCGCTGATTCCGGGGCTCCGGTCCCGATAGGATCACATCTGCGCGCCGGTGCGTCTGTGCTGCATTGCACACGCCCGCAGAAGACTCCGGTGTCGATGGCCCGGGTGCGATACGTATCGTCGCTCAGTGGGAGTGCCGCGCATGTGCAGCGTCGGCTCACTCCGGCTCATGCGGGGCTTCGCTCGCGAGGAGCCGGTAGACGTAGTCCGTGAGCTCGCGGAGACGCATTCCTGCCGCATCCGGCACGCGTTCACCGCCGGTAGGGATCGATGGGATCTCGACCGCCCCTGCCCCGATCAGTGCTGCAGCAATGATCGCCCTCGCCTGTATTTCCGTTGGATCCATGATGACCTCGCGGGTTACCACCCGAGCCACACCTAATGCCGGCGATCACAGATCACAGCACGAGCGGCAGGCGCGCCGTCGCTCCGCGACGGCCTGATCCTTCGCCTTACCGCAGGTTGACGTTCTCGGCGCGCGGGCCTTTCGGACCGTCAGCCACCGTGAATGACACGGCCTGGCCTTGCCGCAATTCGTCGAACCGGGTGCCGACGCAGGCCGACTGATGGAAGAAGTACTCGGTGCCCTCAAATGTAGTAATGAAGCCGAAACCTCTTTCCATAATGCGTTTGATTGTTCCGTTGCTCGTCGTCATTGATAGTGTCCTTGTGATGATTTGTTCGCGGTAAAAGCCGAGAGTCACGGCCGAAAGATCGGTTTATTGATCGACCGAGCCTTCTCCTCCACGGCCCGGCGATCATCCGCTTCCTTTTTCTGACGGGCCGCCTCACGCTGCGGCGCTTCGCGAGCATCCAGCACGATGGCTCGTGCAACGGCCGTGCGCGCAAGGGCCGCCACGGGCTCGGCCGTCACCATCAGTGTGAAACCGATGGCGTAGGTGGACCGTCGGTGCAGCGCCACCGAACTGCTCTCGTTCCCCCATTCTGCGATTCGCGTGCCCAGGTCATCGTTGCTCGTCGCCGCGAACTGCCGTCCCCTGGCGACCATCGCCTTGGCTGGGGAGCCGTAGAGAATCGAGATCGCCTCGATCATGTCGGCGTCGGTCAAACCTTCGGTCTGCTTGCGGTCGTAGTTCACAGTCACGCGAAAGAGTCGACCGTCAAAGAAATCGAAGACCATCTGCTCCACCGAATCAGTGTCGCCGCCTGGCGAGCGGCCCGCGCCATATCGCGGCCTCCACGTGAGCTCCTGGATAAGAGCGGGACGTTGATGGAGGGGCTTCAGCTCGGACTCGGCAACGCCAGTCAGCATGGACACGGTGGCAACCGCACTTCCGAGTTCGAACGCTCGATAGCGGCCAAAGTCCTGGGCCGTAGCGGTCACGCCGCACAAGACAAGCCCGAAGGCGCACGAGCCGATGAATCCAAGTTTCTTCATGTGATGCCTCAACAGAGACGCGCGGATATCATCGCTCGTCGACGGTGCGCGTCAGCTGCGCAGTGTCAGCGTGACGAAGGCCTGCCGTGATGCAGACACTGCGGGACAAACGACATCGCACCGAGCCACTGGCGGCGGGAACGACACCAAGAAGTCCAGTGTAGGCAATGCGGGCCGAGCGCACTGTCCCGGACTGAACACATCGGCGAAATCTGTGATCGCTACCAACGGTGCCAGAGCTGGCAAGAACCGAGGAAGACTCAACACCCATCCGGTTCCGCGAGGCGTGCGCTGGCTGCTCGGAGGCGGGAACAAAAGCGTGGACTTCTTGTCGTCGCCGACGCGTCGACACGGGCGGCGGCAGCTTTTTCGATCGGGCCGAAGCCAGATTCGCGCTCTGTCAGGCCGCGCATTGCGTGGGATAATTGTGCCCGGTTCCCGATGCCGAAGCCGAAAGCACGCAACGTTGATTCACGCGCGAAACCACCGGCCTTCGACGCCGAAGCGTTCCTCACGGCGGCAGGCACGGCACGGCGCGCGGCGACCTATCCGAAAGGCAAAGTCGTCTTCTCGCAGGGTCAACCCAGCGACAGCGTCATTTACATCCAGAAGGGCGGCATCAAGATGTCGGTGCTGTCCCGGACCGGCAAGGAAGCCGTCGTGGCGATGCTGGGCCCCGGCGACTTCTTCGGAGAAGGCGCGCTGACCGGTCAATCGATTCGGATCGGGACGGCGACCGCGACGATGCCAACAACCGTGCTCATCATCGAGAAGGGTGTGATGCGCGGCCTGCTGCGCGACGAGCCGACCTTCTCGGAACGATTCATTTCGTACATGCTCGCGCGGAATATCCGCATCGAAGCAGACCTCGTGGATCATCTCTTCAACTCGAGTGAAAAACGCCTGGCGCGAACACTGTTACTGCTGGCTCGGTACGGCGACCAGGAAGGACCGGAGCAGCGGATACCGAAGATCTCGCAGGAAACGCTTGCCGAGATGGTGGGGACGACGCGGTCGCGCGTCAATTACTTCATGAATAAGTTCAGAGATCTTGGATTCATCGAGTACAACGGTGATCTGAAGGTCAACACTTCGCTGCTCAGCATCGTCCTCCACGATTGAAGATCCGCCGTCCGCACGGACGTGTGCCCTTTTGAACAGCGCCTGATGTGCTCCCGGCATTACCGTGGGGCATGATTCTCAGGAACGTAAAATTCATCGTTGTGGCCGCCTACATACTGACGATCGCCCTCGGGGCTCTCGCGAGTGGCGTCACGTCGGGTGCCGGCCTGACCGTTTTCACCGCCGTCGCGCTGCTACCGTCTGGCGCGCTGCTTGTGCTTTGGAATCACCCGTCGCAGACTCTGTCTGAGACGATCCAGGCGGCGCGTCGATGAGCTCGTCGGCCTCAGTGGTATCAATGAGTGACGAGCAGCGGTGGAGCGAGTGGCAGCATCGTGGCCTGGCGGGGGATCGACGCCTCGCTGTGCGCATGAAATACGTCATGGCACTCCTCGCGATCGCGCTTGGCGCCCTGTTCGGAACACTCTTGTGACGGCGAGCGCGCAATTGCAGACTCGCAAGGATGAGAAACGCGCCGAGGGATGGATCGCGCAGCTGGAGCGATCCGGCCAGACGCGCCACGCTCAGTCGTTTCGGGTGCCGACATCCGCCATCATCGACGTCTCTCGGCCGCAGCCGACGCGGACTCACAGCGCCCTGTCGCTGTTCGCCAATATCGTGTTGGCCATTCTCCTGGTCCTGGCATTTCCACTCGTCCTCACCGCAATAGGTCTCCCGCTCGTGTGGCTGGTCAGGGCTGCGGCCGGCCTCGTCACTCTGCTCTAGCTCGCTGTCAAGCCTCGGAACGATATCGCTTGACCAGCCGGTATGAGCCCGCGCCGATGGTCTCCCACGCATCTGCCCCATTGCGGTCCGCCAGCATGAGGAGCGTCGCCAGCGCGAGGTTCTTTTCACGCTCTCCTGCGGTCATCTGCATGAGGCTCCCATCAACGTTGGAGCGTCCAATGCCCCACGTCAAACCTGTCGAACCGAGGATGTAGTCGCCGGCGGGAGGCCGACCCGTGAAGACATCGCGGCGAAGCATGCCCGAATGATGGTGTATCCGGTCCCGAGACGCTGTCTCGTTTAGGACAGCGTGCCATCTCGCTTCCACGTACCCTTCGAGTATGGAACTTCGACAGATCAAATTTACCGTGGCCGCCGCGTGGGTGCTCGCCGCGGTCGTCATCGGGCTTGTCGCCCGCGTGACGTCGCCTGGCAGCCTGGTGGTGCTTGCAGCCCTCGGCTTGCTGCCGCCGCTGGCACTGCTGCTCCTCTGGAATCATCCGTCGCAGAGCATGAGCGAGAGTATCCAGCAGGGTCGCCGTTGACCGGCCCCTCGACCGCTTGCCCTTTGTGCCACACCGCAGGTCCCACTTTCGGAGATCTGGGTGAGGCGAGCGGTGCCAGTTGGCGGTGTGCGGTCTGCCATCAACTCTGGAACACCCGTCGGTTAGCGACGGTAGCCGCCTACGCTGAATACTGTGCACAGCGGAATGCCACTGTGGGCTCAGCACCAAAGCAGTAAGAGGGATGCCATGCCGAAGCCCGCAGTCCTAAGCCGCGCGTCACGCAGACTGAAGCCTCGACCCGCCGCATTGCCGAATGTTGTCGAAGGCCAAATCGAGGAAATCTGTCGCGATCTGGCTGTGGAGGCGAAGCACATGCGGCAACTGCAGGAGCAGGCCGACGAGTTGCGTAGAGCTTTTCGCCAGTGGGCCGGTCATTCCGATGCGCGCTCGTACGTCGACCTCGGCTAGTCGTGGATGACGACGCTACGCAGTGAGTCATGATGCCCCTCGTGCCGGGCGCACCACTCATTGACGCCTCCGCGCGGATGCGTCTCGGGCCTTCCGCCAGGAATACCGAATGCGCAGTTTTCGTGAGAACACACGATGGAAACCAGATCAGACCAGACCCTCATCCCACGATCTGTGCGATCTGATTGCCGCAGTCGATCGCCGGGTGCCCCGATCGAGCGGGAAGGGAGCGCAGGAGATCGTATGAAGGGCGCGTGTAAGATCCGCGCATCAGCTTCGTCGATGAAGCGACGTCGAAGCGATTGCCGACGTGTGTCCGTACGGTGTGCAAAAGCGAACAGACAGCGAGGCATGCCGCCGGGCAGCATCAGCTACCCCGCAACTGCCTGTAAGAAGTCGGAAGGAAATGATGTCGCCCCTCACCGTAACGATCCCGCGGCCCAGCATGTGCCCGTTCTGCGGCGGCAAAGCCGTCGACACGCTGGCGAAAGTTATCACCGTCACCACGTACTGGCGGTGCTGGCATTGCGACAAGACCTGGACAATCGCCAGTCAGACGGCAACCCCGCGTCGTACGTAATCGACTTGGGCGAACCGGTACTTCTTTCTTCGCTTGCGTCCATCGTTCAACTGACGCTCACGCGCTTTCGCCCGTACTAGCATCGTTGGTCGTCTCGAACCACGCGAGCTCCACCGTCCGGATAGTTCTGATCGTAGCCGCGAAAATACACATTGGTCAGGGCGCGAGCTTGTCCACGTTGAGATGGTCACGTCAGAACAGAAGGGAGTCCGGCGGGCGTACGTATTCCCTCCATCCCCGCCGTCTCAGTTCCTTCGCCATGACTTCGAATTGCTGAATCTCGCGCTCGACAGGCTGCCATCGCCGGCGGCGCACAGATCGTAGTACGGTCGCGTCGTATTGCTCGATCACATTCCATCCGTTGGCGTCGTGTGTGATGAGCAAGCGTCGCTCGTGTGTGTCATTGACGAGTTGTCGATTGAGAGACATAGATTGGGCTCTGGCTACCGCATCTGTTCCTTTTATAAGCAAGAAGCTCCGCCTTTTACATCCGTCCCAATATTCACGATTGCGCGAAGAAAACCGCGGCTGTTTCGAAGCACGTCAGTGCGGCGCTGATTCTTTCCAGAACACAGTGACGATATACACACACTCGGCGATTTGCGCTCAGGCCTTCACCGTGGTTCGTAGACCCAGCTTTGCGGCCATGGTGACCAGATCGGGAAGCGAGTCGGCCTTCATCTTGCGCATCATCTGACCGCGATGCGCCTTCACCGTGATCTCGCTGATGCCGAGCTCGCCGCCGACCTGCTTGTTCAGTAGCCCGGAGACCACGAGTCCCATCACCTCGCGCTCGCGCGGGGTCAACGAGTCGTAGGACTCGCGCAACACTCGTAAGTCGGCTTCGCGGCGAAGCGCAGCGCGACTGCGCTCGAGGGCACCGCGGATGGCGTCGATCAGCACGTCGTCTTTGAACGGCTTCGTCAGGAATTCGACGGCTCCGGCTTTCATCGCGCGAACACTCATCGGGACATCGCCGTACCCGGTGATGAAGATGATGGGCATGTCGCTGCGCTCGACGAGCTGCTGCTGTAGCTCGAGTCCGTTCAGCCCGGGAAGGGACACGTCGAGCACCAGACAGCAGGGAACGGTGGCGCGCTGGCGCGAGAGGAACTCGCGTGGCGATGCAAACGTCTCGGGATGCCAGCCGGCACTCTTGATGAGCAGCTCGAGCGATTCGCGAACCGAGATGTCGTCGTCGACGACGAAAACAACGGGCGAGACGTCCGGCATGGCGAAGAACCCAATCCTACCGGCTGCGGTTGAAGAATTCCCAGTATATCCGCCGCGAACGACCGCGTCTGCAACCATCATCTTCAACCTCAGCTCACGCCAAGCGCGCCGTTGACCGCGTCCAGCAATACCGTGTCACTGAATGGCTTGAACAGGCACGCTGCCGCCCCCCGTCCGATGAGACGCGGACGAAGCGATCGATCGCCTTGTGCGGTGATGAACACGATTGGAATGCGCAGCCCGCGCCGAGTCAGCTCCAGTTGTAGATCTGGACCACTCATCCCAGGCAGCCCCACATCGAGGATCAGGCAGCTCGTTTTGTCTACGTACGCGCACGTGAGAAATGCCTCGGCGGATACAAACACCTGCACGTCGAAGCCCGAGTCGCGCAACAGGTCGGGTAGCGACTCGCGCACCGATTCGTTGTCGTCAACAACGGATACGAGCGGGCGCTGGCTTGTCACATGGCTTCCTTGTTCATCCCCGACTGACTTCGTGAACAATGCCGCCCCATGGTCCGGTTGTCCATAGGACCTTGGTATCGCCTCGACCGAGCGCACCCAATACGAAGGTGTCGTCGATACCTTCGTCTGATGGATCGCACGCCGCGCGTCTGGTGTCATGCGCTCAAAGAACCGCACAGAGCTGGGGCGTGTCATGGCAACTACACAGAGCGCAGTGACGACGATGAAGCTGGCGCAGGTCACGAAACCTGGAGGCGATTTCCAGATCGTGGAGCGAAAGATTCCTGACCCAGCGCCGGGACACGTGCGGATAAAGGTCCAGGCCTGTGGTGTGTGTGGCAGCGACGTGTTCACGAAAGAGGGCCTGTGGCCCGGTATCGAATATCCCCGCGTACCCGGTCACGAAGTCATCGGCATCCTCGATGAGCTGGGTGCTGGTGTTGCCGGCTGGCAGCGGGGGCAGCGAGTGGGAGTCGGCTGGCACGGCGGCCACGATGGGACGTGTCCGTCCTGCCGGCGCGGAGATTTTCGCACTTGCCGGAATCGGAAGGTGCCCGGTGTGAGCTACGACGGTGGATATCAGCAATACATGGTGGCTCCAGTGGAGTCACTGTCGGTGGTTCCGGAAGGCCTGGGAGACATCGAAGCAGCGCCACTTCTCTGCGCCGGGGTGACGACCTTCGGTGCCCTACGCGACAGCGGTGCGGTGCCAGGAGATCTCGTGGGCGTGGTCGGCGTCGGTGGCCTGGGTCACCTTGCCATTCAGTGGGCGAGCAAGTTTGGCTACAAGGTCGCAGCCATCGGACGCGGACCCGACGACCTCGGGCTCGCCAACACACTCGGCGCGAGTGTGTATATCGACAGCGGATCAACCAACACCGCTGAAGCGTTGCAGCAATTGGGTGGCGCGCAGGTCATCCTCGCGACGGCCCCAAGCTCGAAATCGATGTCGGCGGCAATCGACGGTCTTGCCCCAAACGGCATGTTGGTCGTCATCGGTGTGGACGCCCAACCGATTGAGGTCACGCCGCTGCAACTGATCGTAAAGGTGCGATCGATTCGAGGCGAGGCCGCGGGCACACCGGCCGACGGCGAGGACACCTTGCGTTTCGCGGCATTGAGCGGCGTGCGCCCGATGGTCGAGACGTATCCGCTCGAACAAGCGGCCGAAGCCTACGCACGCATGAGGAGCGGCAAGGCACGGTTCCGCGTCGTTCTGACGATGTGAGACATTCGCAGCGGAGGGGGACGCGGTGGCTGGTGGAGTTGACCGTGAGCGTCGACGTTTTCTTGGCAAGACAGCCATGACCGTTGCCGCGGCTCACCTTGGCATGACTGGCTTCGCGGAAGCCGACGATCTGCCACGCGAACTACGAGCGATCGTCCGCGCGACCGAGTGGATCAATTCCTCTCGTCTGGACGCGACAAGCCTCCGCGGGAAGGTTGTCGCCGTCGACTTCTGGACCTACACCTGCATCAACTGGCTGCGCACGCTTCCCTACGTGCGCGCGTGGTCGCAGAAATACCAGCAAGGGCTCGTCATGGTTGGCGTTCATACACCCGAGTTTCCGTTCGAGCACAACCTCGACAACGTGCGTCGTGCCGTGCAGCACATGAACGTCCCATACCCCGTCGTCATCGACAACGACTACTCGATCTGGCAGGCGTTCCGAAACCAATACTGGCCCGCTCTCTACCTGATCGATCCGCGCGGACGCATTCGCGAGCGTCAATTCGGCGAGGGCGAGTACGATCGGTCGGAGCGAGCGATCCAACGTCTGCTGTCGGAAGCAGGCGTGACGATCAACAACGGGCTCGGGCCAGTCGAGGGCGGCGGCTTCGAAGCCGCCGCGGATTGGACGAACTTGCGATCGCCCGAGACCTACGTTCTGTACGACCGCAGCGACAGCTTCGCGTCGCGTGAGACGGCTGTGTTGGATCGGTCTCGCGCATACTCCGCCCCCGGCCGACTTGCGCTCAATCAATGGTCTCTCGCCGGCGAGTGGACGTTCGGCAGGCAGGCAACAGTGCTGATGAAGGGTTCCGGTCAGATCATGTACCGCTTCCATGCGCGCGACGTGCACCTCGTCATGGGCCCGCCACGGTCGGCACACCCGGTCCGTTTTCGCGTGACGATCGACGGCCAGCCGCCTGGTGCGGCCCACGGCCTCGACGTCGACGCGAGCGGCAACGGAACCGCATCCGAACAGCGGCTCTATCAACTGATCCGCCAACCGAAGCCAATCGCCGATCGAACGTTCACCATCGAATTTCTTGATGCGGGCGTCGAGGCGTTTTCGTTCACGTTCGGTTGATTCCGGCGAGGGCAATGAATGGACGGAATCACGTATGAAAGGGATCGCACCGCGCTTCTCGTGATCGACCCGTACAACGATTTCATTTCCGAGGGTGGCAAGGTATGGGACCGCTTGAGAAATGTCGCGGAATCCAACGAGTGTGTTCCGCACATGCTGCAAGTGTTGACTGCGGCGCGGCAGGCACAGCTTCGCGTGTGTTATGCGCTGCATCGCCGATACCGTCCCGGCGACTACGAGACGTGGAAGTACATCGCACCGGTGCAGAAGGCCGCGTGGATGCACAAGACCTTCGAGCATGGCACCTGGGGCGGCGAGATCCGCAGCGAGTTCGAGCCGCGACCGGGCGATCTCGTCGCTCTCGAGCACTGGTGCTCCAGTGGCTTTGCCAATACGGATCTGGATCTGCTCCTCAAGCGGCACGGCATTCATCAGTTGATCGTCATCGGCCTGATCGCGCACACATGTGTAGAGGCCACGGTTCGCTTTGCCGCAGAGCTCGGCTACGACGTCACGATGGTCAGAGACGCCACTGCGGACTATTCGGACGACGAGATGCACGCCGCGCTCGACGTCAACATCCCTAACTACGCCAGCGCCGTAGTCATGACCGAAGAAATCGTTGGCGCAATCTGCTGACGACATGCAGGAAGGACAGAAGTTATGGCCGTTACCGCTGTTTCGCAGAAAACACACGACACGATCACGGTGAGCGACGGGACGCGCATCTACTACAAGGATTGGGGATCCGGGCAGCCTGTGGTCTTCAGTCATGGCTGGCCTCTCAGCGCCGACGCCTGGGACGACCAGATGCTCTTTCTCGGTCTTCATGGCTTTCGCTGCGTCGCGCACGATCGTCGCGCCCATGGCCGATCCAGCCAGTCGTGGAACGGCAACGAGATGGACACCTACGCCGATGATCTCGCGGCGCTCGTCGACGCGCTCGACCTGCGCCAGGCCATTCACGTCGGCCATTCAACGGGCGGCGGCGAGGTCGCTCGCTACATCGGGCGTCACGGCACGAGCCGCGTCGCCAAAGCGGTCCTGATCGGCGCCGTTCCACCGCTGATGCTGAAGACCGCCGCCAACACCGGTGGCCTGCCGATCGAGGCCTTCGATGCGATTCGCGCCGGCGTGATGGCCGACCGGTCGCAGTATTTCAAGGACATGGCCCTTGCCTTCTACGGCGCCAATCGCCCAGGCGCGAAGGTCTCGCAAGGCGTCCGCGATTCGTTCTGGATGCAGGGCATGCAGGCAGGCTTCAAGGGCGTGATCGACTGCATCAAGGCGTTCTCAGAGACCGACTTCACAGACGATCTCAAGAAGTTCGACGTGCCGACGCTCATCTTGCATGGCGATGACGATCAAATCGTGCCCATTGGGGCGTCCGCCAAGCTGTCGTCGAAGCTCGTGAAGAACTCGACGCTGAAGATTTACCCGGGCCTATCGCACGGGATGTGCACCGTCAACAAAGATCAGATCAACGCTGATCTGCTCGCATTCATCAGAGCATGAAGGGTACGGAGCGGGGCGGCGTCACCTGACCTGCGCGAGTACCTTCTCGATAGAGATCGGCAAGGAGCGCACGCGAATGCCGGTTGCGTTATAGACCGCGTTGGCGATGGCGGCTGCCATTCCGGTGATGGCCAGTTCTCCGACGCCCTTGGTTCCAAGTGGGGTCATCGAATCGGGCTCACCGACAAACAGCACGTCCACGTCGCGCACGTCTGCGTTCACCGGCACCACATATTCAGCAAGCGACGTCGTCGCCAGACGTCCGGTGCGATCGGACACCGTCTCCTCGAGGAGCGCCATGCCGATTCCCATCGCGATGCCGCCGATGATCTGACTGCGGGCCGTCTTGGGGTTGAGGATCCTGCCGGCATCGATGGCCGAGACGACTCGAGCGACACGGATTATTCCGAGGTCTGAATCGACATGCACCTCGACGAAGTGCGCCGCATACGCACCGGCGTGCGCACGAGTGCCCGTTGAGGGCACCGTGTAGGGGATGAAGCGACCGTCCCGGACGATCATGCTGGACGACGATGTCGCGCCAGGTGGCGCACTCTCGCCCTCAATCGTTAGTTCGTCGAGACCGTGCCGCGCGAGGATCTCGGCGTAAGTTTCGAAGCGCACGGGATCGTCAGTGATGTGAATGCCTCCGTCGCGAACGGTGATGCCGTCCAACCGGCACCCCTTCAGCGGCGACCCCTCATCGTTACTGACAAGATTCACGAAGGCGCCGACCAGACTCACACAAGTGGCGTGTACGGCGTTGCCGAGGGCGCCGGTCAACCCGGATCCACCTTGTTGCGGGGCTCTCGGCATGGCACTGTCACCCAGAGTGAATCGCACGCGGTCGATCGGCACGCCAAGACACTCAGCCGCGAGCATCGTCATCACGGTGTAGGGACCTGGCCCGATATCTGTTGCGCCGCTGCGCACGAAGGCCGTTCCGTCTCGCCGAATCGATGCGATCGCTTTGCATGGAGGCTGATACGCACCCAGGGCGCCTCGTGCGATGCCGTATCCGACGAGCTGCCGGTCGTTCCGCATCGATCGGGGTGCTGGATTCCGCGCCGACCATCCGAAGCGCTCGGCGCCCTGTCGA
>JBKPRH010000233.1:0-3625 GCA_046765795.1 Acidobacteriota bacterium | reverse complement strand
TCATCCGAGCTTGGGTACCTGAATCCGGATCGCAGTGTCACCGAAGCCGGCGCGTTCACGGATGCGCGTATCGATCTCGATGGGCACACGCGAACGATGAGCCTCTACGCCACGGACACGCTTCCCTTGCACGCGCGTGTGCATCTCACCTTGTCCGGTCGCTTCAATCGCACGGTAGTTGAGAATCTCGATGCGATTACGCCTGGCGGTGGGACCGGATCGCTCGACGGCACGCACACCTTCAGCCGATTGAACCCCGCTGCTGGCCTGACGATCGATCTGCCGCGAGGGGTGAACGCGTATCTCGGATACAGCGAAGGCAGCCGCGCCGCGACGTCGATCGAGCTTGGCTGTGCCGATCCCGAATCACCGTGCAAGCTGCCGAATGCGATGGCCGGCGATCCGCCGCTTGATCAGGTCACCACGCGGACGCTGGAGGCCGGGTTGCGCGCGATATCACCGGTCTTTGCGAACCGGCTGCGGGTGCGCTGGCATGCCAGCTACTTCCGTGCCGAAAACCGCAACGACATTCTGTTTGTGATGTCCGAGCGGACCGGGTTTGGCTACTTCCGCAATTTCGGGAGCACGCGTCGGCAGGGTATGGAGACTGGTGCCGACACGCTGGTCGGTCGTGTCACATTCGGCGCCGGATATACGTTCCTCGATGCGACGTTTCAGAGTCCCGAAACGTTGAACGGCGAGAGCAACAGTAGCAACGATGCCGGGCCGGGACTCGAAGGCGCGATCGAGATCGAGCCTGGCGCACGCATGCCGTTGGTCCCGCGGCATGTCTTCAAGGCCTATGGTGAGTTGAGAATTCGCTCGAACGTCTTTCTCGATCTCGGGCTGGTGTCCGCCTCGAGCTCGTATGCGCGTGGGAACGAGAACAACGCGCATCAACCCGATGGCCTCTATTACCTCGGTGCCGGCTCGACGCCCGGTTATGCAGTCGTGAATCTTGGTGCGCGCTACGAGGTGACCACGCGCGTCGGCATCTTGCTGCAGGTGAACAATCTCTTCGACCGGCGGTACGCGACCGCATCACAGCTTGGTGTCAACGGATTCACCGAGGCGGAGACGTTCATCGCGCGGCCATTTCCTCCGTCGGGTGGCGAGTTCCCGCTGCGGCACGGAACATTCGTCGCACCGGGCGCGCCGGCGGCGCTGTGGATCGGCGCACGACTGAAGTTGTAACTGACAATTCCGGCGCCCGATCTGCTACGCGCCGATCGCTGCCCGAATCCGAGCCGTCGCGTACTTCGTGAGCGCTTCAACAGCGCCTGGCTCGCGTCCGAGTCGGCCATCGATCGCCAGCATGGCGACGCCATGTACGGCGGACCAGACGAAGAGTGCCATCTGTTCTGTGTCGTCACGCCGCGCCAGGTGCTGCTGCTGTAAGGCCGCGAGCGCATCAACGAGTACCTGAAACGCGCCAGCGCCTTCCTTTTTCAATTCGGCGTCGCCGGCGTCCGGGATGTCGGCGCCGAACATGACGCGGTAGTGCGACGGATGCGTCATCGCAAATTGCACGTACGCCACGCCCATGGCCTCGAACGCCCGCGCACCACGTCCACCGTCCTCCCAGGCGCGGGCCGTGTCCTCACGCAGCACGCGGAATCCCTCGGCGGCGACCGCGGCGAGGAGCGCGGCTTTATCGGTGAAATGCCGGTAAAGGGCGGTTCGCGAGACGCCGAGTGTGCTGCCGACGCCGCGGAGCGTCAGCCCATCGATACCGTGGTTGTGAATGGTGCGCACCGCCGCCTGCAGCAAGGCGCGGCGGAGGTCGCCGTGATGGTATTGGTCGGCACGTTTTCGAGCCGGTTTTGCTGGGGTCGAGCGGGCCACTGGGCCCAGCTTACGAACTTATGTTGACAGAGTCAACATCCCTGGATTACTGTGATGTTGACAACGGCAACATTGAGGGTGCCGGGAGGAGTGACCATGACATCGCTGGGTACTCGGCTTCGGACCGCGGTGAGTCGGTTGTGGGCCGGCAGCCCCGTGCTGACCGCGGCGGGACTGCTGATGACGGGCGTGCTGGCGGCGTCCTTTATCGGTCTGCTGGTCGATCCACGCGTGATCACCGGCGCGCCGGCCTGGCTGAAGCCGACGAAGTTCGCCGTCTCGACCGCCATCTACATGCTGACCCTCGCGTGGATCTTCACGCAGCTCCCCGAGTGGCCGCGCATGCGGCGCATCGTCGGCTGGATGGCGGCCGTCATCTTCGTGCTCGAAGTGGCGATCATCGACACGCAGGCGTGGCGCGGGACGACCAGCCACTTCAATATCGGCACGACGCTCGATCTGGTCCTCTTCGCGATCATGGGGACGGCCATCGCGGTGCAGACGCTCAGCAGTGTGGCGGTCGCCGTCGCGCTGTGGCGGCAGCGTTTTGACGATCGCGCGTTGGGGTGGGCGCTTCGACTCGGATTGATCATCACCATCGTCGGCGCGACCACCGGCTGGCTCATGACACGACCGACTGCGGCGCAGCTGAACGAAGCGCGCACGACGGGTCATATGGCGATCGCCGGCGCCCACACTGTTGGCGCGCCCGACGGCGGACCGGGTTTGCCGGGTACCGGATGGAGCGTTCAGCACGGTGATGTCCGCATCCCGCACTTTGTCGGCCTGCACGCGATGCAGATCCTGCCGCTCCTCGCCCTCGTCCTGCGTCGACGCCGCTCGGATGACGTCGCACGCGTCCGCGTCGTGATCGTCGCGGCTGCGAGCTACGTCGCGCTGTTCGCCATCCTGCTGTGGCAGGCGCTGCGCGGCCAGTCGTTCGTCCAACCGGACGGATACACGATCGCGGCGTTTCTTGCCTGGGCGATACTCAGCGCAATCGGTACCTGGTTTGCGGCGGCGCGACGAGCGCGGACCGGCAGTCGCGCGATCGCGATGGCATGAGACGCGATCGCGGTCGCATGAGAGGTGAGTCGTGACTCCAGAACAGGTGTTCTCGATTGTGAATCTGATCGCGACGGCCGCATGGGTCGCGTTGCTGATCCTTCCCGGGCGACGTTGGGTCACTGGGATCGTGACGAGCACCGTCGTGCCGGTGCTCTTCGCGATCGTCTACGTGGGTATTGTGGCGACGACGTTCGGCCGGACGCCGGGTGGGTTCACGACACTGGCCGGCGTCGCCACGTTGTTCAGCAATCCATGGGCGTTGCTGGCCGGATGGATTCACTACCTCGCATTCGATCTGCTAATCGGTACGTGGGAGACGCGTGACGCACGCGAGCACGGCGTTCCGCATCTCCTGCTCGTTCCGTGCCTGATGTTGACGTTCCTGTTTGGTCCGGCGGGATGGCTGCTTTATCGAGGCGTACGAGTCGCGAAGTTCTCGCAGATGCGCCAGAGCCTCTCCTCGGTGTCGTGATGTCTGAACTCGCAGGGCGCTTCGCGTCGATCGGCAAAGAACCTGGCCGTGAGGCCAGCCACATCTGGCGACGCCGCCAGCCACACGGCAGTGTCGGCTCCCTGGACGACTGTGCGGCCGGGACGGGCGCGCGCCTGTCGAACCTCCGGGAGCAGATTGCGTGAGAGCTCGGTGTCAGGCACCCAGCCGGGTGTCATGGCATTCACCGTGATGCCGCGTGGCTGGAGACGCCTGGCCACT
>JBKPRH010000232.1:0-4321 GCA_046765795.1 Acidobacteriota bacterium | reverse complement strand
GTTCAGGTCTTCACCTACGCCATTTCGCCGTACGAAGACTGGCAGCGCCAGGCATGGGCCGGCGCGCTGGTGCTCGTGACGATCGTACTGGTCTGTTCCATGGCAGCGCGTTATGCTGCCGCGCGCGTCGCAAGCATCCGTGGAAGGTAACGTGCCGCAGACGATCACCCCACCGTTCGTCAAAGTGCGCGCAGTCCGCAACCCCGAATCGGGCACGCACGAACCAGTGCCCGCCGCGCACCTCGAGACGCTGAAGATCGACGTCGAGCACCTGTCGTTTTTCTATGGCGAGAAGCGCGCGCTCGAGGACATTTCGATTCAGATTCGACCGAACGTGGTCACCGCGTTCATTGGTCCGTCCGGCTGCGGCAAGAGCACGTTCCTGCGCACGCTGAACCGGATGAACGACATCATTCCGGGCGCACGCGTCGAGGGGCGTGTCTGCGTGGACGGGCACGACATTTACGGTCCGGGCGTCGATGTGGTCGCCGTGCGCCGCAAGGTCGGGATGGTGTTTCAGAAGTCGAATCCGTTTCCGAAATCGATCTTCGAGAACATCGCCTACGGTCTCCGCATCAATAAATTGACGTCAAACCGATCCGAGATGGCGAGTCGGGTCGAGGAAAGCCTGCAGCAGGCCGCGCTCTGGGACGAAGTCAAGGATCGGCTGCACGAGTCCGCGCTCGCGCTGTCCGGCGGCCAGCAGCAGCGGCTGTGCATTGCGCGTGCATTGGCGGTCAAACCCGATATTCTGTTGATGGACGAACCGGCGTCGGCGCTCGACCCGATCGCCACGCAGCGCATCGAGGAGTTGATCTATCAGCTGAAGGCGAAATTCACTATCGTGATAGTGACGCACAATATGCAGCAGGCGGCGCGGGTGTCCGACTTCACCGCGTTCTTCTGGCTGGGACGTCTCGTGGAGTTCGAGCGCACCGACAAGATGTTCACCGCACCGTCCGAAAAGCTGACGGAAGACTATCTGACTGGACGATTCGGATAATGGAGCGCGTAGTCAGGCATTTTCAGGAAGAACTCGAGGTGCTGCAGAGCCGGCTGCTGGAGATGGGCGGCCTGGCGGAGGAGCGTGTCTCAGCGGCGGTCCACAGTCTGGTCAGCCGCGATATCACCGCGATCGAGCACGTGCTCTACGGCGACGAGCCGATCAACGCCCTGCACGTCGAGATCGACAACCGCTGCTTCAAGCTGCTCGCGCTGCACCAGCCGATGGCTACCGACCTGCGGGCGATCGTCTCCGCAGTCAAGATCAATACCGACCTGGAACGCGTCGGCGACCTCGCGGTCAACATCGCCGAGGCCGCCAAGCGCTATGCCGTCCACCCGCCGGTCAAGAAACTGATCGACATCCCGCAGATGGGCGACCTCGCGCAGGAGATGCTGCACGATGCGCTCGACGCGTTCGTGCGGCGCGACATCAAGCTGGCGCAGCAGGTCCTCAACGCGGACGACCATCTCGACAGCCTCAAGACGCAGATCTTCCGCGAGCTGCTCGAGTACATGTTGAAGGACCCGGGAACCGTCGAACCGGCCCTGGACCTGATCCTGGTTTCGCGTCATCTCGAGCGCATCGGCGACCATGCGACGAACATCGCCGAAGACGTGATCTTCATGGTGTCCGCGCTCGACGTCCGCCATCACACGCCGAATACTCCCGTGTAGGTAATGGCTTCGGGCTCAAGGCTCCGGGCTTCGCCACATCCCAAGAAGCCTTGAGCCTTGAGGCTTGGGCCAACTATCATTGACCGGATGGGCGACGCCCCGCTCTGCGTGCTGTGCCGCACGCGTCCGGTGGACCAGCGGTGGCGTCCTTTCTGCAGCGAGCGATGCCGCAACGAGGACCTGGCGCGATGGGCGGACGACCGCTATCGAGTGCCAGGCGAAGCGGTACCCTCGCCCGACGACCAGGATCAGGACCAAAACCATGGCGAATAGCGTGACAACCGATCGGAACGCAGCGGCCTCGTCAACATCGTCGAAACCGACGGGCGATACTCTCACCGTCGTCGACAACCGCACCGGAAAACAGTACGACCTGCCGATTAAGGACGGCGCGATTCGCGCCATGGACCTCAAGCAGATCAAAACGGCGCCCGATGATTTCGGCCTGGTCACCTACGATCCCGCATTCATGAACACGGCGTCGTGCCGCAGCACGATTACGTTCATCGACGGCGACAAAGGCATCCTTGAATATCGCGGCTACCCGATCGAGCAGCTCGCGGAAAGTTCGAACTACCTCGAAACGGCGTACCTCATCATCTTCGGAGAGCTGCCGACGAAGACGCAGCTCGAGACGTGGACCGATGACATCAAGGCACACTGGCTGCTGCACGAGAACATCAAGAAGCTGATGGAAGGGTTCCAGTACGACGCGCACCCGATGGGCGTCCTCATCAGCACCGTCGGCGCGTTCTCGACCTTCTACCCCGACGCCAAACAGATCTTCGACGAGGGCTCGCGGCGCAAGCAGGTGCACCGGCTGATTGCGAAAGTGCCGACGATTGCCGCCTACGCCTACCGCCACAGCATCGGCCGTCCGTACGTCTACCCCGACGACGAACTGAGCTTCACGGGCAACTTCCTGAACATGTTGTTCAAGCGGACGGAGCTCAAATACAAAGTGAGCCCGGTGCTGGAACGCGCGCTCGACATTCTGTTCATCCTGCACGCCGACCACGAGCAGAACTGCAGCACGAGCGCGATGCGCGGCATCGGCAGCTCGCACGTCGATCCGTACTCCGCGATGGCCGGTGCGGCGGCGGCGCTCTACGGCCCGCTGCATGGCGGCGCGAACGAAGCCGTGTTGCGCATGCTTCAGGAGATCGGCTCCATCAACAACATCCCGGCGTTCATCAAGAAGGTGAAGGCGGGCGAAGGTCGGTTGATGGGCTTCGGTCACCGTGTCTACAAGTCGTACGACCCGCGCGCCAAGATCATCAAGAGAACCGCCGACCAGGTGTTCGACGTGACGGGCAAGAACCCGCTGCTCGACATCGCACTCGAGCTCGAACGCATCGCGCTCGAAGACGATTACTTCATCACCCGGAAGCTGTACCCGAACGTCGACTTTTATTCGGGACTGATCTATCAGGCGATGGGATTCCCGGTGACGATGTTCCCGGTGCTGTTCGCGATTCCGCGAACGTCCGGATGGATCGCGCAGTGGGAAGAGATGCTGCTCGACCCCGACCAGAAGATCACCCGTCCGCGCCAGCTCTACGTGGGGCAGAAGCGGCGTGACTACGCACCGCTCAACAAGCGCGGCTAGCCAGGTAGTGCGCGGGCAATCGGTGCGGGGGGTACAGTCGGTGCGAAGCGTACAGTCGGTGCGAGGGGTGCGATAGGTGCAAAGGGTGCTGCTGGCCGCGGCGACGGCGATCGTTTTCGTCGCATGCGGCGCCGACGCGCAGAACCGCTCCGCCCCATCGACCGCCCAGCGCGCGGGGTTCGACAGCAATCGGGCGTGGACGGACCTGGAACGGCAGGTTGCGTTCGGCCCGCGTCCGGCCGGCGCCGCGGCGCTCGCGCAGTGCCGTCAGTACATCGAAGCGCAGCTCAAGGCCGCCGGCATCACCTATCGCGAACAACCGTTCGATGCGACTACGCCAGCCGGCACGATCAAGATGGTGAATGTCATCGGCATCATTCCGGGCCGACGGCCGGAGCGCATCGCGCTCGCCACGCACTACGACACGAAACGGTTTCAGGAGTTCAAGTTCCTCGGCGCGAGTGACGCGGCGTCGTCCACAGCCGCCGTGCTCGAGCTCGCGCGCGTGCTGAAGAATCGTCAGAACGAATTCAGCATCGAGCTACTCTTTCTCGACGGCGAAGAGGCAGTCAACCGCGAGTGGCGCGATCCCGACAACACCTATGGCAGCAAGTACTACGTGCAGGCTGCACGGCAGGCGGCCACCCTCGGCAGCCTGAAGGCGCTCGTCCTGCTCGACATGGTTGGCGACCGCGACCTGGACATCCGCCCGGACTCGAACTCGGCGGACTGGCTGAACTCGATCGTGTGGCGTTCAGCCGCACGCCTCGGTTACACCTCCACGTTCGTGCCGGAGGGATTCACGGTCGAAGACGATCACCTCCCCTTCGTGCAGGCCGGTGTACCCTCCATCGACATCATCGATCTCGATTACCCGCAGTGGCATACGGCGCAGGACGATCTCGATCACGTCAGCGCCCGCAGCCTGCAGATCGTCGGCGACGTCGTCCTCGCTGCGCTGCCGGATATCGAAGCCAAGCTTCGCTAGCGCAAAGTGCCTAAGGGTGCCAGGGGTGCCTCGAGTGCCTGAGG
>JBKPRH010000231.1:0-4726 GCA_046765795.1 Acidobacteriota bacterium | reverse complement strand
CGGCCTCACGCCGATATTGGTCAGCCCGCCGTGCACGATGCCGTCAATAGTCATCGTCGTCGCGTAAACGCCGTGTGGCGGGATCAGCTCGTTCTCTGTCGCCATGTTCGCCGTCGGAAATCCAATCGTCTGCCCCCGCTTACGTCCCTCGACAACCGTGCCATCCAGAAAGTACGGATGGCCGAGCAGCGCACCCGCTTCATCCATGCGGGCTTCACCGACCAGCCTGCGAATGCGCGTACTGCTGACGACGAAGTCTTTGTACCGAACCGGATCGATCTTATCGGCCCTGAACCCGTGCTGCTGCCCCAGCGTGCGCAGCAGGCTGAAGTTGCCGCTGCGGCCGTGGCCGAACAGAAAGTTCGCACCGACCCACACTTCCGAGACACGCAACCAGTCGGCAAGCACCGTGCGCACGAACGTCTCTGGCGCCCACTCCGACAGCTCGTGCGTGAATCGCACGACCGCCACGCACGCTATCCCAGCCCGATGGAGCGCCTCGAGCCGCTGCGTCTTGGTCATCAGCAGCGGTGGCGCCTTGTCGGGCCGCACGACCCGCGGCGGATGCGGGTCGAACGTCATCGCCATCGGCGTGCCGCCATGTTCGGCGGCGCCGCGTTTGACGCGCTCGATGATCTTGAGATGCCCGCGGTGGAGGCCGTCGAAATTCCCGAGGGCCAGCACTGGATGCACCAGCCACGGCGGCCGCGGGTCGTCCGGGAAGTGGATGGTCTCCATTCACTCCACGTCGACGCTCACGTCGAGCACCAGCCCATCATATGCCAGTTCGACGCCGGCTGGCAGGCGTGCCGAGGTCGCTGCGTGGCCCAAATCGTGGGTCGTGTGAGTGGTGAAGGCGCGACGCGGCTTGATCCGAGCTATGACCTCGAGCGCCTCGTTCAGGCTGAAGTGCGTGCTGTGCGGCCGATCGCGTAGCGCGTCGATGATCAGCGTGTCCACACCGTCAACGAGAGCCCAGGCGCTATCGTCGAGACGATTGCAGTCGGTCAGGTACGCCACATTCCCGAATCGAAACCCTAACACCGGCATGAGTCCGTGCCAGACGGGAACCGGCACGACGCGCACACCACCAACGGCGAACGGCCCGGTGATCTCATGTGGATCGAGCTCGGGAATGCCGCCGCCAAGCCGCGTGACGCCGTCAAAGATGTAACTGAACGTCTGACGCAGCGTCTCCCACGTCGGCGCGTTCGCATAACACGGGATGGCGCCACCCTGAATCGCGTTGAAGCGGCGCAGCTCGTCGAGCCCGAGGATGTGATCCGCGTGGCTATGCGTGAAGAGCACCGCATCGACTCTCTTCAATTCGTGGACGAGCGCCTGTTGCCGCAAGTCGGGACTCGTATCGACAAGCAGCGTCACATGCGTGGGGACATCGAGATAGATGGACGGCCGCAGCCGCTTGTCGCGCGGATCGGTCGAGCGGCACACGCTGCACGTGCAGCCGATCATCGGCACGCCGTGCGACGTGCCGGTACCCAGAAACAACAGGCGTGCCGGAACCTGCGCTCCGCGATTCAAGGGATGATGATGCGCGAGGGCTCAGACGGGGCGCTCTTGCTTGCCTCGACGTAGCGCATGCGAAGCTCGTACAGGAGCTGCTCCAGCAACTGTCGCTCCTCGGCGGTCAGGTTGCCGCGCGTCTTCTCCTCGAGCAACGACAGGATGTCGATGATCTGTTGCGCCGCCCCGAGGTTTGCCGTACCTGACTGTCCGGTCACTGGATCCGGAACGTAGCCGAAGTGATAGGCGGCGGTATGCGCCAACGACAACACGAATCCCACGAACGTGACGGCGGTCGGATCGTGCGGTGCGTCGGACGTGTTCTGCTCTGCGTCGCTCATGCGTCAACCTGCAAGATCTCGAATGGTAGCATGTCGCCATGGCCGACCGTGTGGGCGAGCGATTCGAGCGTCTTGTCGAGATCATGCGCGTGTTGCGCGCGCCGGATGGGTGCCCGTGGGACCGCGAGCAGACACATGCCTCGCTTCGCCCATTTGTGCTCGAGGAAACCTACGAGGTCCTCGAGGCGATCGAAAGCGGCCAGCCGGCGAACCTCTGCGAAGAGCTCGGCGACTTCCTGTTCGAAGCCGTCTTCCTGGCCCGCATCAGTGAGGAAGCCGGCGACTTTACCATCGGCGACGCCATCGACGCGATCTCCGACAAACTCGTGCGTCGTCATCCGCACGTATTCGAACGACAGAGCGGAGACCCGGCGCTGACGAGCGGCCAGGTCATCGAGAAGTGGGAAACGCTGAAGGCGCGCGAACGCGCGGCGGCAGGCGCACCCGCGAAAACGAAGACCACGCTCAGCGGTGTGCCGAAGACGTTGCCGGCGCTGTTGCGTGCCTACGAGGTCAGCTTCCGCGCAGCCGCCGTCGGATTCGACTGGGCAAGACCCGACGATGTGCTGGACAAGATTGAGGAGGAAGTCGAGGAAGTGCGGCGCGAGGTCGAATCGGGTGCCACAGGGAACCTGTCGCGCGCCGAAGAAGAGATGGGCGATCTGCTGTTTGCGATCGCCAATCTGTCGCGCAAGCTGGGCATCGAACCCGAGGCGGCGCTGCGCCGCGCTACGGACAAGTTCACGAATCGCTTCGAGTCCATGGAGCGCGAGTTCGCCGCGCGGGGAAAGCGGCTGAATGAGTCGTCGCTCGAAGAGATGGAAGCGGAGTGGCAGGCCGTCAAGAACAAACCTCTTTAACCACGAAGAACAGGAAGGTCACGAAGAACGCGAATGCCAATAGTCTCAGTCATCACGCTGTCGGTCTCGGGAGGCAGTGGAGACGGCAGACGCATACGGTGCCACGGCGACGGCATCGGTAGCTCCACTTCCCGCTCATCGCGTTTGACTAGTCGGTCATCGTCCTCCTGGCTTTCGTGACCTTCGTGATCTTCGTGTTCTTCGTGGTTACTCATAGTTTGTTCTCCTGAATGTCGCCGTTCGAAGGGAGTGTCCATCTGTCTCAATCGTGACCTGCCCATCTCGATCGGTCCGCATCACCGTGGCTCCAATCGACTCGAGACGCTGCAACACCTCCGCCGTCGGGTGGCCGAAGCGATTGCCGCGGCCGCAGCTGATCACGGCGAGCTGAGGCCGCCAGCCTTCGAGCAACGCCGACGAGGAAGACGTGCGGCTGCCGTGATGCGCGACCTTGAGGACGCGAATGCGCGACCGACTGAGTTGCGGCAGGATCGCGCGCTCGATGTCAGCGCTGATGTCGCCGGTGAGGAGCATCGCGACGTCGCCATAGACAACTTCGAGGACCACCGAATCGTCGTTGCGCACCCGTCGTCGCTCCCAGTCCGGCGGTGGCGGATGCAGGACACGCAGTTGGACGTCGCCCAGGCGCATGGTCTCCCCCGCGCGCAGGGACGTGATAGGTATTCGCAATCGCGCGGCATCGCGTATCAGCTCCTCGGTCGGTAGATGCCGCGGCACGCGGATGCCTTCCCAGATCTGCCGCGGCCTGAAGTCGTCGGCGATCGCCACTGCCCCACCGAGATGATCCGGGTCGCCGTGCGTGACGAGCAGCGCGTCGAGCGATCGAATACCTCGCGTCCAGAGCGCCGGCGCGAGCACCCGACGGCCGACGTCGATTCCTCCACCGAATGGCGCACCGCCCGTATCAATGAGCAGCGCGTGACCGCCGGTCTCGAGCAGCATTGAGTCGCCCTGACCGACATCGAAGACGGTCAGCTTCACTGACGACTCGGCACCGCGTCCAATCCGTGTGACATCAGTGCCGCTGACGATCGCGACGAGTGCGGCGAGATACAGGCTCGCGCTCGCGATGCGGAAACGTCCTCGGCCCGCGACCATCACGAGAAGAGCGCCGTAGTAGACCGGCAGGAGCCAGACCGATGGCGGTGGCACGCGCGCGGCCAGCCACGGCGCCGCTTTCACCATGTCGGCGCTCGAGACCAATGCGCTGGCGGCGACATGCGTCGTCCATCCGGCGGCGTACGCGAGGAGCGGACTCTCGCTGACGATCGTGACCGCCATCGCGGCGATCTGTACGACTCCCATTGCGGGTACCGCCAGCAGATTCAGAACGAGACCCGCGCTCGTGACACGCGAGAATGCTGACGCCGACACTGGGAGCAGGACGGCCTCGACCGCGAGCGAGGCGATCACTGTCGCGATAATCCAAGAGAGGATGAGGGCAGCTGTAGGGCGGGTCTTGTTTTGCAGACCCGCCAGCAACCCCGCGCCCCGTCGCGCGCCTTCGATCAGCGCCGTCGTGGCGCCGAACGTCATGAGAAAACCTGGATCGTCGAGGTCGAGTGGCTTGAGGACGAGGATGATGGCCGCAGCTGCCGTCGTCGCCTGCCACACGGGTGTCCGCTGATCGATGGCGCGCGCAGCGAAGTAGGTGATGGCCATCAGCGTGGCACGCCAGACCGATGGACCTGCGGTGACCACCGTCGCAAACGCGATGAGCACGACGATCGTCAGGAAGGCGCCAACGCGCCCACGGACACCGACGAGAGCAAGCAGGCCGCATGCACCGGCCGCGAGAATGGCAATGTTGCCGCCGGAGATCGCGATGACGTGGTAGGTGCCAGCCTCCTGGAGCGCCTCGCGAGTGTCGTCGGGAACGCCGGTGCGATCGCCGATGAGCACCGCGGCAGCAATGGCTTCTGACACCGCGCTGTGTGGGCCCACCCACGTGGCCAATGCCGTTCTCACGTGAGCGCGAAC
>JBKPRH010000230.1:0-11318 GCA_046765795.1 Acidobacteriota bacterium | reverse complement strand
ACCACAGCGTCCTGACAGTCCTTCAAGATCGATGGCTTGAGATTGACTTGACCGGGTTTGTACACGCCATGGATGTTGCCGAAGGTCGCGGCGAGCAGGTAACGTGCACCGGAAATCGCGTTCAATCGGTGCGCGACGTCGAGCGTATCCGCCGGCGTCGTGTAGAGTTTCGCCGAGGCGCCGGCGGTGACGCCGTCCTCTTCGCCGCCCACCACGCCGGCTTCGATCTCGAGGATGAGCTCGCTGCGCCGAAAGCGTTCGAGGAGGGGGACCGCAATGTCGAGGTTCTTTTCCAGTGGCAACGCGCTGCCGTCGAACATGTGGCTGTTGAAGAGATTCGGTCTGCCCGCCGCTCGTCGGCGCTCCGTCTCCTCGACGAGCGGCATGACAAACTTGTCCAGCTTGTCGGCCTGGCAATGATCGGTGTGGAGCGCAACGAAGATCGGGTAGCGGTCGGCGACTCGGTGAACATGCTCCGCGATCGAGATTGCGCCGAGCACGACGTCCTTGACAGCGCTTCCCGACGCAAACGCTGCACCTCCGATTGAGACTTGCACGATGCCGTCGCTCCTGCTTTCGGCCAGGCCCCTGAGGACTGCGTTTGCCGTCGTGAGCGACGTGACATTGATTGCGGGGTACGCGAACCGGCCCTTTCGAGCCCGGTCGAGCATCTCGCAGTACTGGTTGTAGTCTGCGACGGGCATTGGCTCCTCCCGCTGCGTCGGTCGCCACGTCGCGGCACACGACGCCTATGTATCGGCTCCTGACTATCGGAGGTCCTCCGATCTAACGGAGGCCAGCGCAAGCCGTGAGCGCCCCACGCGGTGCCACAGCCCTGTCATCGCATCAGGTCTTTGGCGGGCTGTGCCTTCGGCCGTGCCCAGTTGCAAGAACTCTGCTCGTGAGCCTCGTGCTCCTCAGTTCCGAGTGCGGTCACGTGGTATCGCCCTTGCGTTCCCTGACGATGCGCGGGCAGACGGGACGAATGAACCCATGGTGAAAGATCCTTCGGCGGCGTCGGACGAGCCCATCGCGGCGCTGCTCGCGGATGTCGACGGCACACTGATCACCAAGGAAAAGGTGCTCACCGCTCGGGCTGTTGACGCCGTGAAACGTCTTCGCGAACGAGGAGTCGTGTTTTGTGTCACAAGCGGTCGCCCGCCTCGCGGGCTGCGCATGTTCGTGGAACCCCTCGAACTCACGATCGCCATGGCGGCGTTCAATGGGGGAGTGATCGTCCGGCCGGACCTGTCGGTCATCGACGAGAAGCCTCTGCCTGTGGACATCCCGGCGCAGGTGATCGAAGCGATGCGGGCGCACCAGTTAGACGCCTGGGTCTACACCCCGACGCAATGGTATGTGACCGACGTTCATGGGACGCGCGTCGATCGCGAAGCATCGACGGTCCAGTTTCCACCGATCGTCGTGCCTCACTACGACGCACTGTTCCATGAGGTGATCAAGATCGTTGGCACGAGTACGGACCTCGACGCGGTGGCGCGGTGCGAGGCAAGCATCCAGAGGGAATTCGGCACGCGGGTGACCGCCGCGCGATCCCAGCCGTACTATCTCGACGTCACGCACCCCGATGCCAACAAAGGCGCCATCGTCCGTCGGCTCGCGCGGTACTTGAATGTATCGCCGCGGCGTGTCGCGACCATCGGTGACCAGATGAATGACACCCTGATGTTCAGGGAGAGCGGGCTCAGCATCGCGATGGGGAATGCGAGCCCGGAGGTACAGCGGCAGGCCACCTTCGTGACGACCTCGTTTGGAGAGGAAGGATTTGCGAACGCGGTGGACCGCTTCATCCTGCCGCGGACCCAACTGTCGAAAACGACGTGAGTCATGGATCCGAGATTCTCGGAAGGAGGAAACAACATGCGCCGCTCGAGGACCGCTGGACGGCTGTGTGCCAGTATCGTGTTCGTCGTCACAGGCATGGTGACGGACGCGGGAGCACAGGATGCCGCACTGATCAAGAAAGGCCAGGAGGTGTTCGCTGCGCAGAAGTGCGCCGTCTGCCACTCGATCGGCGGCAAGGGCAGCAAGTCGAATCCGCTGGACGGCGTTGGCGCGAAGCTATCGGCCGATGACATCCGGGCGTGGATCACCGATCCGGTGGCGATGACCAAGAAGACCAACTCGCAGAAGAAGCCGCCGATGCCGAAGAACGCGAAGCTGACGACGGCCGACGTTGACGCGTTGGTCGCCTACATGCAGAGCCTCAAGTAGCGGAACCGCCGTGCCGAGCCGCTCACCGTTCGCCAGCCACCCGGTCGTCATTGCCGGCGTTGTGCTGACGACGATAAGCGCTGTGTTGTTCGTTTCGGCTGTTGCGGCCGAAATGCTCGGGCTGATCGGGACTCCGTACGGCGGCCTGATCATCTACATCTTCATCCCAGCAGTATTCGTGCTGGGGCTCCTCCTCATCCCGTTCGGCAACTGGCTGGACGCCCGTCATCGGCGACGCGATCCCAACTTCGTTCGCGACTGGCCCGTGTTCGATCTGCGAATCCCCAGGACTCGTCGACTGGTGCTGACGATCCTGGGACTCACCGTTGCCAACCTCGCGATTGTGTCGCTGGCGGCGTTTGGCGGGATGCGCGCGATGGAGTCACCGGTGTTCTGCGGCCAGACGTGTCATCTGCCCATGCATCCGCAGTTCACTGCGTGGCAGTCCACACCGCATGCGCAGATCACGTGTACTCAATGTCACGTGGGCGAGGGGGGACGCGCACTCGTTCACTACAAGCTCGCCGGCGTGCGGCAGCTCTATCACGTCGTGACCAACCAGATCCCCAAGCCAATTCCGGGAGTGGCCGATATGCGACCGGCGCTCGAGACGTGTGGGCGGTGCCACTGGCCTGGACACGATTCAGGTGAGGTCTCGAGTGTCAAGCGCGAGTTCGCCGACGATGAAGCGAATACCGAGACGGTGACGCGATTGAACATGCTCGTCGGCGGACCGGGCCGTCCGACATCGACAGGGCGTGCCATCCACTGGCACGCGAATCCCGATGTGCGCATCGAGTACGTCTTCACGGATAACGAGCGGCAGATGATCCCGCTCGTGCGAGCGACCGACAAGAGCGGCCGGGTCAAGGAATACCGCGCTGAAGGCACGACCGACGATCAGCTCGCGAAGGGGACCAGCCGCGTGATGGACTGCATCGACTGTCACAACGTCGCGGCGCACCGGATCGCGGCGACGGCTGAAGGCGCCGTCGATGCCGCGATTGCGAACGACGCCATCAGCCGGAAGCTGCCGTACGTGCGTCGCGAAAGCGTTCGGCTCGTGAAGTCGGACTATCCGACCCAGGAGCAGGGACTCGAGGAAATCGCAAAGGGACTTCGCGCCTTCTACACGGGTCGCGGCGCATTCGACGAACAGGAACTCGCCCGTTCGGTTGCCGGTCTCCAGAACGTCTACCGCCGCAACGTGTTCCCGTCCATGAAGGTCACGTTCGGGGTGTATCCAAACAATATCGGACACATCGCATCGAATGGGTGTTTCCGCTGTCATGACGGCGGCCACACGGCATCCGACGGGAGCACCATCAGTGCCGACTGCGAGTACTGCCACACGCAGGGCGAGCAGACCAACTCGCAGTAAGTCCGCCTGAAGGCGGACACTACATGTCCGCCACAGGCGGACACTACATCTACGATCACCAGTAGTACAAGAGACCGAAGACTGCCGTGTGCGCGGTGTAAGGCCGGTAGGTGTATCCGAGCACGAGTGAACTCGGTTGCACGATGCTGTTGATCACGCTCGGGTCGAAGGCGAAGTCAAAGATCCGGTAGGGCTCGTATACGTACTGCACCGTTGCGGCGAGGCGCCCACTGAGGCGATGCCGGACGTCCAGCCGAAGGTCCTGCAGCTTGTTGAAGGTCTGCGGCAATTGGGATGGCGGCGGCAAGGCCGGTCCGACTTCGTACACGAAATTGCCGCGCGCGTACGAATAGTCCCAGGAGAAGCGTGCCTCGGTATTGCGCCCGATACGCGGCGGCTGTACGAAGATCGACACGTAGTGCACCGTCTCCCGTGAGTCAGCGGTCCAGTCGCGGTTCGGGTCGTTCGCCTGGTCACCGGGACTCGCCGATCGCGATCGCTGAAGACCGGTATAGCGCTCGTAGTTGTAAGTGGTGCCAAAGACCAGGCCGCGCGGGAACTGATAATCGAAGCCCACCGAGGCGTTGCGGAACCCGGCCTCCTGCAGGCCGAAGTAGCTGTCGTGGAAATCGTCAGTTCCGACGCCGCCACTCAGACTGAATGTGAGCACCTCAGTCGGAACGATATCCACCTGACCGACGAAACGATTGCGCGTACGGTCGGCGAGGTCGAAGTGGCGTAACTGCGGCTGCTCGCCGATTTCCTCCAGCGACGCTTCGTCGAGACCGGAGCCAGTGCGACTGCCGTACTCATAGTGCGCGCGGAAGGTCGCCCACTGTGAGCCGACGACATCGGCCTTGAGCTGCAGTACGTTCTCGTTGGTGGATTGGAAGATGCGGAAGTCGTATCCGTTGTGGTTGTTGGTGTAGCCAACCGTGAGCGCCAACGGATGCAGGCCAGTCCATGTCGCGTCGGCGTCGAACGTGTTGCGATCGTGCGCGAACAGCTCGGGGCCGCCGGTCGAGCTCGTCGCGAGCGACGTGTCGTAATTGATGAATTGCGGAATCTGCGTCTCCGGCGTGTGATTGTTGTAGTCGTAGCGCCGGAAGCGCGCGCTGAATCGCCAGTCATCCTGCGGACGCGACACAAGGTTGACGTTCGTCGCGATCGTATGCGCCTCTGCCTCCGCGGTCGCACGTGGCAAGGTCAGTTGCGGCAATGCGCTGTTGATCGTGAACGGCAGCAGGTCCTCGTTGTTGTTCCACCATCCGTAGGCCAGCGATCCGGTGACCTGCGTCCGTCGCGCGAGCTTGACGTATCCAGCCGTGCTCATGGTCTGCATCGAGTTGGACGGCCACAGCGCGGTGCGGCCGCGCCCGGGCGCCGTCGCGCTGTCGTTCAGCACCAGCGGGTTATCCCACACCAGCGTGTCGTCAAGGTTGTTGAACCACGATCCGTTGTAGGCGCCGCGAATCATCGCTCGCGTGTTCGTCCACTGCGCACCGAACTCGACATCGTTTGTACGTGAGCGGTAGGGCAGTGCGACCTCGTTGTCATTGCCGAAGCCGAAGGATGCTCCCCAGGGCAGTTCACCTGAGTGCCTCGTGGTCGTGAAGTGACCCGTGAGATCGACGTGAGTCGAGGGCATCGCGGCGACGTTCACGTGACCGATGTCGCGCCGCTCGCGCAGATCGAATTGCGGAGAAATGGGCCCATAGACGTTGAGGTTCGCGGCGCGCTGCGCCGCATCGTCCAGGACCAGGACGCCTTCGCCGACCGACGTGAACGGTGTGCGCGTGTCGACGCTGTAGAACTGCGGAATCTGGTCCCAGAGTCCGCTGACTGTGAAGTGGCCGATCCGTTCGTAGCTTCCGGAGTATCGCTGGTCGCGCCATCCCAGATTGTCGGCGGTCAGGGTGGCAGCCCATTCAGGACGCTCGCGCAAGAGGCGTCCATTGGTAAACAGCAGGCCGTCGCGCAGATCCTCGTAGCGCTGCCAGCGTGCTGGATCGCCTTCGATGCTGGAGAGACGTCCCGAAAGCTGAAACATGTTCCAGCGCGGCGTGAACAGGCTCGTCGAGTCATCGGCGAGCGGTCCAGTCAGCGTCGGCGGCTGCGCGGTCGTGGGCGGCTGCGCCGCAGGGGTACCGGGGGCCTGCGCATACACGCGCGCCGATCCACCGACGATCAACAGGCCGAACAGCACTGCCCGGAGCGAGCGGAGCGAGTCGAAGGGTCGCATACGTCGTTCGTCTAGCGCATGAAGAACTGGCCCGACGGGTGGTTCGAGCCGTGGATGTTGGAGTGACAGTTCACGCACGATCGGCCGAACATGCGATTGCTCTTGTTGGTGGTAATCGCGGCGTTGTCATACACCGACGCGGGATGCCTCGTTGCGACATGACAGCGCTGACAGAGGAACGGCATCCGCACGTTTAGCATGCGATCGTTCGACGAGCCATGCGGATCGTGGCAGGTCGTGCAGTTCTCGCGCACCGGTGCGTGCTCGAACAGCATCGGTCCGCGCATCTCGGCGTGGCAGCTCGTGCACAGCTCGTTCACCGAGCTGCCGACCTTGAGGTTCTTGACGTTGCTGATCGACCCGTGCGGGTTGTGACACGACGAGCAGGACAGCTTGCCTTCGCGAACCGGCATGTGGGCGACAGCCCGCTCGGTCTTCACGACCTGCTGCCGGTGACACGTGACGCACACCTGGGTTTCGGTGGCCTTTACCAATTGATGCTGCGCCGACTGCGGATTGTGGACGCTATGACATGTGGTGCATGCGAGATTCCGCGCTTCGTGCACGCTGCCTTCCCAGCCCGCGTGATTGCTGCGGTTGTGACACGTGAGGCAGGTGTCGTTCACGTCCGCCGGCTTCACTCCGGTGAATCGTCTGATATGCCCCTTCGATTCGTCGTCAACGTGTGCCTGGCCCGGACCGTGGCAGGTCTCGCAGCCGTGCGCGGCGGCCGGCGATCGAGGATGCGCGACTTGACCATGCCGCGTGCGTTCGAGGTTCGTCGCGTAATCGGCGTGGCAGATCGCGCAGGTGTCGGCACCGGCATAGCCCGGCGGCAACGGGGCAGGAGGTTGAGCGCCCTGTGCCGCCGTTGCAGCCGGTTGCTGTGGACGTGGCGGGCCGGCGTTCACCAGGCGCGTCGCGGTGACGCCGATCCAGAGACACACCACGACACCCACGAGGAGACGATGCCGGAGTGGCCCTGAGTGTGCGCGTTGATCCACTGCGGCCCGTGCGTGAGCACATTCAGTGCCGAGGTCCTGGAGTGCAGGACTTCACGCGGTTTGCGCGTCCGGGCTCGCGAAACGCGCGGGCCAGGACTCCGGAATGCCGTAGGCGTCTCCACCGTTCCGTGCGTGTCCGCCGGAGCGCGCGAGCGCGAAGGTGGATGTCGACCACTGCGACGTGTCCCTGTGTTGGGTCCATCGCGCAGCATGCTGGTATCGCGCTTGCGTTCGCGTTAGCCATGAAACACCGATTAATCGTCTGTCTTGGCGTGATGCTCGCGGTTGCCGCGGTCGCGGCGCAGAAACAGAAGTACGGCGTCACAGTGACCGCCGATCGCAAGGCCGACTTCAGCGCATTCAAAAGTTATTCGTGGGATGCCGCAGGCTATCCGGCAATGGATAAGGCCGTACATCAGCAGATCGTCGATGCCGTCGATCGCGAGTTGAAGAGCCTTGGTCTGGAGAAACGAACGTCGGGCCCATCCGATCTTCAGCTTCGCTACGGCGCACAGCGGCGAACCGACACGGATACGCATGCCGATGCGCCGGCCACCAATCTGCCGACGTACGCCGTCGGTACGCTCGTGGTGTTACTGCGCGAGTCGGGGAGCGGCAAGGAGGTGTACCGCGCTCGCGTCGACAAGCCGATCGACCTCGCACCGGACAAAGTGAAGGCCACCATCGACGAGGTCGTGACGGAGATGTTTGCGAAGTACCCGACGCGCGCGAAGAAGTAGTGAGTGCGTGAGGCCTACCTCGATGTTCTGGGCTGGTCCACGGCAGTGAGATGTTCTGGTTGGGGTCGCGTCGACTGCGCGTCGTCGCACGCCCCTCCCAAGCCCTGCGGATCGGGAGTGCATGCCAGCGCCAGGTCTTCAGGAAACTGATACAGCCGTCGCACAGAGCGATCGAGCAGCTGCCATTCCCGGCGCAGTGCCGGAACACGTGATTCCGGCAGGACTTCCATCAAGCTCTCGAGCAGCGCGCGCAAGCGTCGCGCTACCTGGAGATTGCTGGCGCCGTAGTGACGGATTTCGCTGAAGGCCAGCTGTACGAAGTCGTTCCAGTCAGGTGTCCGAACCAGTACCCTGCGCCGCCCATCCGCATCCCATACCGAGTCATTGCGCAGATCGCGCATGCCGACCGTCCGCAGCAATGGCTGCAGCGAGTCGATGGCGATGACCGCCGTCGTCGGATCGTTGATCGCGGCAGACAGCGCCTTGATGGCGATGTCAACGATGACGCGAAATGCGAAGGTAGAGTCCTGCTCGAGAGTACGCTCTCGTCCGAACGCGACGTTCCCGTGCAATATCCGGTCGTCGATGGCGACCGGGCCGCCGTGCTGTCGGAACAGCGGATCGCCGGTTGACACGAAATCGCCAACCCGCGGGACCAATTCGACGACCGTGTCTGCCCGTCTCGCTTCGGCTGCCAGTGCTTTCAAATTAACCGCGATAATGACCGCGGACTTACCGCGATGGGCGATCGTGCGTTCCGGGTGGCGCAGCTCTTCGCGCGACGCGGCCGGGCGCGCCGCGTCGGCGACCGGCATCCCTGCCGGTGTCGCGGCAATTGGATCCGGATAGACATCGTCGATGACCGTGAGCCCATCCTCGGCAATTCGCGTCACGATGGTGACGGGACGAAGCAGTTTCGCGGCATGGTCGATCAGAAACAAGAATACGATCACGCTGATCAACGCCAGCACTCCTGTGATGCTGATCAGGGATTGTGGAATCGTATCGATGCGGGCTTTGACGGCAACGGCGAGGAGGAGCGCATAGGTGAACACGCCGACGGATAAACGGATCGCCCTGTCGCGCAGCAGCATCGTGGCAATGACGCGAGGGCTCGACTGACCACTGGCGACCTGAATGGCGACGATCATCGAGCCGAACGTAAAGACGATGAATGCCGTTGCCGACGTGATGACGTAATCGGCTATGGCGATGGCGCCTTCCCGGCTATAGACGAAGCCCGGAATCGACCCGAAATCGAGCTGGCGTGCGGATGCAATACGGAATGTGGCTTGCTGGAGAGCGAGCGCAATGACCGGCGCCGTCCAGACCGCGGAACGAAGATAGCTCCTGATTTCGTACCAGTGACCCCAAGTCACGTGTTGTCCCTCCGCGACGCGACCACGATGGTCCAGGATCGACGGGGCATCTAACGTGCCATGCACGCCCAACCACATGCGCAGTCACCGCAGGGCTGCGGCTCGGTCTCCGGCTCACGGCATGTGACGGGCGCTGGTCCAGGACGTGGCGTAAGCTCTGTAGCGCGCAAGCGGCAGAACGTGTCAATGGAGAGCAGGTTCGGATTCCCACACATCACGCTGCTCTGGGTCGTTGCGACGACGATCGCCTGCGGCGCGCCGGAGCTCAGTCCGGAGGCCGCCGTGCTCGCCGTTGTGTCGCCAGAAGTACTCGAACGCATGCGCGCGACGCCGCACGACTACTTCCGATTCATCAATCACGAATGGACAGCGCGAGTGTGCGATGTCTTTGCATCCGACGTCCCGCACCTGCCGACCGTGCAATTGCACGGAGACGCGCACGTCGAACAGTACGCCATCACCAGCAACGCGTGGGGGCTCGATGACTTCGACGACTCGACGCGGGGCCCGGCGCTGGTGGACATCGTCAGGTTCCTTGGTTCAATCGAACTCGTCGCGCAGCAACGTGGCTGGAGTCGCGAACGCGATCGCCTCGTCGATCGGTTCTTTGCCGGCTACCGCCAGGGATTGTCGGCGCCCCTCGAACGCCCATCGCAGCCCGAGATGGTTCGCCGGCTACTGGCCGAGAACCCTCCGATGTCCCATGAAGCATTTCTCGAATCGGCCGACCGGTTGACGTTGCGTGTGGACGAGGCGTCGATGCCGGGCGTCATTGCCGGGATGAAAGAGTTTGCGAAGGTCGTTCAACGCGAGCGGTCTGAATTTCCCGAGGATTACTTCGAGGTCATTCGATCGGGTTGGTTGCGCATTGGTGTAGGCAGCGCATCCAGCAGGAAAGTGCTCATACGCGTCAGAGGCGCGTCGAGCGATCCGGCCGACGATGTCCTGCTCGAGGCGAAGGCGGTCCGCGCGCTCGACGGCCTGAAGTGTCTCGAGGTGCCGCAGCAACAGCCCACGTTCAGGATCATCGCCGGCAGTCATCAATTGGGTCGGCTCAAACACGACATCATTGCTGCCGGTCCTGAGGTTGCGGTGCCTGAAATGACGATCCAGGGGGAGCATCTCCGGAACTGGTGGGTTCACAGCTGGGAACCTTCGTATCGCGAACTCGCGATTGCGGACTTTCGGACCGTCGATGATCTGTCGGGCATCGTCTACGACTCCGGCGTTCAACTCGGTGCCGGCAGCGTTCACCGTTCCGATGGAAGTATCGACGAAGGGATCAGACGCGAGTCGTTGGCGTCGTTTGCGACGCTCGATCCGCGTCTTCGTGAGGCGGCGCACACACTCGTGGAGGAATTGCTACGAGGGTGGCACCGATTCAGAGGCGATTGACGAAAGCGGGGCTCGACCGCTCGGTCGGCCCCGTACGTATCGTGTCCGCCTTCAGGCGGACCGTGATCAACGTGCTCTATCAGAAGCGAACGCGAGCGCCAAAAGTGATGGGTATCGACCAGCGAGAGCTGTCGTCGTTGACGTTTCGCAGCCCCTCCTCGACCAGCCAGTCCACGTCGGACAGTTTGCCCTGGTATTGCAGCTGCACTTCGGCCAGCGCTTCGATCGGGCCGAGGCCGACGAGGAAGCCGCCCGTCGGACCCACGGTGAGCGCCCAGGACTTCTCGAAAAACTTTCCGTCCTGAGCCGCGAGTCCCGGTGTCAGGCTCGGTGAGATGTCGACGAAGTTGGAGGTAATGTCGTCGTACCGAATGGCCCCGACCAGATACCCCACGAAGGGTGTGAAACGAGCCCGCGTAAAGTACATGCGCTGTCCGCCTTCGACGCCCCAATACTTGTAGTCGGAGAACTGCACGTTCAATGGCGCCGTGACGGTCGATCCGACCGAGCCGATCTGGACGATGTCCGCATTGCTGCGGCCGAACCTGAAGTTGAAGAGGAATTCGCTGCGCGGCGTCGTACGCCAGCCGATGCCGACCTTGAAGAGATTCATTCGGCCGAATACGTCGTCATAGCTCGTGTCCTGCATATTCACAGGGATTCCGCTGAGCGTCTGGCCAGATGCTGCCTTGATCACGTCGCCACTGAACGAATTGTCCGGCCCCCACTGAAACCCAATCGTGAACCGGTGGTCGAGCGTGCTGACGGCGGCGCCAGCAGCGGCAACTGGAGCAGCTGCAGCTGCCGGTGATGTCAACCCGAATTGCATCGTAACCGACGAGGCCTCTGCACGAGTGACGTCAACTTGCTGACCGACCTTGAGACCAGCGACGACCGTTGGATCGATCGTGTCCCCCAATCGACGGGTGTAGCTCACTCCGG
>JBKPRH010000229.1:0-8239 GCA_046765795.1 Acidobacteriota bacterium | reverse complement strand
AACCACTAACCACTAACTATCTGTTGCACATTTGGCGAGCGAGCTCGAAGACCTGCTTGTCGCTCGCCACCGTCACATCCTCGAGCGGCGGCGAGAACGGAATCGGCACGTGCATCGCGCCCATCCGCCGCACCGGACCATCGAGGTCGTAGAACGCCTGCTCCTGGATCGTCGACGCGATCTCGCCAGTCACGCCGTAGCGGCTGTAGCCTTCGTCGATGACGATGCAGCGTGACGTCTTCCTGACGGACTCGACCAGCGTCTTCTCATCGAGCGGCCACGTCGTGCGCGGATCCACGACTTCGGCGCTCACGCCGATTTCCTCGAGCATCTTCGCCGCACTGAGCGCGGTCTGCACCATGCTCGAAAGCGCGACGAGTGTAATGTCACTGCCTTCGCGCTTCACGTCGGCCACACCGAGCGGAATCACGTAGTCGTCTTCGGGGACGGGACCCTTGACCTTTCGGTAGCTGATCTTGTGTTCGAAGATGACGACCGGGTTGTCGTCGCGCACCGCAGACTTGAACAAGCCCTTGGCGTCGTATGCCGTCGATGGCACGACGACCTTCAGCCCCGGAATGTGGCTGCACCAGGCATGCAGCGACTGCGAGTGCTGCGCCGCCGACCGGCGAGTCGCGCCCATGGTCGCGCGGATGACGATCGGCACCTTCCACTTGCCGCCGGACATGTAGTGGATCTTGGCGGCCTGATTGGCGACCTGGTCCATGATGATGCCCAGGAAGTCGCCGAACATGATGTCGACGATCGGCCGCATGCCGGTCATCGCGGCACCGACACCGAGACCCGTGAAGCCGGCTTCCGAAATCGGCGTGTCGATGATTCGGTCCTTGCCGAACTCGTCAACGAGGCCGGTCAGCACTTTGAACGTCGTGCCTGCCTCGGCGACGTCTTCACCCATGAGGACGACGCGAGGATCCCGTCGCATTTCCTCGGCGATGGCTTCCTTGATCGCTTCGCCGAACGTCAGCTCGCGTACTGCAGTTGCTGTTTCAGGCATAGATGTCCTGGTCCACCTTGCTGGGATCCGGATACGGCGCGTTGACCGCGAAGTCCACAGCACCGTCCATTTCTGTGATGAGCTCTTCCTGAATCCCGTCGAGCGTCGCACGATCGGCGACACCGTTGGCCATCAGCCACTCGCCATGGAGTGTGACTGGGTCGCGTTGCGTGACCCATTCCTGCTCCTCCGTCTTCGGACGGTAGTACGCGCGAGCGATGTCGCCGACGTGGTGGCCGTGATAGCGATACGTGATGCACTGGATGAACGCCGGCCCCTCGAGCCTGCGCGCCCGCGCGATGTACTTCGAGACCACTGAGTAGACCTCGCGGACGTTCTGGCCGTCGATCGTTTCAGTGGCGATGCCGAACGCCTCGGAGCGCTTGGTGACCTCGCCTGCAGTCGATTCAGAGAAGTGCGTGTATTCGTTGTAGCCGTTGTTCTCGCACACGTAGATGACCGGCAGCTTCCAGAGCTGCGCCAGGTTCATCGACTCATACAGCAGCCCCTGTCCGAGCGCGCCTTCACCAAAGAAGCAGACGGCGACGCGACCGTTCTTCAGATACTTCGACGCATACGCAGCACCGGTTGCGATACCCGCGCTGCCGCCGACGATCGCGTTCGCGCCGAGATTGCCAGTGGCCGGGTCGGCGATGTGCATCGACCCGCCCTTGCCCTTGCAGTAGCCGATCTCTTTGCCAAGCAGCTCGGCGAACATCAGCTTCGGATCGGCGCCCTTGGCGAGGCAGTGGCCGTGACCGCGGTGCGTGCTGGTGATGTAGTCGTCGTTGTTCAGCGCCTCGCACACGCCGACGGCGATCGCCTCTTCGCCGATGTAGAGATGCGCGAGACCCGGCATCAGCGCGCGCGTGTAGAGATCGTTGACGCGCTCTTCGAACAGGCGAATCGCCACCATCTGACGATAGAGCGTGAGCAGCTTGTCCTTGCCGATCTCGAGGCCGGCGAGGGCCGAGTCCAATTGGTTCGTTGCCGTCATGCGGGTACTCCTGACATCTTGGCCAGCACCTGGAAAATCGCGGCGAAATCCTTCTCGGTGAGCCCCATGCCGCGCGCGGCCGAGAGGTACTCATTCGCAATAGCGGTGGTGGGCAACGGCACCTCGAGGCGGCGCCCCATCTCGAGCGCCAGCGAGGTGTCCTTCTGCATCATCTTCATGTCGAACCACGCTTCGTCCGGCATTTGGAGCACCATCGGACCGCGGTACTGCACCATCGGTGACGCGATGACGCTGTTGGTCAGCACTTCGACGGCCGTCTTGCGCGGGATGCCCGACTTCTCGGCGAGCAGGACGGCCTCCGAGAACGCCAACATCTGAACGACGAGGCTCAGATTCGTCGCGATCTTCATCGACACGGCCAGACCGTTGTCGCCGACGTGGGTCGCCTTCATCCCGATGTCGAGCAACAGCGGCTTGACCTGCTCGAAGGTCTCGAGCTTGCCGCCGACCATCATCGTGAGCTTGCCCTGCTCGAGCGTGATGACGCTGCCCGAGACCGGCGAGTCCACCATGTCGGCGCCCTTCGCGCGAGCCTTCTCGGCGAGCGCGCGGCTGGCCGCGGGGCTGACGGTGCTCATGTCGATCCACACCTTGCCCGGTCCCAGCCCGGCGATGATGCCGTCGGGCCCGTTGGCGATCGCCTCGAGCGCCGACGAGTCGGTGACCATGCTGAAGACGACGTCGCAAGACTCGGCGACGCCGCGGGGCGTGTCCGCCCACTTCATGCCTTTATCGAGGAGCCACTGTGCTTTGGACTTGGTGCGGTTGGTGCCGGTGACCGTGTGTCCCTTGGCCATCAGGCGATCGACCATCCGTCCGCCCATGACACCGAGGCCCACGTATCCGAGGTTTGCCATAATGCGGTCGCGCGCTCACTGTTGCTGCGGGCTGAAGGCCCGTCAACGTGTTGTAGAGGCCGCGTTTATGCGGCCTTTCTCTTAGACCAGAACCTTGTAAGTATCCCTCGGACGCAAAGGCTGACGCAAGATGCCGCAGACACAGGAAATGGCCGCTCGATCGACGCTTGCCGCACTCGGATTGCGACTGTCGGACTGGTTCGAGCGCTGGTTTCCCGACGCCTTCGCGCTGGCGCTGACCGCGGTCGCGATCGTCTTCGTGGCCAGCGTGGCCATGGGCAGTTCTGTGACGCAGACGGCGCAATGGTTCGGCGCCGGCTTCTGGGATCTCGTCGCTTTCACGATGCAGATGTCGATGATCATCATCACCGGCTACGCCGTGGCGACAGCGCCGCCGGTGTACGCGGTGGTCCGGAAGATCTCGGAGATCCCGACCAACGGCCGCAATGCCGTCGCGTTTGTCGGGCTGTTCTCGATGCTGGCGTCGCTGATTTCCTGGAGCTTCAGTCTGATCTTCAGCGGCCTCCTCGCGCGCGAGGTGGCGCGTCGCGTGCGCGGGTCCGACTACCGGGCGATCGGCGCCGCGGCGTATCTGGGCATCGGCAGCGTGTGGGCGCTCGGACTGTCCTCGTCGGCAGCGTTGATCATGGCAGCTCCGGCCTCGCTGCCAGACCCGATCGAGAAGATCAGCGGCATCATCCCGTTGAGCCAGACACTCGGGCTGTGGCAAAGCCTCGCCGTCGCTGCGGCGATCATCCTCGTCTCGATGGCCATCTGCTACTACTCGGCACCGTCCGATGCGGACGCACGCGGGATGGCGGAGATGGGCGTCAGGTATGAACCCGCCACGCAGGACATCGGCAAAGCACAAACGCCCGGCGAATGGCTGGAATACAGCCCGCTCCTCACGATCATCGTCTGCGCGCTCGGCTTTCTGTATCTGATGCGCGAGGTGGCGACCGTCGGCGCCTCAGTGATCCTCGAACTCAATCACTACGTGTTTTTGTTCCTGATCGTCGGGCTGCTGCTGCACTGGCGGCCGCGATCGTTCGTCCAGGCGATTACCGCAGCCGTCACTCCGGTCGGAGGTGTGCTCATTCAATATCCGCTGTACGCCGGCATCGTGCGGATGATGACCGAGTCCGGCATCGCGACCCAGATGTCGCACTTCTTCGTCGCGGTCTCGAGTCAGCACACCTACCCGATCATGATCGGGATCTACTCCGCCTTCCTTGGCTTGTTCATTCCATCAGCGGGCGGCAAATGGTTGATCGAAGCGCCGTACATGCTCGATGCCGCCAAGACGCTGCAGGTCCATCTTGGATGGGTCGTGCAGACCTACAACGCCACCGAAGCCCTCGCCAATCTCATTCACCCGTTCTGGATGCTGCCACTTGTTGGCATCCTGGGCCTGAAAGCGCGCGACATCGTCGGCTACTCGATGCTGCAATTTGTCGTGCACGTTCCCCTCGTGCTGTTCCTGGTGTGGGCGTTAAATTACACGCTGCAATACGTTCCCCCAGTGTTGCCGTGATCGAGCCTCCGCGTCAGCGTCTTGGGGGCAACCGGCCTGAACAGGAGCCCGAGCCATGGCTGCTCCCGACGTCCTTCCGAGCGACATCGACGTTTTCGTGACGTGTGCGTCCCAGGATGCGCCATGGGCCAAGCGATTCCTCGAAGATCTGCGTAAAAAGTCAGTTCGGCAACTGACAACATTCGACGCAGTGGCGAACGCCGACGTGGCGATCCCTGTCGATGAGCGCATCAGCTTAGCGATCGACGAATCTCAGCACGTCGTCGTGATGTGGTCACGGCATGCGCAGACCTCCAGCTGGGTCAAATTCGAAACCGAACGGTTCGAAGCCTCGCGACGCTCGAAGAATCGAAAACCAGGCACCTCACGACGTCTAATCGTTGTTCGGCTCGACGAGACTCCTCCACCCCCAGTCGGCGACACCCAGGTGCTCAACGACTTGTTGGAGCGTCATGCGACGGAGAAGGGGCCGCTTGGGGTGCCAGCGGAGATCTGGAGTGGACTAATCAACAACACTCTCAAGCTTCTCGAGTCTGGGATCGCGGATACACCTCGACACGCCAATCCTGCACAGAATCAGCGCCCAACCGGCACGCTCAACCAGCCGGTCGTCTCGGATGATCCGCTGAAAATTGAGAACGTCGGCCGCCGGTACCGGATGTTTGCGTCGACCTACGAGATCATCACGCGGGCGCCAGAGCTTTCCGGCGCGCGGGTCAACAACATTACGACCGGTTTGATCCTGGCTGCGATTTCCAACCGCGGCATTGTCACGCCGACACCCGTCTGGGCACCTGCGTGGCTGCGGAGCCGGTGGGGCGACGATGGCAATAAACGTCTCATCGAGATCGCCCAAGCGAACGCAGAGCAGAGTCAGGGGGACAGACGCCTTCCAGTTCCAACACTGACACCGGGGAGCGATGCAATCCTCGCCAGTGCGCAGGACATCGCACGACGCACGTCGACCAGCGATGACATTCACGTGCGACATTTGCTCGGTGCGCTGCTCGCAGACGGGCGTGGGCCGGATGTGTCGAGCGCGATTGGAGCGATCGCCGAGCTTGGACACGACCTCGCCAAACTGCGCGAGTCGTTCTTCGATTTCGTGCGCGAAGCAAACGACGATGACGATGCGTGGGGCGAGATTCTGCTTGGGGCCAAAGAGGACTCGCGTATCCTGCCGGGGTTCGATGCCGACTCCGACAAAGGCGACGATCAGCTCGACATCAAGCCGGACGTCATGGCCTTTGCCGGTCTCATCGCCGCGCGCACGCTGAAGCCGCCGCTCTCGATCGGCCTGTTTGGCGAATGGGGCAGCGGGAAGACGTTCTTCATGCGGATGCTCTCAAGACAAGTGGCGTTTCTGGCGCGCCACGGCCGCGAGGAACTGCAGCGCGACAAGACCCGACAACGCGATCAGCCCTACTACCGCCGCATCGTCCAGATCGAGTTCAACGCATGGCACTATGCCGACGGCAACCTGTGGGCCAGCCTCGTCCAGCACATTTTTGACAACCTGCGCATCATCGACGACAAGCGGCGAGCCAGTCAGGATCTGCAGGAACCAATCCTGAAGAAACTGAACGTCGAAAAAGCCGCCGAAGCGCAGGCCAAACGTGAGCACGCCGCTGCCAAATCGCAGCTCGATGCGGCCGTGCAGGCGGTGAGTGACGCCAAGACCGAATTCGAGAACCAGGCGGCAGCACTCGCGAAGATGTCGGGAAAGAACGTGTTGTCCGACGCGCCGACCGCGGATGTCGCGGATGCGTTTGCCCCGCTTCTCCAAGAGCTCGGCATCAACGCCACGATTCACAAAGGTGTCGAACTGCGAGCCACGCTGGCCGAGGCCAAAACGATGCTGGGCCGCGGTCAAGCGGCATTTGCACCGCTGCTCACGAGCCGGGATCGTGGCCGGCGGAGTGTCTATCTCGGCATGGCGCTCATTGCGGGACCCGCAGCCGCTCTGGCAGCAGAAGCCATTCCACGCTGGCTTGGCGCAGAGGGCGTTTCGACGGTGACTGCCGTGGCCACCGGTGCGGCGAGTCTCCTCGCCTCAATGACCGGATGGCTGCGCCAGCAACTGACCTGGGTTGGCGATCGCTTGAAGCAGATCGAAGAAGTGCAGCGGAAGTTCGATCAAAGCATCGAGAAGGCGCAGTCCGAGAATCTCCAAGCCGTGCGACAGGCCGAGGAACGCCTGCGGCTGCTCGAAGCCGATTACATCGCGGCACAGCGCAAGGAAGCGGAAGCCACGCGCCGGACGCTCGAGGCCGAGGCCAAGCTGAAAGAAGCGACCGTCTCACGACTGCTGACGACGTTCATCGAAGAGCGCGCCAACAGCAACGACTACCGCAAGCACCTCGGCATGCTGGCGCTGGTGCGCAACGACTTCGAAAAGCTTTCAGATCTCATCGCGGAGGAGAACGACGCACTCGACGGCCACTCGAAAGACGGCGTGGATCCTCTTCCCACGATCGAGGACGAGCTCAAAGACGAGGACAAGCGCATCAACCGCATCGTCCTCTATATCGACGATCTCGATCGCTGTCCGCCGGCGAAGGTCGTCGAGGTGCTGCAAGCCGTTCATCTGCTCCTGGCATTTCCGCTCTTCGTGGTCGTCGTTGGCGTTGACGCGAGGTGGGTGCTGCGTTCGATCGAGGCGCGCTATCGCGATCTTTTGAAGAGCGACGGCAAGAGCGACGACAAAGCGGAGGCGGGACGCGTCGACGAGTTCAAGGAGCTCTTCGGCTACGCCAGTGCTCACGACTACGTGGAGAAGATCTTCCAGGTGCCGTTCTGGCTAAAGCCTATGTCGCCCGAGTCCAGCCGCCGTCTGGTTCGCGATCTCCTGAAGCCGAGCGTCGTCGATGTACCGCCAGCCGATGGGGGCAATGGCGCACAAGGTCCCCCAGTGAAAGGGTCGATGGCGGCACCCGCGACTGAGGCAACGAATCAGACAGCTCCGAACAACGCACCCGGCGACGCGGCGCACGCTCCGGCCTTGAACACACCGATGACCAACGTGGGCAGCGCGGCTGACGAGGAAACACGCACCCCTCCGGATCTGGCGCCGGCCGGCCTCGAAATCACACGCGCGGAGTTCGATTCGATCACCGATCTCGCGCCGTTGCTCGGCCGATCACCGCGCACCCTCAAACGGTTCGTCAATGTGTATCGGTTGATCCGCGTCGGCCTCTCGCCATGGGAGCGCGACCTGTTCCTGAGCGACGAGCACGGCCTCGCCGATTACCGCGCGGTGCTCCTGCTCCTGGCGATCGATACTGGGGCACCGAAAGTTGCCAAGCCTCTCTTCAACTCCATTCGTGAGCTCGTCTCGTCCATCCCACTCGAGCCGCCACGCGACAAAAAGGGCAAAGCGGCAGCACAACGTGGCAGCCTTGGTGTGTTACTCGATCAACTCAGTGAGAACGAGGACATCAACGCGCTTGAGGAGTGGCATCGCGTGGACTACTGGTTGCGGTCCCGGCTCGAGAGCCACGCGCTCCCTGACGATGTCAGCCGCTTCGCACGATGGATTCCTCGCGTGAGTCGCTACTCCTTCCACACCGGACGGCTCGGGTAATCGGCTGATACGGATCAGGTTTTTCAACAGCTGAGTGTGTTCTGGCGCTGGGGTTGCAGTAACGGACCACAGCAGACCTTTTGAGGAGGAGAGAACACATGAAGCGATTTATCACGTCGTTCGCATTCGCACTGGGCTGTACGGCTCTCGTCGCGGCTCAGGAGACGAGGACGAAGACGGAGGTCAAGAGCTCAGGCGGCGAACCGCAGGTCGTGACTTATACCGGATG
>JBKPRH010000228.1:0-3975 GCA_046765795.1 Acidobacteriota bacterium | reverse complement strand
CTGCCGCCGACGAGCGTACCCAGTATCCGAGGTTCGCGCGCTGATTGAGCGCATCGACCTGATTCAGACCGCAGCCGCCGAGATATCGGCCATCGTCTGAGGTGATCGCGAACTCGAATATCGTTCGCTGTTGAAAGGCTGGGACCTGCACTGCCAGCCACGATCGTGTTTCGTCGATCGAGTAGCCCTTGTGACACCACGGCATCCACGGCGTGAGCTCACGCATCGATTCCCGCACGGCTTCCCAGATCGCCTGGGCGTCGTCCAGCCGGTAAGGTCGAATGCGAATTCCGCTCACGGCGTGTTGTGACAGGAGCCTGTCCGAGTACTGGCATGAGTCGCGTTCCGAGCGCACGCCGCCGGAACCCGGAGGGCGCATGGGGGTTGCGGGCGAGCTCGTCGTTGCTCGTTGTCGGCGATGTCCTGCATCGCCTCCTCCTCGCGCCTCGATCTCACCTCGCAAGCCCCATGCGCGCGACCCATGCCAGTACTCGGACAGGCTCCTAGTGTTCGTCGGCGAGCTGCGACAGGTGATGCAGCATCGGTGAGACCTGCACGAACGCCTCGACAACGGCCGGATCGAAGTGCTTACCCTTGCCGTCGAGAATGTGCTTGACCGCATCATCCTGCGACATGGGCGGCTTGTACAGATTGCGCGTGCGGATAGCGTCGTACACGTCCACTACCGCCATGATACGTCCGGGGATCGGGATCTGCGCGCCCCTCAGGCCCTGCGGATAGCCCGTGCCGTCCCACCACTCATGATGCGTGTAGACGATGTCCTTGGCGATCGCGAGGGTGAGGTCATCGCGCACGCCGGCGGCCCGTTCGGCGTTCTCGATCACCGCGCGACCGTGAGACGGATGCTTGCGCATCTCCTCGAGCTCTTGCGGTGTCAACGCACCAGGCTTATTGAGAACCGCGTCGGGCACGCCGACCTTGCCGATGTCATGAAGCGGCGCGAGGCTGGCGAGCAGCTCGATACGCTCAGGCGTCAGGTAGTCCTGAAAGCCTGGATGCTTCGAGAGCTGCTGCGCGAGCACGCGGGTGTATTTCTGGGTGCGCTCTGAGTGCTTGCCCGTCTCGAGATCGCGGATGCCGGTCAACGACAACAGCGTTTGCACCATGAGACGTCGAGAAGCAGCGTTCTCCTGAGTTGACTTGTCCGCGCGGCGACGCTCGACGAGCAGACCGACCGCAGTCATGGCGCCAAGCGACGACATGAGACCCATCGTGGGGTAGAGCGGCGAGAAGAACGTCCCGTTCGTTGACAGCATCGCGTACGACGTACCCCATAATCCGGCACCGCTGGCCACCGTCCAGAGAAGACCCCACATCAGGCCGAAGCGCAGGAAGAACAGCGACGCGAGGAGACCGAGGCCGATCACGAGCTGCGTCTCGAGCGCGATGCGATGTTCAGGTCGTGACAGGAAATCACTCTGCAGCAGGTTGTCGGCGGCTGTGGCGTGGATCTCGACACCGGCAAAGAGCGTGTCGAGCGGCGTCGCCACCACTTCGCGTGTCCCGAGCGCCGTGGTGCCGACGAAGACGATCTTGTTCGCGAAAGTCTTCGGATTCGCGTTGCCGGCAAGCACATCACCGGCGGAGTAGTACTGGAACGAACGCTTCGGGCCGCGATAGCGCAGCAGCAGGTTGCTTTTGCCGTCGAGGGCGATCGTCCGATCGCGCCCGCCGGGCGGAGCATTGATGATGAGGTCCGCGTTGTTGACGTTGGCGACGCGGATCGCCGACGCCCGTCCGCTCGTGGCCATAGTCACCGCGGCCAGCGAGAGCGAGGGGTACACGTTGCCATCGTATTCAACCAGCATTGGCACGCGGCGGAGAATGCCGTCAGGATCCGGCGCCGCGTTGAGGAAACCGGACGTGCCCGCGGCATCCGAGAGGCGTTCGAGATTGCAGACCGCGCCGGTCGCGTGAAAGTACGGCTCACTGCTCTGGACGTCGGGCGGTTGCACGACCGCAAGACCGATGGGATGCCGCACGCACGTCCGCGACGCGTGGTGCGCGCCGTCGAACGTCATCGCGTAGCCGAGGATCACTCGACCGCCATGCAGTGACTGCGCGAGCGCAGCATCCGGTGTGACGCCCTTGCTCTCGAATCGATCCGGTTCAGCGAAGACGATGTCGAGCGCAACAACCGCGGCGCCCCATTCGCGAAGCCGCTCGACCAGCTTACCAATCACGTCGCGTCGCCACGGCCATTGGCCGACGCTGGCAAGGCTCCGTTCGTCCACGTCGAGGATGACAATGCGATCGCTCGCCATGCGAGTCGGAAGTGAGCGCACGAGTCGATCGTAGACACCCGACTCGAAGCTGCTGAACATCGACGGTCGGTACAGCGAGAGCACGGCGACGACGATGGTGGGAACGACGCCGCAGAGCAGGATCAACCGGCGTGGCCGGGTCCGCGGGAGAGTGCGCGGGATCATCGCACGGTGACTTCGACGCGGCGGTTCCTCGGTTCGAAGACGCCGTCGGCGGTGGGCACGAGTAGTTCGGCCTCACCGTGCGAGCGGACGTCGATGGCCGCGACGTTCAGACCCGCCTGCACGAGCAGCGCGCGAACGGCGTTCGCACGGCGCAGGCCGAGCTCCGCATTCGATTGCGGTGTGCCCGTCGTGTCAGTGTGGCCGATCACGACCACTTCCGGCACTGGATAGCTCTTCACCGATTGAAGCACCTGGGGCAACGCCTGTTTCCCTTCCTCGGTGAGTTCTTCAGAGTCGAAACGGAAGGGCAGTATGAAGTGTTTCGGCGGCGGTGGCAGGGTGCCGAGGACTTCACCGAACAGACGATTCACGTCGGATTCGCTCAGAGTCCGAATTCGCGGCGCTCGTGTGAGCGAGACCCGCGCGGACACCCGGGCGCTCGAGAGTTCCGGCGAGCCCTTGGGGTTCTGCACGACAATACGACCGACGTGGCCATCTTCGGGATCAGGCAGGAGCACGACCACCGACTGGCCGGGACTCCCTTTTCCTGCCGAGCGTGCGGCGCACGCGGACACCAGTCCGGTGACGACCAGCATCATCATCAGGACCGGTACCCGCGAGGAGAGGTTCATTGCACCACTTGAATGGCGACCGTTGTCCCACGCACGCCGACGATGGCGCCTGGTGTCTCGAGGCGAATCGAGTCAGGTGCCAACTTGGCGATCTTGCCCGAGACGTACACGGCCATGCCACGAACGAAGTTCAGAACCAGACCGAGCCGGCCTTCGGCCGGAGTGAAGAGGAACGTATTGAGACGAACTTCACTGCCCGGCCCAAGTGAGACGCGCGTATCGTCCTTCAACGTGATGCCCAGTCGGCCGTCAGTGCCAGTGCGCAGACTGTCGGACTCGTAGACTTCCTGGCCAACCATCGCCGGCACGCTACTGCCACCGCGGATCACGAACACCTGACCCGACGCCAGCTTGATGCGACCCGCCGGATTGGGCTCCTGCGCGAACGCCGGCCCTGCCAATATCGTCAGGGCAAACACATAGATCCAGCGTCGAGCATTCATCATGACGACCTCCAGTTACCGGGAGTGCACGAAAGCGCCGACCACGTCGCGAAGGGGAGCACTCCTCGGTACGTTGGACAGATCTCCGGTGCAAGGGCAGGGCCGGATTGCATCGGAGAGAGCGGGCCGTGAGGCCCGCTGCTCACGCGATCATCACCTTGCGCGGATGCTGCGAGTTGTCTTCGAGGAAAGTTTTCTTGTTTTCTAACGCTTCTGCAGTGGGCTGCACAGCGCCAGTGGCGTCGGTCACGCGAGAGACGAGCGTGTGCTCGCCTGGCGTCGCGCCATTCCATGCATAGGTGAACAGCTTCCAGGAGTACTTGGTGTTCGTCGCAGGATCGATCGTCGCGGGCTGCCACGGGCCGTCATCGACTTTGACTTCGACCGACTTGATCGGCGTCCCGTCGTTCAGGATCACCCCGAGAACTTTGTGGCGGTTACCGTCTTTAC
>JBKPRH010000227.1:0-23896 GCA_046765795.1 Acidobacteriota bacterium | reverse complement strand
GGCGTCTCGCACCAGACCGTGCTCAATCATTTCGAATCGAAAGAGAAGGTTGGCGCCGCGGCGGCCGAAGTACTGAGCCGCCAGACCGAGACGAACCGCGATCAGGCGAAGGCGGGTGATCACGCAGGCGCCCTCACTATTCTCGTCGGCGAGTACGAGCGCTTCGGCGACGCCGGCGCGCGCTGGGCGGCAACATCCGAGCGGCTCGGATCGCTGGCGGCCATGCTGGACGAGGCTCGCGCGAAGCACCAGGCCTGGCTCGAGCGCATCTTCTCCAGCCGTCTGCCCAAGGCGCCGGAGTCGCGTCGTCGCGCCATCCATGCGCTACACGCGGCGACCGATGTCTATACGTGGAAGCTGCTGCGTCGCGACCTGCGATTGAGCCGGGCAGAGGTCGAGCGGATCATGTTCGATCTCGCCGACGGCGTCCTGGCGCGAAGCACTCGAAGGCCTTCGAAACAACCCGGGAGCCGGCACAGATGAAGCGACATTACCTCTTTGCGTTGGTCGACGGCGGAGGCAATGTTCCCCCCGAGCTGAGCGCGGCTCGCCAGCTCCTCGCACGCGGTCACACCGTGACAGTGCTCGCCGACGATTCGGTGATGGAGGACGTCCGCGCGACCGGCGCCGAGATGATCCGATGGCTTCGCGCGCCGAATCGAAAGGATCGGCGACCGGAAAACGACCCCGCTCGCGACTGGGAGTGTCAGTATCCGTGGCAGCTCGTCGATCGGATTGCGAAGACGCTCATTGTCGGTCCGGCCGCCGACTACGCGCATGACGTCAGCGACGCGATCAATCGTCGCCGCCCAAATGTCGTCATCTGCTCGATGTTCTGCTTGGGAGGCATGGTGGCCGCCGAGGCCGCCGGCATTCCTTTTGTCGCCCTCTTTGCAAATGTGTACCCGCTACCGGCCGACGGCCTTCCGCCGTTCGGAACCGGCCTTCGGCCCGCTCGCGGATCGCTGGGGCGATATCGGGATCGTGTGCTCAACCGCGTGACCGAATATCTGTGGGACGCCTCCGGCTTATCGCAGGTCAACGCGCTGCGTCGGCAGTATGGTCTCGCGCCGGTGTCGCACACGCTCGACCAGCTGCGCTCCGCGCGACGGCAGCTCGTTCAGACATCGGCAGATTTCGATTTCCCCTGGAGGCCGCCTGCCAACGTCCAGTACGTCGGACCGGTGCTCGATGATCCGGTGTGGGCGCAGACGCCGTGGATACCTCCAGCCGGTGCTGCCCCTCTGGTCCTCGTCGCGTTGTCATCCACCTTTCAGGATCAGGTTGGCTGTTTGCAACGCGTGCTCGACGCGCTCGGGACGTTGGAGGTTCGCGGCGTCATGACTACTGGTCCGGCGGTCGACGCAACTCAACTCGACCCACCGGGTAACGTCGACGTCATCGAGCGCGCGCCACACCAGCAGATCCTTCAACACGCCGCGCTCATCATCACGCACGGGGGTCATGGCACCGCCATGAAGGCCCTCGCTGCTGGCGTACCGATGGTGCTCCTGCCGCATGGGCGCGACCAGGACGACACCGCGACGCGCGTGACGATGCGCGGTGCGGGAATTGCGCTGAAGCGCACAGCCTCTTCGTCGACCCTTGCGGCGGCAGCGCGGCGCGTACTACAGAACGCGTCTTGTCGAACCGCCGCGCAACGGCTCGGCGAGATCGTCCGACGCGATGCGCGCAGCGACGCGCTCGTTCGCGAACTCGAATCGATTGCCGCTGATCCAGGTTCCGCTAAAAGCACACGTTCGCGGGCATCCTGATAACCATCACGGATTCCTGGTGAAAGGTCGCCTTGTACGTCGCAGCGATTTCCTCGATGCGGCGATCGTGGTACGGCCTCTCGTCGAACACGATCTCCAAGACGCGTGACGCTTCACGCTGAAGAGGCTCGCCCGGAGCCTGCCAGTGCCCCTTGGCGCGTGTGATCGTGAGACCGCTTGGAAATCGCGGGACGACGACGTCGCGGAGGAATGCATCCCATGCAGCCTCGTCGACAGATCCGTGAGGACCCTCGAGGCCGAAGAAGAGCCGCGCGTAGATGCGCTGTGCACACGAGGCAGCTGCAGGATTCGACGGCGACTCCGCACTCGACGGGGTGACAACGACTCCGGGGGTCAGAGCGAATCCCAGCGCCACGGCACCGATGACAGGCAACACTCTCACCATGTCTGACGACTGTCGGTGGCAACAATCGAGAGAGCCATCATCATGCCGTCGTCGCGGGCAGCTCCAATGGTGGAAGAAGTCGCGGCGATTCAACGAATTGCCGATCAGCGCAGCAGTCAAAGCTCGACGGTGGTGTCCGGTGGGTACTGACTAATCGGTACTTGTGCCGAATAATCTGCGGCTTTAGCGCGCGTCGTGGAAGATGAGACCGACGGTGTGCCTCATGCCGGACCGGACACGGCTGACACCGTGGCGGAGGTTCACGCGGTAACTACCCTTCGAACCGCGCACCGGCCGGTGATGGACGGCAAAGGCCACCGCATCACCTTGCCGTAGCGGCACGACCTCAGCGCGACTCTGCATGCGCGGACGCTGTTCCGTCAGCACAAACTCACCACCAGTGAAGTCCGTGCCGGGCTCGGAGAGAAGAGTCGCTACCTGAATCGGGAACGTGAGATCACCGTAGAGATCCTGGTGGAGACAGTTGAAGTCGCCTGCCACGTACTGCAGCAGCAACGGCGTGGGACGCGTCTGACCAGCGTCATGGCATCGTGCGAGGAACGACGCATGATCGTCGGGGTAGCGCTCCTCGATTCCCATCCGCTCGTTCCATGAGTTGGCCACGCCCGCAAGACGCGGATAGAGCGCCGTGCGAAGGTCGCCGAGCAGTTCCGGCAGCGGGTATTTGAAGTAGCGATACTCGCCCTTTCCGAAGCCGTGCCGTGCCATCACGACGTGGCTTCGGAAGTGGCGTTCGTCGGAATAGAGGTCGGCGATCGTGCGGCACTCGTCCGACGAGAGGAGCTTCGGGAGGACCGCGCATCCGTAGGTGTCAAGCTCGCCTGCGAGCGCCTGCCAGTCGTACCCGGCCACTCGTGCCTCTGCGGGGGTCTCCATCGAGGTCATCGGCACTGTGTGGCCTCCCGCTCGATGAGCGCACGTTTGCGCTCGACGCCCCATGCGTACCCCGAGAGTGACCCGTCAGTGCGTATCACGCGATGGCAAGGAATGACGACGGCAAGATTGTTCGCGGCGCACGCGCTGGCGACCGCACGCACCGCTTTCGGTAATCCAATGCGTCGAGCGACTTCGGCATAGGTCACTTTCTTGCCGGCGGGAATCTGCCGCAGCGCCTGCCAGACACGCTGCTGAAAGGCCGTGCCGCGAACGTCGAGCGGAAGATTCAGCTCACTGCCCGGCGTTTCGACGAAGCCAACGACCCGCGCGACGAGCGCCTCATAGTCACGATCGGCGCCAATGAGCCACGCGTTCGGAAAGCGATCCTGGAGATCGCGGACGAGTGCGTCGGGATCGTCGCCGAGCAGGATCGCCGCGACGCCCTTCGCGCTCGAGGCGACGAGTATGGTGCCCAGCGATGTCTGCCCGACCGCGAATCTGATCTCCTCGGTGGTCCCGGCGACTGCAACCGCAGGAGTGCTGTTCGATCGTGTGAGTGTCGTCGTCATCATCGTGCGTTTCCTCCGTTATGGAACTGCATCGATGTTGCCGCGAATTCTTCTGCGACACACTCCGATCCTTGCGTTTTCGAACCTGCTCAGGCGGAGTTAGAACTGCGTCCGAGCGTACGCGTCAGGATTGTCGTCGAACTCCATTTTGCAGGCCTGACAGCAGAAGTAGTAACGCTGCCCCTGGTACTCAGAGAAGCCCCACGAAGCGCCTTCACCGACATCGGCTCCACACACGGCGTCAATCGTCACCTGACGCAGCCGTCGCTTCGACGCGCCCAGCCTGCCGATGCCGAATGCGGCAACCATCGGCCGAACGAGGCGCTCGAACTCCGCGTAGGGCATGCGAATCGCTTCACGATGGGATCCCGCATCAAACACGATGTCCTGATGGTCGGCGAGGCTTTCCTCGACGACCACATCCTGTCGATAGAGCGGCCCAAACGGTGGCATCGCGCCGATCTCGCAGTCGGTGTAGAGCCCCTTGAATTCGTCCTCGCGTGCCAGCCGGAGCCAGTGGGCATGGGTGACATCTTTCAATCGCGTCACATCGACCTTGAGCGGCGCAGGCAGCACGGCGAGCATCGGATGACCGTCCGCGACGCAGACCACGACCTTGGCCCAGTCACGCCCCGGGACCTGCGCGGCCGCAGCCTCCTCCTGTGCGGTGTACGCGACCGGGTGCCTGAGCACCGAATATCGCGCGTGATGTCGATCGAGAAAATCTGAGACTGATGCTGGTATGGCCATAGGTCGTCTCCCGAATTTCACCGAGACTGCGTGGCCTAGTGCGATCCGTCCTCGAGCGCAACTGCGAGCCGGCCGAGAATGCGCTCCATCGCGCGATCGTTCGCCTGCAGTCCGCGTTTGTATTCCCGGTTGTCAGTGCGGTTGATTTCCTTGTCCAGGTCCTTGATCTGCTGCTGCAGCGTGTCGCGAAGCAACTCGGCTTCTTCTCGACTGAGTTCGATCTGCATGGCTGAACCTTTCTACGTGTCTATGATGCACGCAATGCGGCGTTTTGAGAGCCCAGCCGTCCCTACCGACTCCGTCCGAATGGCCGCCCCGCACATCTAAAGCGTTAGCCATCGTGAGAGCCGCATTGGTGCTGATGTTCGTCGTGACCATCGGACGTGGCGCATTCGCGCAGCCTGTTGAGTTGCCGGCGATTCGCCACCTGAGCATCACCGGCGACGATCTAGACACGATGGAAATGATCGACGCGATCCGCAAGAACCATGACACCGCCACGCCTGCGTACGCGATGTGTGCGAACCTGCTCGAACTACAAAGGATTGCCGAGTCACAGGGCCGTATCGATTTGACTGTGGTCGTCGAGACGACCAACGGCGACGGCGATCCGAGCGATCTGACGGCCCACGTGCGGGCGGGATCGCAATACACCGTGCGCCGTATACAGTTCACCGGGCATGCCGCCATCAACGACTCCACGCTGCGGAGCGCCTTCACGCTACGCGAGCGTGATCTGTTCGACGTCACCAAACTGCGTCGCAGCCTGGCACGGCTCAATGACGTCGGGCTGGCCGAGCCGGTCAGCGTCGCTGACATCGTCGTAACGAGGCACACTGACGACGCAACGGCCGACATTACGATTCCACTCCGCAAGCGAGGCTGGCGCTGGTGGTCGTTGTCCGGCCCGGTCTTTCCGGGACTGGGGTCGTACCAGGCTTCGATCTCGGCGCGTTTGCCTGCGTGGGGTCGTGGTGCCCTCGATGCCTCAACTTATCTTTTCACCTTCAACGTACTCGCATTGGCTACGTCGTCGCTTGGTCTCTTGCCGTTCCTGTCGGCGACGCCGCCCGCAGTAGTGCTACTCCAGCGTCCGTATCTACCGGGTCAGGGATGGCTCTCGGGATTCGCGTTGTCACCGGCGTTCTCGATGCGGTCAACGGTCGCGCACTACGGACGCGCGCAACTGGCATACGGCGTGCGAAAAGTGCTCGAACATCCGTCGGGAGATACGCTCGCGGTTCCGGTTGCCAACAGCGGCGCGGGCGCGCAGGCAGGACAGTTTCTGATGTGCCATCCGCCACAGTCGCGATGGCGATGGGTCCGCCGCGGTGCCGTTCATGCGATCGATATCGCACTCTCAGCGTTGCCTTGACGTTTAAGGCCGGCAGGTGTCGCGCTCAGAGTTCCGATAGCTCCGTGAACTGCCCCGTGCTGTCACCGAGTGTGTCTGCGGGAACGCCGAGCCGATTGAGCAGCGTCAGCTGCAGATTCGTCAGCGGCGTGTTCTGAGGATAGACGAGATGACGGCCACCCCTGAGCGCACCTGCACCACCACCGAGCAGCAGCGTCGGCAGCGGTCCGTGCGTGTGGCGATCGCTGTTGCTGATCCCGCCGCCATACAGCAGCATCACGTGATCGAGCAGCGAGCCATCACCGTCCGGTGTCGCGCGCAGTTTCTCGAGATACGCGGCAAACAGGGCGACGTGATACAGCTGGATCTGAGTGCACTTCTCCATCTTCGCCGTATCGTTCTGATGATGCGTGAGCGGATGATGCGGCTCAGGAATCCCGATCTGCGGGTACGGGCGTCCGGTCTGCTCGCGTCCGTACATGAAAGTGATCACGCGTGTCAGATCGGACTGGTACGCGAGCAACTGCAGGTCGTACAGCAGCTTGACGTGCGGTTCGAAACCGTCGGGCACCCCTGACGGTTGTTCCACCTCGGGCCCTTGCTTGGCTCGCTGCTCTTCCGCTTTCTGAATCCGCCGTTCGGTATCGCGGAGTGACTCGAGGTAGTCGCTCAACTTCGTGTTGTCCGCGGGTCCGAGCGTCTGCTGCAACTGCTTCACGCGCGCGGTGACCGAGTCGAGAATGCTGCGATCCTGCCGCAGACGTCGCTCGCGCACCGCAGTATCCGTGCTGTCACTCGATCCGAACAGCCGTTCGAAGACGACGCGCGGATTGTTCTCCGCCATCAGTGGCAACGTCGGCGTGCGCCACGACAACGTGCTGCTGTAGGCGCAGCTGTAGCCGACATCGCACGCGCCCACCAGGCTGTTGTCGTCGGCAGTCAGCTGCAGCGACGAGAGCTGCGTCTCCTTCTCGAACGCCCTGGCCGCAATCTGGTCCATCGAGATGCCGTTCTCGACGATGCTGTCCGACTTCTTGACGTGCACGCCCGTCAGATACGACCCGGACGCGCGGGAGTGGTCGCCACCGCCGTCACCGAGCGCCTCCGCCTGGCGACTGGACAGGTTCGTGACGACGATCAATTGATTGCGGAACGGTTCGAGCGGCGCCAACGTACGCGAGAGCGCGAAGTCGCGGCCCGCACCTTTGGGCAGCCAGTTCTCGTAGATGACGCCATTCGGATGGTAGACGACGCCGAGACGGCGGATCGGCCGCGCCGGCGTCTTCACTTGCGCGGTCAACGCCGGCACCATCGCGTCGAGCAGCGGCAACGCCACCGCGGTCCCGAGTCCTCGCAGTACCGTACGGCGCGACAGAGCCTTTTTCAGCGCAATCATAAAAACCACTGAACGATCGCGGCACCAGCGGCGGTATTCGCGATCGCGACACTGATCAACGTACTGCCAATAATGGCGGTGGCCCCCCACGCGCTCACAGGGTGCACCCACTTCATCAACAGGCGATCGTGAACAACTACCAGAAGTGGGAGCACCATTAGCGCGATGACGCCTGGAAGCGGCGTTCCGGCGAGATTGAGTGACAACCGCCCGAGCGCCGGTCCGGACACCGCGAGTGACGCGAGCACGAGCATGCGGCTATGGGTCTCGGGATAACGGCGCCAGCGGATCGCCAGCCCGACGAGCACCGCAAAGATTCCCACGAGGAGCAGATCGGCGACGACGATCAGAGCCGTCAACTCGGTGGAGTTATTTTCGACCATCAGATGCGGAACACTCCAAACCACGACGAGCGGGTTCAGCACCACGATGACCGCCGCAATAAAGGCACCAGCGATGCCAAGTCGGCGATGCACGGCCCGTCGTCGCGTGGCAATCAATGCGGCTTGCACGAGCAACAACAGGAACCAGGCGGTCATCGCCGCGCCGTGCACATGCAGATAGGCCGGTATCGGGCCAGCGATGACTGGCCGCAGATAGTACGTGGGCGCGAACCCCAGGAAGACGAGCACAATCAGCACCGCCGACATCGCCGGGAAAAACGCGGGGTGCCGTCTTGCACTCGACGTCGCAGGCGAGATCCCGATGACGGATTGAGCCGACATGCTCACTGCGTTCTCCTCATCTGAAACGGCGGGCTCTTGACGATGGCCAGGATCGTTGACGACCAGCGGTAGTCATCAGCCGCCGCCGCTCTCACAATCGCGCGGATCGCGGGCGCATCGGAGTACTGCATCTCCCGGCCGACGGCGTAGGTGAGCAGCTTGCCGGTCACCGTCCGCACGAACTGCTCTTGTCGCGCCACGAGCGCGCGACGCAGCGCGGCTGGACCGTCCACCTTCGTGCCGTCGAGCAAGACGCCGGTCGCGTTGATTGCCGCATCGCCGTCCATTGTGCGCCACTGCCCGACCGCATCGAAATTCTCGAGACTGAAGCCGATCGGGTCCATCCGCGCATGGCACGACGCGCACACCGGGTTGGCGCGATGCTGCTCCAGCATCTCCCGCACCGTCGTCGTCTTCCCGAGTTTGCTCTCGTCCAGGTTCGTATTGGCGTTCGGCGGTGGCGGCGGCACCGGTGCCGCGAGGATGTTCTCGAGCAGCCATTTGCCGCGAATCGTCGGCGAGGTGCGTGTCGGATACGACGTGACCGCGAGCACGCTCGCCTTTCCGAGCAGTCCCCAGCGGTTCTCGTCGGCCAGCGTCACGCGCCGGAAGTGGCTTCCGTACACACCGGAAATACCGTAGTGCCTTGCGAGCTGCTCGTTGAGAAACGTCGAATCCGACGTGAGCAACTCCGCGATGCCACGATCCGCCTTGAGCTGATCGTCGAGGAACAGCTCGGTCTCACGGACAATCGCCGTCCGCAGATTGTCATCGAACCAGGGAAATTTGGTATTCGCATCGGGTGTGAGCAACCACACGTTCCGCGTCTGCAGCCACTGGCCGAAGAAGTTGTCGACGAGCGCACTGCGCGCGCGAGGCTCGGCCAACATCCGCCGTACCTGTCGATCGAGCACGCCAGGTTCGCGCAGTCTGCCGCGAATCGCGAGATCGAGCAGCTCTTCGTCGGGAATGCTGCTCCACAGAAAGAACGATAATCGCGAGGCGAGCTCGACGTCGGACAGGGGATACGCGCGTCCAGCCGGCACCGCCGCAGGATCGGCTTCGATGCGGAACAGGAAATCGGGGCTGGTCAACACCCGCTCGAGCGCCGCGCGGATGCCGTTGTCGAAATCACGCTCCCCGCGCCCTCGCTGATAAAACTCCAAGAGCGTCTGGACATCGTCTCGGGTCACCTGCCGGCGATACGCCGTTCGCGCCAGTGCAGAGACGATCGTTGTCGCGCATCCGATCTCCTCGCTCGCATTCGCAGGTCGGCATACGAAGATGCGATGACGGCTTGGCGAGTCTGCCGGCACGCGGCCGTTATAAGGCCCGCCGATCAGCAGCGATGAGATCGCGAGCTCGGCACCGTTGACGTCGCCTTCGCGATTCCAAATCGGGATCCGTGCGGGTCCTAGACCCTCGGCCTTGATGCGCTCCTGTTTGACGATGGTCGCGAGCACCTCATGAAGGCCGGCCAGCAACTGCGTGCGAACCTGCAACATGTCATCGGCGTCGTCTCGAGGTTCAGCCGGGTTGCCGCCGATGGTGAACTGGCCGACCCGTGCGCCATCGACGCGCACTTCGATGGTGGCTGGCGCATGCAGCCCGCGGATGACGCCGGCGTATGTCCTCAACAACCGAACTCTGAAGACATACTCGCCATCGACTGGAAAGTAATGGCGGGCAGCGACGCCGCCTCGCGAGCCAAGCGAAAACGATTCACTCAGGCGCTCGGTCTGCCACAGCCACGTCTGTTCGTTGGTATTCCCCTTCACCGCCGTGTAGCGCTCGAACGCGGGACGAATCGTAGGATCGCCGACAGCGACGCGCGCGATCTTCGCGCCGGCAGTCAGGTAACGATCGAGCAGCGCCGGCTCGACGCTCAACGCGTCGGCATTGGTGTCGAAGCCGTGCGCCTGCGCATCGGGTGGCAGCATCGATGTCGGATCGATCTCGACACCGAGCAGATCGCGTACGGCGTTGGCGTACTCGGTTCGATTGAGACGATGAAGACCCGCGGGTCGTCCGGGATTCGGTCGTGCCGCTGCGGCGCGATCCAACTCGTTCTCCAGCCACGATGCGACCGCGTCGTACGTCGCGTTGTCCGGTCGCGGCATGTTGACGGGCGGCATCGAGCGGCCGCGCAACTGCACGACGACTTTTTCCCAGGTGTCCGATGCGTTGGCGATCTGGTCGTCGGCCTTGTCGAGCAAAAGATTTGCGGTCTTCAGGCGCTCGTTATGACAGGTGACGCAGTACTTCGAGACGAGTGCTCGCGCGGGAGTCGCAGATGTAGTGTCCGCCTTTGGGCGGACCTCCGTTTGCGGCGCTCCCTCGAGACACACCGCTCCGATCCACGCAACACACGCGCACATCGTCAGCGCTCGCCACGTGGCGGTGCGCGAGTGCATCACCGGCATTTGACCTGCGCCTGACACGGTTTACCGAGCTTCGGATTGGCGCCGTGTTTCAGCAGGAGGTCGGCACCTGCCGTGTTGTAGAGCACACCGCCGAGACGATCGCCGTACCCGGACGCCGCGAGCCACGGCGTGATGCCGGCCTTGCTCAGCGCGTTCACGTCGGCACCTTTCTCAATGAGTAACTCCAGGAGCGTATTCCACCCGCGATAGGCCGCGCCGAACAGCGCGTTCTCGCCGGTCGTCATCGCGCCTTTCGCATCGGCACCGAGCTCGAAGAGAAACGTCACGGCTTCGAGCGCCTGCGCTTCCGTCGTGGGACTCTCGCCGATGCTGCGATTCAGTCCGGAGGCCGCCATCACTGCTGTCGCCTTGGAATCGGTCATCAGCTTGGGATCGGCACCAGCCGCGTGCAGCAATCGCATCATCTCGAGATCGTCAGCCGCGCTGGCCAGCAGGAACGGTGTGGCTCCTGGTCCGTCCTCGTATCCGCCACCCAATCCCTGAAATCCGGGCGGCCGTCGTGTCATCCGCGCGTTCGGATTCGCGCCGTGTGCGAGCAGCGATTTCACGAGTGCGATCTTCTGCGGCCGATTCGGGATACCGCCCATCGGCTCGGTGAATCCATAGACCTGATTCGAGATCCCACCTTCCCACGTGCCCGATGCCCAATGCAGCGGAGTGAATCCCGCGTCGAGCACGTTGGGATCGGCACCCCGATCGAGCAGGAACAGCGCGACCGGCACCTGGCCTCTCACCGTCGCGACGAGCAGCGGCGTGCTGCCCTCGGAGATCGTCGCTTGATAACCGGGACCGCGCGGACCAGCGGCAACGCCCGGCGTCGGTGGATCGGGGACTGACTTGATATTGATGCTGACACCCGCCGCGAGCAGGTGTCGCACGCTGTCGATGTCGCCTTCGCGCGCGGCGAAATGCAGCGCAGTGAATCCTTTCTTCGTGTGTGCCTTTCCGTTAGCGCCGGCTTCGACGAGCAGCCGCACGACATCCGGATGCCGCTCGGACGCCGCCCACATCAACGCGTCTTGATGCTCCGACGGCTCCGTCGCGTTGACGTCGGCACCTTTCGCAATCAGCGCACGGACCGCGTCGGCGTTTCCCGTACTGGCGCACGTCATCAGCGGTGTCTCGCCGGTGGCAATTCGTGTATTGGGATTGGCTCCCGCAGCGAGCAGGAGGACGACGAGATCGGCGCTTGCGTTGGTGCAGGCGCGCGACAGCGGTGTCATGCCGAACTCGTTGGCGAGGTTGGGGTCCGCGTGCGCGCGGATTAAGAGATCGGCGGTAGCGACGTCATTCCAGTGCGCGGCCCACAACAGCGCCGTTGAACCGTCGTCAGACCGCGTGTTGACATCCGCCTTGCCGGCGAGCAGCGCGCGAACGCGGCTCTGGTCTTGAGTCCTGGCCGCGTCAACGAGACCGAGTGCATCGGTTGCGGCGTTCGTTCTGGCACCGATCAGCAACGAGATCAGGCCTGCTGCGACGATGCCGCTTCGCCCGAGTGTGGCGCGCATGCTCGGTCCTCTCCCGCGATTCGGCGCGTGTCGCGCCAACCGCCAGACGTCCTCGCGGAAGTTATACATCACAATAGAAGCCTGACGAGATTGCTTGTGCCGCGTGGATGGTGGCTCGTGATCGCGGTCGTGTTGTCGGCCGTCCCGGTCGCTGCGCAGGAGTCCTCGGTCTCCGACGCCGCCGATCGGCCGGGCTTTGCTGACAGTTCGGTCCTTCTCGGCCGCGGACACGTGCAGGTGGAGTTCGGCTTCACCAGCGATCACGAGACCGGCGACCCTGGCGAGGTGCGCTCGTTCACCGCGCCGCAGTCCGAGCTGCACGCGGGCGTGACCTCACGACTCGACGTCTCCCTCAGCTGGGACGGCGTCGTCTCGACAACGACGCCCGCCGCGCCGTCAGGAATTGAGGAGCACGATACGGGCTACGCCGACGTTCGCGTCGGCGCCAAGCTCGCAGTCCTTCGACGCCCGCGAGTGAACAGCGCGCTGATCGGGTACGTGTATGCGCCCGTGGGAAGCGCGTCCGTCAGCGATCACTATGCCGACCCGGCCGCACGATTGGCGTGGGCCGTTGCGATCACGGAACGCGTCGGTGTCTCGGGCACCGCAGACGTGCAGGCAGTCCGAGACGAAGATGACCACGTGCGCGCGAAACCGGCGGCCAGCGCCACCGTCTCCACAACACTCACCGGCGCGTTGAATGGATTCGTTGGTCTCGTCGCTGAGCCCACATCGCTGCAGTCGAGGCCCAGCCTCCTGTCCGTCGAGGCCGGCCTGGTCCTGCCGTTCGCGCGCAATCAGTTTGATGTGTGGGTCAGCCACCGGGTCACCGGCGATCCCGATCGCTGGTTCGTGAGCGCTGGCTTCGTTCGGCGGCTCCGTTAGCATCTTTTGCGGCTGTGCTTTATTGCCGCCGGCATCCGATCTATAGTTGGACCTTCCCAATTACATAAGCGGGTGCTCTCCCATGGCCCACCGTACGTGTCCGACGTGTCAGCAGCCGGGCCGGTTGCTGGAAAACGCGAGCGAAAACTCTCTCGTGGATTACTACAGGTGTGATCGATGCGGTCACGTCTGGGCGAACGACAAACGAAATCCCGACGCGCCATCGCGCGAGATCATGGCTCCGCCCAAGGCACACAAGATCGCCTGACGGACGCCTCAAAGAAGTGTCCGAAATTCACATCGTGTTCAGTCCTGACGCACGGATGAGCCTTGATCAGGAACCGTCACAGCATGGATAAGCCATCTGCTCGTCGCCCGCGGGGCGTCCGGCAGGCGTGAGGTCGAACAGCGTCCACAGTGGTTCGACCGTTCCAAGATGGCGCGGATCCTGGCCTGGCTCGGGCGCCTCATGAATTAATTCGCTGGCCCAGTGCAGCCGTATCGCGCCGTCGGGCCAGCGTTTGAACACGGTCATGATCGGCACCGGCTCCTCGTCCGGACCGTCGCCACCGTAGTCGCGCCGGAACGTGTTGTTCGCCGCAGAGACGAACCGCGTCTGCGTCCAGCCCTTGTCACGCGCGAAGGCGACAACACGCGCGATGGGCGCACGGGCCACGACCACAAGATTGCCGCCCAACCCTTCGAAGTGCGGCATCGTGCCCTCCCACATGTCGATGAGCGCAGTGCAGGACGGGCACGGCCCCTCAGCGAGCGGCACGTGTGCCATCGCTCCCGAGGTGGGGCCGGGCCGCTCGTCGCGGGAATGTCGCGGGAACATGTAGTGATACATCATCAGCGTGTCCCCATCGCGGAATAGCTCTGACATCCGGACGACCGTCGCGACGCTCTCGTTATCGATCGCGTCGAAGACGTAGTCTTCGGGTACTTCACCGCCGGGTGGCAAGGCGCGCAGCTCGGCGGCTACGGCCTCCATTTGTCGCCTTAACGCAGTCTCGCTCGCGAGGAGGGCATTACGCGCGGCCCGGTATTCCGCCGACTCGTTTGGAAATCTCATACGTCATTCTCTGAAGCGCGGCGCTCAATGGCTCATTTCGACTTGCCGCTGCCAACTCCGCAAGTTGCTCGCATTGCGCTACCGTTGGCGCGCTCGCGCCAACGGCCACACACCCGAATGCTGCGGCGTCAGCGGCAACGCGTGCGGGCGCATCCGGGAGCGCGTCGCGACCTTCGAGCCGGAACGACGCCGGGCTGAGTGGTCCGAACAGGAGTGGTATCGCGAGATCGGGCCAACGCTCGATGGACGGCTCGACGCCGGCAACCCTGGCGAATTGCAGTGACGTGACATTCGTACGTGTTTTCTGCGGAAGTCCACGTCGTGCACGGTACGCTGCGACACCGGCGGTCATTTCATCTGCAGACGGTGCGGCCACGGCGCCGCTCCATGTGTAAGCGATCCAGCGAGCCTGCAACTCGATCGGCGGGAAATACGGACCTGCCTGATCCCATAGCCCTGCGAACGCCAGCCCGGGAAGCGCAGGATGAAACGTTCGCAGATGCAGATCGATGTGCTTCGTGTCGAGATCGAGTGTCTGCCGAATGTCCGCAGCAAGGAACGGCAGGTGCAAATCGAATCCGGTGCCACACAGGATCGCGTCGAACTCAGCCGAGTGTCCGTCGCCGAAGCGCACCACCTGTCCGTTCACATCAGTCATCCACGGACGCACGTCGATACGTCCTTCGGCGACGAGCGGCAGAAAGTGCTGACACAACGCGATTCCCGCCTGGGCGACGGTGTCCCGCGCGGCGGGGGCGCCGTAGTACTCAGGCCGCCCGGCAAGTCGAAGCGTGACGTCGGTATACATCCGATCGACACGCGCAGGCGAAAACGCTTCTTCAGCCAGCGCGTGAAAGCGCGTAAACACGATGTGATCGGTTGGTGTTCCCGCGGCAAGCTTCGGCAACACAAATCGCTGGCGCCGAACCGTCACCGTCACACGCGCACCCGCCATCGCGAGATCGCTGGCGATCTCGAGCGCACTGATGGCGCCACCGGCGACGAGCACTCGCTTTCCACGAAGGCTGTCGCTGTCTGCATATTGAAAAGTGTGCGCAACGCCTCCGTCTCCAGAGAACGATGCGAGTCCGGGGACATCGGGCAGCGTCCAGCGTTGAAAGGCACCCGTCGCGACGATGACGTACACGAACGACTGCTCACCGGCTGCCGTGCGCACGAGCCATGGCTTGCTGCCCGCGCGTCGTTCGAGCGCGACGACCGGCGTGCGCAGTCGCACGCGTGACGTCAACGAGAACTGTTCGGCGTAGGTGCGGAGGTAGTCGCGAATCATCTGGTTCGAGGGATACACCTGCGAACCGTTCGCGTGTGGCAGATCGCTGAAGGCGGTGAGAATTCGGCTCGTGTTGGTGCGCATCGACGGCCAGATGCCGCTGTGCGCACGATCGCCACTCCATTGCCCGCCGATCGTCGAGCCGTGTTCGAAGACGACCGGCTCGAAGCCTTCGGACCTCAGATACCGTGCCGCAGCCAATCCTGCGGGACCGGCGCCGATGATGGCGACCTCAGTCACTTCCTGACAACATCATCGCCGATTCGGCGTCGGCGGAGCGTCTTGGTCGAAGCGAATCGGCTACGCTCGCTCGTAGTGCTCGCGGAATCCGGGGAATATCTCGTCGACGGTATCGACGGCCTTGGCCAGGGCAAAGCTGAAGGCCGCGTCGCGCACGCGACTGACGGTTTCGATCACTTTGGGGCTCATCGCGCTCACCGCCGCCAAGCGCCTCGGCCCACGGAATTCGCCTAAACCATCTTCGGCCCCATGGTCGCGGAGCATCGCAACAAGAAGTCCCCCGCCGATGACGACGGCGCCCAGCACGAGCCAGGAGGCTACCGGATATTGGGAGTCACCGGCGTCGTCAAGGCTGGTCGCGCTGTTGGCGCCAATGTTCTCGACCTGGTCGGCGACATTGCCAACTCGTTCTATCTGTGAAGCCATTTCGATCTCCCGGCGCACGAAATGCAAGGGGCGCGCCTGCACACGACGAGACGATGCGTGCCTTGACGACCAAGAGTGATGCGATGCCGTCGACCTCAGCCTTGACGATCAGTGGCGGTCCCGCAATGGCTGCGGACTCACAGTAGTCGCATTGGAGGATGGTGCGTCGCTGGCGGGAAACGAGTCCTCAGATTCGACCGTCACGACATCAGGCGCGTTGGCTCGGTAGTGACTCGAGCGACCACTCGTCGCCGACGGGCGACCCCGAAGACGCGCTGCCGCGCAGCTGATCAAGCCTGCCCCGCTCACTCCCCACCACAGACTCGCTTTCGTTCGGCGAGTCGTCGGGAACGCTCCATATAAGAGAAGACACGCGCCAGCTAACGCCAGCGAGATGCCCAACTTGTCATCGAAATAGTCATGCCGCCAAGGTCGGCGTTCCCAGACACTCGCGTCGGAGCGATGAACCTTCAAGTTCCTGAACTGTTCCGATTGCATACCGTCCCTCGCGAATGTTGCGAGAGCATGACGCGTACCAACTACTTGCTCCCGCTCGCTTCGGCGGCGCGCGACGCACTCAGCATGTTGCGCATCGCGTAGTTGCCTTCGTGGCAGGCGTACTCGAACATCCCGTAGACGGCCTCGCGCTTCCACGGAAACGACAGCGTCCAGGGTCGCGTCCACGTTCCCGGGTCGTCGATGGTGGCCGTGTACTGAAGCGTGTCCTTGTCGAGCATCGTGAACCGCTCGGTGATCATGAGCTTGGCACTTGTGCGGCCGCCGCCATTCCCACCGACACCCGTCATCCCGTTCAGGTTCTTGGTGACGACAACCAGCGTGTTCCCTTCCCAGTGACCACGCGAGTCGCCCATGTAGGACGTCACGGTCGCCGGCAGATGCGGGCGGCCGTCGAGCGGCACCACGCGCGCCTCGTGAATCATCTCGTTGCGGATCACGACGAAGCCTGGCCCCTGCACGATCTCGTTCCCATTGTTGTAGATCGTCGGCAGGAGCGATCCCATGACACCGCGGGTAATGCAGCGGTCATAGAGACTGCGATCGAGATAGGTGTCCGCCTCGCGCCCTTGAAGCCGCGTGGCCCGTGCCTTGGCATCTGCCTGCTGCTGTGCCTGACGCGCCTGCCCTTCCGCCGACAATGGCGGCTGGCGTCCGTCTCCAGGATCGATGATGAGCGATGCCTGTCGCGACGGCTTGCCCGTTTCCTGCCAGTGCGGCGTCGGGGACGTCGGGCAACGGATCGCGCATGGCGTGGTCACGTCGGCGGTGAACACATCGATGTCGGCGAGGAGTGATTCCTCCTCGTTCTTGATCTCGCTGGCGCGCTTCGTGAACTCTTCTTCGGTGAGCACGTTGCGCGTGCCAAACCGCGTGGGTCGTTGCAACGGCACACCCACCATGTCAACGCCGGGCCAGAAGCCCTGGAGATCGGGATCGCCCCACGGCGTCTTCGGCTGGACGAATCCCGCCGCGGGTTGCGGCGTCGGCACCGCGGCAGCCGTGGCGGCAGTTGGCGTGGTACCACTCGACGGCTGCTCTTGAGCAACAGCCGCAGCGGAACTCAGGGCGAATACGAACAAGAGGGCGAACGGCTGGGTTTTCATGATCTGCTCCGGCGCACGCACCCGCGCGCGACCTGCGCATCATAGCGCGCCTGAGATCTTCTCGCGTGTTGGTACACGACATGCTCCGTGAGTCACATGTCGTGGGTCCGGGATCGCGCGCTCACCCTCGTGCTCATGGCCATGTTCTTCGGCTTTCTCATCGGCCAACTGCTGACGGGCAAGGCGGAGCAGAATGCGGTGGCGCATCACCAGCCGCGCCCCGCACTGGTGGACTATCTCGACTCGTCGCAGTTCTGGTTCCAATCGTTCCAGAACTGGCAAAGCGAGTTCCTGGCGATTGCGTCAATGGTCTGGCTCGGGGTGTACTTGCGGCAGCGGAGATCACCGGTTTCGAAGCCCGTGCGCGTCCCACGACGAAACCGGTCGGTAAATGGGTCAGAGCACACGACTGAGGATCGGAAAACCCCAGAAGAGACCGAGCACAGTCGAGAGACAGCCAATAGCCAGTGAGAACGTGCGCACGATCGTACGATCGGATCCCATTCGCGCGATCTGCCAGCCGAGTAGCCCCGACAGCGCCACCATTCCCACCGTGGAGCCGATTCCAAACAGCGTCAGATAGCCGAGTCGCGTCGCAGTCGATGGCAGCGTGGCCACGACGAGCGCGGTGAGCGTGCCGCTTCCCGCCAGTCCGTGTACCGCGCCCACGAGCAGCGGTCGTGCCAGCGTCCAGCGATCGACATCGACAACAGGCGATGTCGCGACATTCACAAGGCGCGACGCTGGCTTCGCGTGCGAATGCGTGCGACGCGGGACGATGCTGCAGGCGGCCTGATAGATCGCACGCGCGCCGAATCCAATCAGCAACAGCACCACACCAAGTTCGAAAGCCCTCGTCACCGCCAGCGGCATTTCGGCGCGGAAGAAGATGAGCGCCGTGCCAGCGGCCAACAAGGTCAAGGTGTGCCCCAGTCCCCAGCACGCGCCGAGCCACGCCGCTTTCGCACTCGTGCGTTCACCGGTCATCAGGGTCGCCACAGCAGCGAGATGATCCGGTTCGAACGCGTGCTGCATGCCGAGCAACGAGCCCAGGGCAGCACTCGCGACAAATCCCACCTGCGGGATCGCCGTCGGTCCGTCGGATCCGATCGCCCACGCACTCCACTCGGCAGGTGGCGGGACGTTGATCTGATGAATCAACCAGTAGCCGACAAACGTGGAAGCGATCCCGAGAAGAAGCCAGCGCGCATCAGGTTTCTTCGCGGCGAGTTCAACGGGCGTTCCGTGCGGTGTGGCGCGATACGCCTCAGCCCAGGCGTCTCTCCGCGTGAGCAACGCAGTCGTATCGGTCAGGCCCTTGGCCGTCACCATCCGCTCGAGCGCCGCCAACCAATGTTCGTAGTACCGAGAGCCATCGTCGGGTTCACCGCGCATCGCAGCGGCGCGCAGTTCCTCTGCCAGGCCGGCCGCCCACTCTTTCCACGTGAAGTACCCCTGCTCTGACAATTTGACGGCGAGGGCGAAGGCCTGCGCCTGCCACGGCTCTGCGAAGACAGGCCCGCCTTCGTCACGAGGCAACCGTGGAAGGTCGTCTAGTCGATCGGACGCAGGAAGCGGCTCAGGCGTACTCAAGATAGTCCCTGCCTTGACAGTGACGCGATGCTTCGCCAGTATCTGCGGCGGACGCTGTTCATGTCGAATGCGGCAGACAAGCCAGTCGGTCGACGGGGATTTCTGAGGAGAGCCGCTGCAGGCGCAGCCGGCATCGTCGCGACCCCTCAGATCACATCGGCCAAGCCTGCGAATCAAGCGGCGCAAGACCCAGGTCACCAGACCGTTCCATCAGACGTGGCGCTCCGCGTGAAAGCGCTCGAGTCGATCCTGGTGGAAAAGGGAATGGTCGATCCCGCAACAATCGATGCGGTCATCGAGACGTATGAGTCGAAGATTGGTCCTCGCAATGGCGCCCGTGTGGTCGCCCGGGCGTGGGTCGATCCGGCGTATCGGAAGCGTTTGCTTGCAGACGGCACCGCCGCGATCGCTGAACTCGGATACGGCGGATCTCAGGGCGAGCACATGGTGGTGGTTGAAAACACGCCGACCGTCCACAACCTCGTCGTCTGCACGCTCTGCTCGTGCTATCCGTGGCCGGTGCTTGGCCTGCCTCCAACGTGGTACAAGTCCGCGCCGTATCGGTCGCGGGTTGTCATCGACCCGCGCGGCGTCCTGCGCGAGTTTGGCGTTGCTCTCGGTGACGACGTTCAGGTCCGTGTGTGGGACAGCACGGCGGAGATCCGCTATCTCGTTCTTCCCGACCGCCCGTTGGGGACAGAAGGAATGAACGAGGAGCAACTGGCGAATCTCGTCACGCGTGACGCGATGGTTGGCGTCGCCAAAGTGTCGAGGACTCGCGGAGCCAGCGCATGAACGGCATCCATGACATGGGCGGCATGCACGGTATGGGGCCGATCGAGGTACGCGAAGACGAGCGGCCATTCCATGCGGAATGGGAAGCCCGCGCGTGGGGTCTCATCCGCGCCATCGGCCCCTTCGGCTCGACCCGCCGTCGCAACTTCCGCTACGAGCACGAAATCCTGCCGCCAGCCCAGTACCTGCAGATGCAGTACTACGAGCGATTCATCAAGGTGCTCGTGGATCGTTTGCTGGAAGCGAAGGTCCTGACACAGGCAGAGTTGAACAGCGGTCGCGCGGATCCCGCATCGCCGAAAGTCACGCCGCGCGTCACCCCTGCGAATATCGCCGAGCAGCTCGCGCGACGTCGATCGCTACGCCGAGACGACGTGCGGATCCGGTCGAAGTTCAAGGTGGGCCAGCGCGTGCGGGCTCGCAACATCAATCCGATCGGGCACACTCGCCTTCCGCGCTACATGCGCGGACATCTCGGGACGATTGTGTCCGACCATGGTGTCTTCGATTTCCAGGACACCGACGCCCAGGGTTACACGCTCCCCGACCGGCCTCAGCACGTGTACACGGTCAGCTTCACCGCACGCGAGCTGTGGGGCGACGCCGCCAATCCGCGAGACACGATGCACGCCGAACTGTGGGAGGACTATCTCGACAACGCGTGAGCGCTAGCTCACTGCGTGCTGCAATTTTTCGACACTGCCGGCCACGTAATCGCCGGGCACAGTCCGCGCGGCGACGTTGAGCCGATTCCAGCCGTTGATCGCGACGACCGCCAGACTCAAGTGCGCCAACTCGTCCTCCGAGAACTGTTCCCGCACGCGCGCATACACATCGTCGGGGACATGCGTCTCGGAAACGAGCGTGAGCGATTCGGTCCATTCGAGCGCGGCGCGCTCGCGGGCCGAGTAGTACGGCGTCTCGCGCCACGCGTCGAGGCCGTAGAGCCGCTGTTCAGTCTCACCGTTCGCACGCGCATCCTTGCTGTGCATGTCCAGACAATAGGCACAACCGTTGATTTGCGATGCGCGCATTCGGACGAGGTCGAGCAACTTGTGATCGAAGCCCGCCTTACGAACTTGTCGTTCGAGGCCCAGCATGACCTGGAGGATGCCGGGGTTGACGTGCATGAGATCGATTCGAGCCTTCATGATGTCTTTCGCCTCCTATTAAGAAGGACGAATCAGGAATCGATCTCGTGACGACAGCCACCTGGCTGAGATGCCAGGTGGCCGCCGAGCAAAAGAGCGGCGCATGCCGCGCCAACTACTTGTTCCCTTGCTGGAAGTGCGGGTCAGCTGAGATCTCGATCAGCCGGTCCACCTCACTCGAGGGATGCTGGATGTTCACGAACGCCCTGTTCGGGTTGCGGAAGTCGAAGTACAAGCCGGTGAACTCCGATCCCGCCGTACCGTTCGACACCCATCGGGCCAGGCCTTCTCCCGCATCGAGGAGATCACCGTCCTTGTTCAAGTCGACAGCGAACCAGATGTCGTCGTCTGAACCGCCGCCTCGGTCTTCGACGATGTAGATGTTGCCCTCGGCGTCAATGGCAAGGTTGTCGGCGTTTCGGAAGGCTCCGCCGACCGGCAGGTTCGTCGCAAGATCGATGGTTTGTGGCGACGCGAACAGTTGGACCACGTTGGTCGACAGGTTGATGTTGTAGGTACGACTGGTGCCGTCTCCGCCCGTGGTATTGATGTCCGAGTCGGTGGTGTTGAAGTACAACAGCTGCGTGCCGTCGGCCAATGTCTGCAGTTCGATGTCCTCGGGACGGTTGTAGCCAGTCGCCCGGACGTCGTTGTCGTCCGCAGACACACGGCCGTCGATGGTGCCGTCCGGCAGCGTCGTGGACACGCCGACAATAGGACCGCCAGTGACGTCGGTGATGGCCACCCAGGTGCCTTGTCCCGTGATGGCCGGCGCGTTGGTGCCCTCGAACTGTCCGCCGGCGCCGACTCTCAGCACGAACGTCTGACCCGCGGCGAAATACTCGTCGCCGGTTGTTGCATCAGGGTTCGTCGACACGTACTTGTAAATCGATCCGCCATTAAGTTCGTCGACGAAGTACAGAGTCTTGTCCTTGTCGAAGGCCAGCCCTTCGTGAGAGACGCGCGGGACAATCGACCGCCACACGAAATTCCCGCCATTGGGTCCCGCAGTGATCGGGTTCGTGACCTCGAAGAGGCGCCCCTTGACGCTGCCGGTTCCCCAGGACTCTTCGGCCGTCAAATATCCGCCCCATGGCGTCCAGCGAGAGGCATCGCCGGAGACGAATCCCTGCTCGCCCGGTGCGACGATGGTCACCGTGCGCTGGTCATAGTGGGGATTCTGGAGATCGACTCGCTGAACACCTGCGGTCCCCGTCTCGAACGGCATGAACAGATATCGTCCCGCTGCCGGACCAGTTTCGTTGGAGGTGATCATGTCCCAGCTGCCGGAATTGGAGTTCAAGACCAGCTGATTCTGTGTTCTCCGATCGGCCACCGTTCGCTGACTCCATTTCGGATTGGACAGCGTGATCGGGGTCGCTTCTTCGGGACCATCGATGGTCAATGCAGGCGCCGAGCCAGTCAGAGGACTGAACACCGAGAACTTGGTACTGGCTGCCCACACGGGCAGTCCGACGACGAACGCCAGCGCGATCGCCAGCTTCACGCGAGTCGACATGTGCACTCTCCAGGGTCGTAGGAAGGAATCCAACGCGGTGTCGCACCATTGCGACAACCGGCAGACCTAGGACGCTATCGAGCCCGCACAACGTCGAGACGGCTGTGAGGTAAAAACCACGACAACAGAACTTCGCGCTCGTGTAACAGGGGTCAGAAACATATCGCCGAATATGTCGTGCCGCACGTTGCCATCGATCTGCAGACGTCCGTGCTGGCGGGTAAGGCCGACGAACGTCCTCGCCGCCACTGGTTCGCGCTGTCCGATCACGACATGTCGTGGGGAGCAGACACACGATTCGGCGCTGCAGGTCGCGTTATCCGGAACGCGTCTTGAAGGTTTCGCCTTCAGTAGACCGGAGGCGGAAATGGCAGTGCAGGCTGAGAGCGCGAGACCATTCGTCTCGACTGGGCATCTCCCCGATGCCGCGACGGTCACAGCGCTACTGACCGAGACGCACGAGCGGTTCGCGTCGAATACAGACGGCGCCAACTCTGATGTTTATCCGGCGCTGGCGCGAGTGCCGGCGGCTCTCTTCGGCATTTGCGTCGCCGCCACCAACGGCGCCGTGTTCGAGGTCGGCGACACGGACGTCGCGTTCTCGATCATGAGCGTATCGAAGCCGTTCGTCTTTGCGCTGGTCTGTCAGGCAATCGGAGCGACGCGCGCACGCGAGCGGCTCGGCGCCAACGCGACGGGGCTCCCGTTCAACTCGATCGCGGCGATCGAGCGCAGCCCCGACGGCCGCACCAACCCGATGGTGAACGCCGGCGCGATCGCGACGACGAGCCTGGTGCCAGGCAGGACCGCGGACGACAAATGGGGGTTCATCCACACCGGCCTCTCGAAGTTTGCCGCGCGAACGCTGGCGCTCAACGAGGAGGTCTATACGTCCGCGTCGGAAACCAACTCTCGCAACCAGGGTATCGCGCGCGTGCTGCAAAGCTACGACCGCCTCTACATGGAGCCGGCCGAGGCCACCGATCTCTATACCAGGCAATGTTCGCTGAACGTGACTGCCCGCGACCTCGCGGTGATGGGTGCCACGCTCGCCGATGGAGGCGTCAACCCAATCACGAAGGAGCGTGTGGTGGACCCGCTCGTGTGCCACTACACGCTGGCCGTGATGACCACTGCCGGCCTGTATGAGACCTCGGGAGACTGGCTGTACGACATCGGCCTGCCCGGCAAGAGCGGCATCGGCGGAGGCATCGTCACCGTCTCGCCGGGGAAGGGCGGCCTCGGCACGTTCGCACCGCCACTCGACGCGGCCGGCAACAGCGTCAAGGGACAGCTGGCAGCGCGTGATCTGTCGCAGTTGCTCGGAATGGATCTGTTCGTCTCGAGTCCCGAGGCATAGCGATCGTCCTCGGGTGCTGATCTCGCGTATCGGAGTCATGTCATGAATCGCCACGAGTTACACGAACTACAGTACGTCCACACTTATCCGTGCCTGACGATCACGCTGCCAACGC
>JBKPRH010000226.1:0-4910 GCA_046765795.1 Acidobacteriota bacterium | reverse complement strand
GATCTGGGTGGATGTGATCGTCGCGATTGCGATCGTGATGTGGGCATTCATCCAGATGGATCGAGACGAGACGCTCAGTCTCGTGGCCGACACGACACCGGGGCAAGTCGACCTGAACCTCGACCTCCTGGCGAAGGTTGGGGTCTACGTCGTACTTCCGGTACTCGTGCTGTTCATATCGCAGTTCCCTGGCATCGGTTCGAGCCTTCGAGACGTGCTGGGATCCGTGCCGGCGTTCAAGGAGTAAGGCGCCGGGAAAGTGTCCTTCAGTTACGGGTACACGGTGCGAAGAAACGTGCTCAGCAACTGATTGAACTCGTCCGGTTTCTCCATCATCAGGAAGTGGGCCGAGCCGGGAATTTCGTGGTAGTCGACCTTCGGGAAGATGCGCGTGATCGCCTCACGAGACGCGAGCGGTCGCGCCGCATAAACGCCCAGCACCGGCACGTTGATGGAATCGTTCTTGACCCATGACTGATCCCAGGTCGCGCGCATCGCACCGTCGGCGGTGGCTTCCTTCGTGCCAAGCATCATCTTCATGATGTGCTGCTGTAGCTGCGGCGTGGTCGCTGGACCGAACATCCCGCGCACCATGTTCTCGCGCGCTTTCAGACCTTCGGGTCCGACCATCGCCGGCCGCGGCAGCGATGGCCCTCCGGCGATCTGCACCAGGCCATCAACCAGCACCAGTCCGGCGACGCGCGCGGGATACATCAGCGCATACGTGCGGATCACCGGGGTCCCCATACTGTGACCCACGAAGACGGCGCGATCGACTTTCGCTTCGGCGCGCACCGCTTCGACGGCGCGCGCGAAGAGTGCCATCGAGAACATTCCGTCCTTCGGCAGATCGCTCTTGCCGTGACCTGGAAGGTCCAGCGTGATTACGCGGTACTGCTTGCTGAACGCCGGCACCTGTCCCTGCCACGACGTCTCATCGCACGTCCAGCCGTGAACGAAAATGATCGCGGGCCCGCTGCCTGTGCTCGTCCAGTGAACTTTGGCGCCATCGACATCTGCGGCACGCGCCGGCGCCGCGAGCATGAGCGATATGAGAAGAACAAAAACAATGCGTCGCGAAAGCATACGCTTCCTCCAGCCGCGTCACTCTAGCACCCACATCTCTCCTCGGCAATCACCGCCATCCGCAGCGTGAGGCTTCAATGGACGACGGTAGAATGCGCGCATGCCCGTGAGCGAAGGAATGAGGCCGGCGAACCGTGGCGTGAAGCTCACCGACGACGACTACGTGCAGTTCCCGGAGGACGGGAACCGGCGGTCGTTATGAACGCGCGTCACAGGTGACGCTCGAACAGAGCGACGTGCTGACGACGCCGCTGCTCGAGGGCCTTGAGCTCCCTCTGGTCAAAATCTTCGAAGACTGAAGGCGTCAGCGCTTACGGGCGCGGGTGAGATCGGTGTAGATCGCTTCGACGAACATGTCTCCCGTCCACGCCGGAGTCGAATACACGCCGTCGTAGTCTTTGCTCGGACCGGCCGCTTTGATCTGCGCAAGCGTCATGCGCTTGTCGATCATCGCCTGAATGCGATCGCGGATGATCGTCGTCATGTCGCGATATTCGGCGACGTCGGATTCGTTGCAGATCCGTCCGTGTCCCGGGACGACGAGCGTGCCGCCCTGGTTGTTGAACGCAGGAAACGTGATGTCGAGGATCCGGTTGAGCGCGTCCAGCATGCCCTGCACGCTTCCGCCACGCGCGAGGTCGATCATCGGATAGGTGACCGTCGAGAACACGTCGCCCGTCGAGATGACATCCGATTTGCGGAACCAGACGATCACGTCGCCATCGGTGTGCGCCGCCGGCATGTGCAGCATCTCCACGACTTCGTCCGCGAAGTAGATCTGCTTGCGGTTCGTGAAGAACGTGTCGTGCGGCCACACGCCGTAAGGCGTGCGCGCCGGCTCGCCCTTCAGACCGCTCATACGATGCAGCACGAGCTCGTGGGCGATCACGGGTGCGCCCTCGAGGCGCGCCGGCTCGCGCCCGCCACGTCCGCCGATCCCGGCATTGACGTTCTTTCCAGAGTTCGAAAGATTCTCGTTGCCGCCCGTATGGTGCTCGTCGGCGCTGGTGTTGATGATCTGGCGGATCGGCTTGTCGGAGATGGTCCTGATGGCGGCGAGCACCTTATCGCTCATCGCGGCCGCGCTCGTATCGACGAGGAGCAGTCCATCGGGGTCCACCTGCACGCTGATATTCGCGCCTGAACCGGCGACGAGGTGCACGGTGCCTCGCACCGGTATCACTTCCATCGTGCCATCATCGTACGCGGGCTTCAGCGGACGAGGGTTCTGTTGGGCGACGACCAGTCCCTGCGCCGCCAGCATCAGCAAGCCGGCCAGCACTGCAAGCGATCGAGCGGTTGCGGTTCGGGCCGTCATTTCTTGGCGGTGGAGGACGCGGTGGGAGCCTTCATCAACTCTTCGAGACGCTTGGCGTACTCGGGATACATCGTCTGCGCTCCACCTTGAGACGCTTCGAACGGAAGATGGTGCCTCTCGGAGTACTCGGGATGTTTGGTGCCGAGCGGGTAGGCGGGTACCTGTCCCTTCTCGAGTGACGGAAGCTCCTCGGCGACTTCGAAGGGCGCTGGCGGAGGAATCGTCAGGTTCGGATCCCGCTTGAACGTCGCCGTCCGCACGAGCGGTTCCGTGAGGTAAATCGGATCTTCGACGATGATGGCGAGGACGAGCAGATCGCCATGACGCCAGTAGTACTCAGTCATGACGGCGTACGGGCTGAGCGGAATGCCATTCCGGTGCACGAAGCTGTATTTGATGTGTGTCGTCGTGACCTTCAGACCGTTGTTCGTCCACTCGCCAGTCGAGAATCCCTGCCACAGATGCTCGGCGTACTTCGATGGATGCGGACGGCCGTCCAGCCAGATCGTGCGATCGGCGCGGCCAAAGAGTCCCGTGATCGTGTAGGCGATGAGTTGTTCTGTCTTCGGATCGACGACGGCCCCGAGTCGGAAATCCGGCCTCGGCGCACGCATCGCGTAGGTCACGGGATGGGGCCGGCCCTGCCACTCGAGCAGCGAGTGCATCGTGGGCGTCCAGCTCTCGGCATGCTGTCGCGCGGCGTCGTTGAGTGGGATGCCGACGTACTCGCCCACTTCGACGCCGGGATCGCCGCGCAGCGGCAGTTCCTCATGATTTCCGAGCGTGGCGGACCACATCCCGGTGAGGTCCACTTGCTGCGCAACGGCGGGCGCGGTGCCACACGCGAATGACACCACGACCGCAAGGAGACCCGTTCGGACGGTCGTCATTCGACCTCCAGTCGGGGCCGACTATACCGCTATTTCAGGTTCTTGTAGACGGCCTCTTCGACGTCCGCATAGAGCTTCATCGACGGCTCGTCGTAGAAGGGCAGCGTCTGCAGCATGACGACGACGCCGATCTCTTTCACCGGATCGATGAAGAAGTGTGTGTTGAAAATGCCGGCCCACGTGCCGCTGCCCGGTGAGCGGCGATTGGGCTTCCTCTCAGCCGCGAGCTGGAAGCCGAGGCCCCACTTGTCCCGGCCCGCGCCGACGGGGAAATTTCGCGACACGGCCTGATTCGTCGACTGCTGCACCTTCACCGTGACGTTGGTCTGGCTCACGAGCATCATGCGCGCCGACTTCTCGCTGAGGATACGCTTGCCGTTCAGCGTACCGTGATTGAGCAGCATGCGCAGGAACAGGCCGTAATCGCTTGCCGTGCCATACAGGCCGCCATCACCCTGCACGGTGGCCGGGATCGAGCCTGGCAACGGCAGCTCAACGTACTTGCCATCACCTTCGTGACGGTTGATGGCGACGACCCGCGCGACCTTCGCCGCCGGCACGTGATAACTGGTGTCGTGCATGCCGAGGGGCGACAGGATCTTCGACTCGAGGAACGCATCGATCTTCTGTCCCGAAATCGCTTCGACGACGTGGCCGAGGACGCGGGTGCTGGGGCCGTACGCCCAGCTGTCGCCGGGATCGAAGAGCAGCGGGAGATCGAGCTCCTCCTTCTTGCTCTTCTCAATGAGCTTCGCCATGATCGGGCTGCCGAACGAATAGCCCAGCCCGGACGTGTGTGTGAGCAGATGCCGGATGGTGATCGGCCGCTTGGCATTGCGCGTCTCGTAGCTGCCGTCGGCCTCGTTGAACTTGGAGATGACGAGCGGGTCCTTCCACTTCGGCAGGTACTTCGCGACGTTGTCGTCCAGCTTCAGCTTGCCCTCGTCCACCAGCATCATGATGGCGACCGAGGTGACCGGCTTGGTCATCGACGCCATGTTGAAGATGGTGTCCTTCGCCATCGGTGTGTTCGTCACCGTGCGACTCTTGCCGGCCGCTTCGTTGTAGAGCAGGCCGTTCGCGTTGACGACCGCCACCGCGACGCCGGGCACATCGCCACGGTCGGTCGCGGCCTTGATGACCGCGGAAACGGCAGATGCGCCTTGGTGTGGGAGTGTCGGCGCTGCCGACGTGACTGCAATGAAGAGGAGGGGAAGGATCCAGCGCGTATGGGCCATGCGCTGGATCCTATCGGACGCTACAGCTTTTTGTACAGCTCGAGCAGTCGGGTCCACGCCTTTTCGGCGTCATCCATCTTGTAAACGGTCGAATCCGGCGGGCACCAGCCGTGTGCGCCTGAGTAAACCTCGATCTCGGCGGGCTGACCCGATTTCGCGAACGTTTCCTTGAGGATGTTCTTCTCATCCGGCGCGCGCATGTCGTCGTTCGACGCGATCGCGATGAGCAGCGCCGCCTTGGTCTTCGACGCCTGAAGGTGCGGGCTGTCAGGGTCCTTGCTCACCAGGCCGCCGCCATGGAACGACGCGACCGCGCCGACGCGATCCGGAACGGCCGCAGCCGTACGGAATGCCATCGGACCGCCCATGCAGTAGCCC
>JBKPRH010000225.1:0-10069 GCA_046765795.1 Acidobacteriota bacterium | reverse complement strand
CTTCAACAGACAGCTCGTCGCGTGACAGTTGGCGAATGGTTTGGGCGATGGCGTAGCCATGCAACGGCTGTCGCGAGAGGACGCGCAGGACCACCATCATCAACGTGCCCGGTGGAAGGCCAGTGTCCCTAGGCATAGTTGTCCTATGCCTATGGTATGCGCGCGGCCACGAGTCATGTCAAGGGCGAGGCATGCCTCGCCACTTACGCGTGTCCAGGGCGAGGCATGCTTCGCCCCTACAGGCGAAACAGCCGATTGATTTTGACGATGAATGCGCGGTTGTTGAGACCAGGGAAACGACGGGTCAGCGTGTTTCGCTCTTCGTTGTAGACGACGAACAGTTCACTGCCGGGACGATACTCCCAGCGGAACCGCGCGTTGGTTGAGACGGCGTTGATGCCGGAGTTGTACTGAATCAGCGCGCTGGCAAACATCAGCGGCGTCATCGAATACGTCACGCGCGAACCGGCGAGGTGGGTGGTGAACTCGCCTTCGTCGAGCGTGACGCGATTGAGCGAATAGGTCGGCTCGACCGACAGCTGGTTCGTGATCGGCACCCGCCCGCGTGCGGCGCTCAGCGTCGTCTTGCGGCCGCTGTAGAAACTGCCAAATTCCGCCGTCAGATTGGCGGCGGCGCGCCGCTGCTGTCCGATGTTGTAGCCAACCCGGAACGTGTCGAATTGATACGTGCCTCCTGCCGGCAGGACGAGCGGGCCGATGGGGAAGGGCCGCGTGAGGAACTCGAACGAGTTGGTGTAGTTGAGACTCAGGCGGTCGCTGCTCTGGAATTCGAGCGCGAACTCCGCCGCTCGCTCCCGAGACTCGAGTTGGCCGGCGCCGTTTTCGATGTACTCAATCGCCGAGTCGTAGACATATTTGCGGATTGCGCTCCGCGTGCGGGGACGCGGGCTGAACTTGACGCGGGCGTAGTCGCGTCGCATGTCGTCACGGCGCACGAATCCCGTTTCGGGATTGAAGTTGTCACCGATCTTCAGCCGTTCGAGCTGCACCGTATAGCGATCGCCGGTGTAGTCGAGCTGACCGCGGTAGCTGGCGTTGTCGCGTGCGCTGAGTCCATCGGTATCGGTCTGCGCCCAATACGTGTTGATCGAGAGGTTCTCGTAGAACCCGAACGTGCCATCGATGCCGTAGGCGCGATTCCCGCCGGAGCCGACCGTGGACTCCGATCGGTTCGTGAACAGCAACCCGATGCTGCTGCGTCGCAGCACGTCGCGCTTGAGGCGAATCACGCTGAAGTTGGTCGCGGGTGCGCCGAGCTCCTCCTCCTTGTCACCTGTCTGGATGTTGAGGAGGCCGATACTGTATTTGCCGGCGCGGCCGGTCAGCCGGCCACCCACGTTGAGCGGCACCTGCCGATCCCGATGCAATCCGATGCGGCGGCTGTAGAACAGAATCGGCGCCGCGCCGCTGCTGCCGATGAAGCCGCCGTTGATGTTGCCACCGATGCTGTTGACGGCGATGCCGCCGAACGCGAACGTGCCCTGGTTCTCCAGGAAGAAGTCGCGCTTCTCAGGAAAGAAGAGATTGAATCGCGTCAGGTTGATCTGCTGCTCGTCGGCTTCAACCTGCGCGAAGTCGGTATTGACGGTCAGGTCGGCGACGAGGCCCTGTGTCACCGCATACTTCACGTCGAGGCCGGCTTCGGCTTCCGGATCATTCGATCGCTGTGGAGTCGCGACGCGCTCAGTTGTCACGCTGGAGATGCCATAGGGCTTGACGTCGAGGTTGGCGCCGGCTGGCGGAGCCACAATCCCGACGAGCGTGGCGGCGAACTGTGGATACTGGAACCCCGATTGTCCCCTCGCGGGCGGTACGCGAGTCAGCGTGGAGATCTCGTTCTTCGAACGCTTGACGCGCATCGCGTTGAAGCCCCACACCTGTGTCGTCCCGCGCTGATAGCGCAGTGATTTAAAGGGAATCGCCGCTTCCACCGCCCAGCCGCCCTCGAAGCGGCTGGTCTTGGTTTCCCACACCGGATTCCAGTCGCTGCTGTATTGGTTGTTCACCATCGTTCCGTCTGAGCGGCCGCCGAGCGGATTCATCGTGAACGTGAATGCCGTTCGCCGGTCGTAGAACGTGTCGAAGATGAACGAGACGAGATCGTTGCCCTGCCAGCTCGTGGTGCTGTCGCGCCGCATCTCGGTCGCGATCAGGTCCTCCATGCGTGTGTCCCAGACCCTGAACGCGACGTAGACATGGTCCTCGTCGAACGCGATCCAGGTCTCGGTGCGCTCGGTGGCTGCCTGTCCGGCGTCAGGCTCGACCTGGATGAAGTCGGAGATCGGCCGCTCGTCGCGATAGAGCGCCTCGTCGAGCGCGCCGTCGATGCGCAGTGGCTGGGTGAGGCGAACCGCGCGGACGGTGGCGCGTCCCTCGTCGTCGCGGGTGACAACCTCCGGTGCGACCGGGGCGGGTGGCGCATCGGCATACACGCTGACCGATTGCGCAGTGGCCGGTGAGGTCCACGCGAACAGCGCGGCAACCGTGACGAGCAACACGATGACACGAACCCGGAAGATGGTGGTCCCGCTGCTACTCAATGGACTCGGTCGGTGCGCGCCTATCGTATCAGCGGCTTGCCGGTTCTATCGAACACGGACCTGTCCGCGTGGCGCACTGCTGAAAGAAGGCGTGCGTGATCGTCACAAACGCGAGGCCCTGCTCGGCGGTTCCCCAGCCCGGCACCTTGGACCACGTGTCGCGGCCCAGACTCTTGTAGCGAGCGAAGTAACCACCGATCTCGTTTTGAATCGCTGGGGTCAGCTGATGCATCGGCCGACCGGCGGCGTCTACGCGTGAAAGCACGACCTTCGAGTCGAGGCCCTTCTCGTCTTCCATGTACATGACGCCAACCGCGATGCCACGCACGAAGCGGCCATCTGGCAACGCCGGTCCGAGCACCAGCGCATCGAACGGATCGCCGTCGTACGACACGGTCTGCGGCACGAAGCCGTAGTTCACCGGGTAGCCGCCGATCTCGACCGGGATCATGCGGTCGATTTTGCGGCGGTTCGTGCCCATGTCGAATTCCCACTTGCGTCGATCGCCGCGTGCAATCTCGATGTACGCGTTCACGGTTCCGTCGCTGTTGATCGGCGGTGTGTCACGCCACGCATGCGTCTTGTGACCGCGCGCGGCATCCAGGCTCGCCGCGAGTATCTTGACGGCCTTCGCCGGCAACGTGGACGGGCGCATGTCGCCTTGCGCGCCAACCACGAACGGAACGAACACCATCACGACGAACAGGAGTCTGGTCACGCCGTTGCCTTGACAATTCTGCACGTCTCCAGCATGGCATGAGGACGGCCGGCCGTCGACATCCACGAGATCCGCACCACCGCGACGAGCGGTGTCGGCCGCTCGCGAACGTTGACGCGTCGTTGGTTATGGCCAGTTGAAGCGCGCCGGCAGGCGGTATGTCTCGCGCACGGGATCGATCCTGACGACGTGCGGCCGCTCACGCTTGGGACCGAGTGGTTGATTCGCTCGCAGTACGCCCTCGACGCCTTCAACCGTCAGCGGCCGCGAGAACAGGAAGCCCTGCGCGTGCGTGCAGCCGAGACGTTCCAGCTCGCGGGCCTGCACCTCGCTCTCGATACCTTCGGCGACGACGCTGGTATTGAGCGTGCGGGCGAGCGCCAGGATGCTTTCGACGATCGCCGGACGATCGGGCAGCAGCAGGCTCTTCACGAACGAGTGGTCGATCTTCAGCGCATCAACCGGCAGCTTGTGCAGGTGGCTCAGCGAGGAAAATCCGGTGCCGAAGTCGTCGAGATAGATCTTCACGCCGAAGTCGCGGAGGTCGCGAAGGACCTCGGCAACCACGTTCGGACTGTCCATCAACGCCGTCTCGGTGATCTCGAGGCGCAGGTCGCATGGCGCAAGGCCGGCGCTGTGCACCGCTTCCTCGACGATCATCAGGAAGTTCTGCTCCATCAACTGACGGTTCGACACGTTGACCGTGATGCACTCGAGACCAGCCGTACCGAACCGCCGTTGCCAATCGGCGAACGTGCGGCAGGCCTGCTGCAGCACCCATGTGCCGAGCGGCTCGATCAGCCCCAGTTCCTCGGCAATCGGGATGAACGTCGCCGGTGGGACTGGTTCACCATTTCGCTTCCAACGCACCAGCGATTCGAAACCGACGCACATGTCGTTGCTGAGCGAGACGATCGGCTGATAGTGCACCTCGAATCCATTCGACTCCCGCTGGTCGCTGAGGGCTCGATCGCGGTTGCCGATCGCATGACGCAGATCGTTCTCGAGGCCGAGGCGATCGCGCACGCGCGCATGCATGTCGGCGTCGAAGAGCTCGTGCCGCGCCTTGCCACGCGCCTTCGCGTGATACATCGCGGTGTCGGCGTCGCGCATGATCTCTTCAGGGTTGTCGTACTGCGAGCGCCCGAACGCGATGCCGATGCTGGCCGAGGTGAACACTTCCTTGCCGCCGATCGAGAACGGCGCGCTGAGCGCGTGCTGGATGCGGAAGGCGATCGCGTTCGCCTGCTGCTCGTCGTTGAGTTCGTTGAGCAGGATCGCGAACTCGTCGCCGCCGAGCCGGGCGAGCGCGTCGCCCGGCCGCAGGCACGACTCGAGGCGACGGGAGACCGCAATCAGCAGCGCGTCGCCGACCAGGTGGCCAAGACTGTCGTTGACGACCTTGAAGCGATCGAGGTCGATATACAACGCCGCGAAACGCTCGCCGCGCCGCTCCTTCATTTCTTCAAGCCGGCGCCCCAGCTTTTCGACGAACACCGAGCGGTTGGACAGACCGGTCAGCGGATCGAGGAACCCGGCGCTCAGCACCCATTCGCGTGCGAGTGAGCGGCCGGTGGTGTCGGTCAGCGATCCGGCGATGCGGATCGCTCGCTTCGCGCCGCGGACGGCGACACCGCGGCACAGGAACAGACGATACGTGCCGCTCTCGTGACGGATGCGGTGCTCGTATTGAAAGTGATCGGTTTTGCCGGAGAGATGCGCGTGCAGCGCGTCCTTGAGCGGCGTGATTTCGTCCGGATGCACGCGGTCGGTCCAGTCCTCGACGCGGCCGATGGCCTCGGTCGCTGGCAGGCCCAGCATGGCGCGCCACCGCGCCGAGACGTAGAACTCCTGACTGCGGAGGTCCCACTCCCACAAGCCATCGCTGGCGCCTTCCGCGGCCAGCGCCAGCCGCTCCTCGCTGCGCTTGACCGCGTACTCATTGCGCTTCTGTTCGGTGATGTCACGCCACTGCAACGTCGTGCTACCGTCGGCCGGCAGGATCGTCACCTGCAGAATCCGCGCGCCGGCCGTCGAGAGCACGCCATAGAGCAACTGCGTCCGTGACTGTTGCTGCTCAATGGCATCGGCCATGGTTCTCTGCAGGCCCGTGCTCTTCAGGAGCGGCAACACATCGAACAGCGATCGACCCAACGCGCGTTCGCGCGCGCAGCTCACCATTTCCTCGAGCGCGACATTCCACAGCGTGATCAGGCCGCGGCCGTCGATGACGGCGATGCCCTGATCCAGCGATTCGATCGCTTCCTGACTGCGGTGCTCGTATTCGATCTGGCTCACGTGCGCGCAGTAAGCGCGATGCGCGAAGAACAGCGGGACCGCGGCGACAGGCAGTACTTCCCACAGTTGGTGATCGACGATCTCGATGAGGCCGATGGCGAGGCCGGCGCCGATGATGTGATGCGGGCAGTCGCGGATCACCGTGCGTAGCCACAGGCGGTTGATCGGCTGCCGGGTGACGAACGGCATGACGACGCCGCTGATCGCGCCGTGCGCGAGGGCGTAGACGGCGACAGCGAGCAAGATCGGCACTCCCTGCCACGGCCACACAAAATGTCCCTGCGTGCCGCCGAAACCAGTGTGCACGACGCCTGCGGCGTGGATGGCGGCGATCGTTGTCGCGGCATTGACGAGTGTGTGTTCGGGGGGCCGCATCCACTTCGGGTCGGCCAGCATGTACGCGGACGCCCCGGCGGAGACCATGATCATCGTCACCAGCGGACCGAACAGCAGGAGCGACGCGAAGTGGATGACGAAGGCGAGCGGCATCATGCCGCGGTCCTCGGTCGTTGGCCGCTGGGCCGCAAGTACTGACGTCAGGATCGCGGCGACGATCAGGCCCGAGAACTCGATCGCGCGAGCCGGCTGCGGCCAGCCCATGACGCCCATGAGCACGACCGCTGCCGTCGCTATCGTCGCGAAGACGAACAAGCCGGAGTGACGAGGAAAGGTTCCCATTTCTTCCAAAACAGGCACACGTTGGCCTGATCGATCTAGAGGTGGGAGGCAAAGCCATGACCAGACATGCTGGCTGGCGAAGTGCTTGAAGGCCAGGCATTTAGCCAGGCCTTTGATCTACGTCGTGCGGGTCGCGTGTGCCAAAGTTGCACACGGCTGATCAGAATGGAAAGAGGCTGGCGGAGACCCGGCGACCGAATACAACGCGCCGGGTGCGTTGCGCGTTTGTTGAAACTGCTCGAGCGTCTCACCGCGCATGGCGGCGTAGATGTGGAGGTTCGACACGCCGACGACCGCCCCAAGTTTCTCCAGCATGAAGAAGCTGACGCCGTAGTGAATCATTCCGCGCCAATCCAGGGTGCGCACGAGCTCGCGTTCTTCCTCGCTCAGACCCGCCGTCTCAAAGAGCGCCTCCTGGTCGACGCGGAATCTGTCTCGCCACGCCGGATCGATGAGCGCGTGTAAGAACTTGTTCACACGATAGCCCTTCACGCTGCGCGCGAGCGTGAAGGGGTATGTGCCCGAGAGCTTCTCAATCCCGGCGAGCTGATGATTGATGCGCGCCAGATACTTGGCGTCCGGTGGTTCCGGCGCGCCATCGTCTTCGTAGATGGCTGTGGCGATTCCGGTCATGCTGGGAAGGTAGTAGCTCTGGTGCAGCTTCCGGACCTTCGGCGACAGCGCCCCGCGCATCACCAGCCACATGATCACCTCGGCACCTTCGACGCCGCCACGCGTGGCGTACTCGGCGTGCGTCATCTCGGTCAGGCGCTCCGGGTCACGTTCGATCAGATCGAGGAACTGCTCATCCCATGTGGTGTTGTTGAATCCGCATCGCTCGCCGTGCACCTGGTGTGACAACCCGCCGGTCGCCACGAGGACGACTTTCAGATCGTCGGGATAGCTCTCAATCGCAGTGCGTAGACTCCGTCCGAGCTTGTAGCAGCGCCGCGCCGACGGAATCGGGAATTCCAGGACGCCGATCTGCAGCGGCACGATCGCGCCGGGCCACGACGGTTTATGCGGCCACAACATCGACAGCGGCGAGAAGCACCCATGGTCGAGCGGTTTGTCCTGGAAGTAGGCGAGATCGAACTCGTCGGCGACGAGCCCCGCCGCGATGTGATGCGAGAGGCCGGTGTGTCCTCGTACCGGCGGCAGTGCACGCGCGCCGCCGCCCTCGTCGGCGGGTGCGTACGAATCGCCGATACCGAGTGCGAAGTGGGAATAGTGATCGAAGAAAAACGACGTCACATGATCGTTGAAGATCATGAGCAGGACGTCGGGCTGCTTGTCGCCCAGCCACCGCTGGACGGGTTTATATCCCTCGAAGATGGGGGCCCACGCGGGGTCGTGCTCCTTATGCGTATCGAGCGCGAATCCGATCGTGGGCGTGTGCGAGCTGGCGACCGCGCCGACAATCCTGGCCATGGTGTCCTACTTCTTCCCTTTCACCTCGCACCGCGTGCCGCCCGAGAGATCGACGTCGCGGTACTTGTCGTGGCACGCCGAACATGAATTCACCACGGTCTCGCTGACGTTCAGCATCTCGTCGAGGTTCTTGGTCATCGCAGCCTTGTGCGCGGCTTCTCCCGCAACCACGAGTCCATCGACCGCGGCCTTCCAGTCCGCTTGATCGACCGGCGCCGGCAGGCCATTGGCGCACTTGCGCGGGATCAGCAGCATCGGCGCCATTTCCGCCAGGGCCAGCGCGCTGGTTTCGACGCCTTCCCATCCCGCGTATGTGTCGGCGTCTTGCCACCGGTACACGCTGAAGACCATCGATTCCTTTTTCTCAGGACCGACCGGGTCACGGTTCTGCGTGTCGAAGAGCACGTTCGAGTGCGGGAACGGAAAGGCGCGCATCAACTGCAGCATGTTCATGTGCGCCTTGGGTGCGGGCGCCGCGGCGGCGACCGGTTCAGGGACGCGGCATCCGAGGAGGAACAGCGGCAGGATCAACGCAAGCAGCTTCGGAGTTTTCATCGGCACATCTCCCGGCGGGGCGTGAGCAACTGCCGTGCCTCGATGTCGGCGTTGAATGTGTGCGGATGTCGAGGGAAATCGCGCGGGAGCCGCGGATTAACTCGCGGTCGCTGCGAAGTTCTCCGCAGGCGGCCGCTCCGAGTCAGTAGCCCGTCACACGCGTCGGGTATATGCTCGGCGCGTTCGAGGAGGGTGTATGCGCGGAGCGATGCTGTTTGCGGCTGGTCTGTTCGTCGGCGTAGCAGTGCATGTGGGGCTGGCGCAGCGCGCCGGCAGCGGGGTGGTCATGATGAATCACGTGGCCATCGCCGTGCCAAACGTCGATGAAGCGGTGACCCATTACACGCAGAAGATGGGCTACCGCGAAGCGTTCCGCGTCTTCGATGAAAAAAAGCAGGTACGGCTGGTCTACATGCAGATCAGCAAGAACACGTTCCTCGAATTGCAACCGGTCACCCCGCAGCGGCCGGCAGGATTCAATCACTACGGCCTGCACGTCGAGAACGTCGCTGAGATGGTGGCGCGCTTCCGGAAGAACGGGTTGACGGTGAGCGATGTGAACCGCAGTGATACCAAGGCGATGCTCGCCAACATCACCGATCCCTACATGGGCCGCATCGAGCTCGCGGAACTGCCGCCTGACTCGCTGCACTACAAGGCGATCGAGAGCTGGAAATGACCGCCTCTTCTCACGGTGCATGCGGAGGCGGGTCGCGCCGAAGCCTTTGGCGAAGGCGGAACGGGCCGCTCTACGGCGCCGCGCTGTGTGCCCTCGGCGTCGCCGTGTATGCACAGCAGCGAGGTGGTACGCCTCAGACCGATCAGCAAACGCCGATCAACAACGGCGCCAATCCGTACCGCGTGATCCGTGACTGGGCTCAGCTCACTGTCGAGAATCGGCTGTGGGGCGGTTCGAACGGTGTCGCCATCGACAAAGACGGCAAGACGGTCTGGGCCGTGGACCGATGCTCACCGGGCACGACGCCTGGCTGTCTCGGCAGCACGGTGAATCCGGTGCACCACTTCGACGAAGCTGGTCGCGAGATTCGCAGCTTCGGCAGTGGCCTCTTCGTGTGGCCGCATGGCATTCACGTCGATCGCGATGGGAATGTGTGGGTCGCCGATTCACGTGGAGAACAAGGCAAGGGCAGCGTCGTCGTGAAGTTCAGCCCCGACGGCAAAGTCCTCTTGACGCTCGGCAAGGCAGGTGTCAGAGGCAATCCTCCTGAGGCGCTGACCGATCCAACCGACGTCGTCACCGATCCCCGCAACGGCGATGTCTACGTCGCGGAGAGCCACACCGACGTGACTGATCCCAATCTGGTCGGACGCATCTCGGTGTTCGATCGGACCGGAAAGTTTCTGCGCGTGATCGGCAAGACCGGCACGGGGCCTGGAGAATTCCGAACGCCTCACGCCATCGAGTTCGACTCGCAAGGCCGTCTCGTGGTGGCCGATCGGCACAACCACCGCATCCAGATCTTGACGAAGGAAGGGACGTTCGTCGCCGCGTATCCCGAGTTTGGGCGCACGAGCGGGCTGGCCATCGACGCGAACGACGTGATTTACACAGCGGACTCGGAATCCACGGAGCGCGTGCATCCAGGCTGGCAGCGGGGCATCCGCATCGGCAGTCTGAAGGACGGCAAGGTCACCATCTTCGTCCCGCCACATGCGGTACCGAATTCGACCGACGGTGCGATGGGCGAGGGCATCGCCATCGATGCCGCTGGCAATGTCTTCACCGCGGAGGCGCAGCTCAGAGGAGTGACGAAGTTCGTGAAATAGCGATCATCAATGCGCTCGCGATCCGAGGTCTGGGTACAGG
>JBKPRH010000224.1:0-9713 GCA_046765795.1 Acidobacteriota bacterium | reverse complement strand
CTCCAGGAACTTGCCGTCGTATTTGGACTCACCGTTGGAGTCCCTCTATCCCTTGGTCTCGCCGCGGGCCGTGTTGAGAGTTTCAACTTTGGCCAATCGCGCCTGCTAGGTACGGTCGCTGCGGAAGTTGTCGCTGTTGCGATTCTCTGGCCGTGGCTTACAAAGCGGGGTTGGGAATTCCGCTCTATCGCGGGATCGCCAGAACCGGCGGATGTTCTGCGAGGGTTCGGCCTCGCACTGTTGGCCTACTTCGCGTACTACGTCAACGCGGTCACGTGGGCCGTCTTTGTACCAGCGGCCTACGATGCTCTCAAGGCAGCGGTGCCTACAGGAGCGGCAGCACCATGGACAATCGTCTTGGTTTCCATCGTCAATCCGATTGTCGAAGAATTTCTTTGGCTCGCATACGGATTCACGGCGACGAGTCGCTACGGTGTTCGCACCGCGGTCGTCGCGAGCGTCGTGTTGCGCGTTGCAATCCACTCGTATCAAGGCCTTGTAGCCCTGACGAGCATTCTGCCCCTCGCAATTGTGTTTACCGTGTACTACTCCCGTACCAAGCGGCTCTGGCCGGTCGTTGTTTCTCACATGCTGTTCGATGCGGTTGGCCTGTTGTCCGTGCTCAAACAATGACTCAGCGTCGACGGGCGAACGAGCAATTGCTGCTGACGGCGCCTCGGTCGGAAGCGGCTGGCTCGCTACGCTCGCCTGGCGCATTGTTCATGATCGCGCCGCCGCTGCACCTGACGGCATCGGGCCGCGCTCGCGTCCGTCCCTCGCGCTCGGTGTATCGTGCTCGCGCGTGCCGCAGGTGAGCGGCAAGGCGTTAGACGACTGAAACCGATATGGGGGCTATAGAGAAACTCGGATACGACGGCACTTCGAAGAGAGATCTGTTTGTTCTCGAAATCCCGTCTTCAGAATATCTCCCGGCGGACCTCTCCTTGACCACTCCGCGGTTTGTCTGCCTCATCGCGTGGGACGCGCGGGGTGCCAGCGTTGACGAGATTTCGAGAGTCGCCGTCGGTTTACTTCGGCAAGGTGCAGTCTACGTATGCGCTTGGGGGCCGAATTGTGAACGCGTCCACGACATCATAGATGAGGAGCACGTTGGGCCGAATCCCTCATCCGATGTGAACGGTGTCGTCATGACGACGTGGCACGCGAAGGAATCGCTGGCGGAAGCTATCCGTTTCGCTTTGGTCGACGCGTGGCCAGACGAATTCTACGCAGAGAACTGCGGGTCCACACTGGGTGTCGCGATCGGTTCGTCGTCGTGGGCCGCTGAAATCCGTACGGCGTTCTCAAATCCAGAACAATTCGTCGAGCAGTTAGACTCTGAGGAGTGATTCACCCGGCCACGCCGTCTGACAACCAATTGGAGCCGGCGGCGGGTGGTCCTTGATTCACATCGAGGCGGTCTCCACCCTCGCTCGCCCAGCAGTCGCGCGTGTGATCGACGAGGCCATCGCTCGCAATCGCATCCCGTTTGCGCGCATCGGCCGTGGGTCGGTAGTCATTCGTTCGACACTGACCAAACAGCGTCGGCGTCGTTCCGCCTAACAAGCGCTTGCAGCCGACGACGCGGGCGGTATTCTGTCGGCGATTGTCGTGGCGCCGCGGCTGAAGCGCGAGCGTCAGGCAGGCAACGACAAGGACTCTCCAGTGAAGGTATCGATTTTTGTCGGGACGAGTCTTGATGGCTTCATTGCGCGAAGCAACGGCGATCTCGACTTTCTTCCCCCAGGCGGTGGCGAGCCGCACGGTTACGACGAATTCATGGCGACAGTGGACGCGCTAGTCATCGGCCGGAAGACATTCGAAACGGTCCTGGCCTTTGATGCGTGGCCCTACGCTCAGAAGCCCGTGTTCGTCCTCAGCAGTCGCCCGCTCGCCGCCGCGCCGCTGGGTGCAGTCGTGGAGCACCTGTCGGGCGCTCCAGGCGAGATCGTGTTGCAGCTTGCCGCTCGCGGCCTCCAACATATCTACGTCGATGGCGGGGTAACGATTCAGCGGTTTCTTCAGGCGGGGCTCATTCAGCGGCTCATCATCACGCGCGTCCCGGTGTTGATTGGATCTGGGATACCACTCTTTGGCGCGCTGCAGCACGATGTCTTGCTCACGCACGTGGCGACGCGTCAGTACCCGAGCGGCCTGGTGCAGAGTGAGTACGTGGTGGCTGCCTAACTGGCGCTTGCAGCCGACGGCGCTGAGCACATCATGAAGTGCCGCGGCTGAAGCGCCGGCGTGAGCCAGACAGACATAAGTTTTTTCGACAAGACGCCGCGCGCAGCAGACGTGGCGCCTCCGAGTCGCGCCTTCGTGCGCACGTCCGCTATTCCAATCGTCGGGCAGCACATCCTAGCGCTGGCGCGCGCGGTGCTATCGTAAACGCGCGTCGCAGGTGAGCGGCAATCCGCTCGGCCGACTGATGTTTTAGGAGTGACGCATGAAGTCGATTTCTCTGCGCGCCCGCGGTGGCCCAGAGGCGCTCGCCTACGACGAGGTGCAGCAGCCCCGTCCCGGGGAAGGCGAGGTGCTCATACGAGTTCACGCCGCCGGCGTCATCCAGACGGAACTCTCCTGGGTCCCGACCTGGACCACTCAGGCGGGGGAGCCGCGCACATTGCCAGTCATCCCCGGACACGAATTCTCCGGCGAGATCGCTGCCCTGGGGGCCGGAGTCACGGATGCGAATGTAGGGGACCTGGTGTACGGACTCAATGACTGGTACCGGGACGGCGCGTCCGCCGAATTCTGCGTGGCCCGTGTCGCCGACTTCGCCCACAAGCCGGCCAGCGTCGATCACGTTCACGCAGCCGCCACACCAATTTCCGCTCTGACGGCCTGGCAGGGATTGGTCGAGCGTGGCGGTCTCGCCGCGGGCCAGCGGGTGCTGATCCATGGCGCGGCCGGAGGCGTCGGCACCTTGGCCGTGCAGCTCGCACGCTGGCGCGGTGCGCGCGTGACAGCCACTGCCTCGGCAGCCAACCTCGATTTCATACGCAGCCTCGGGGCCGACGAGGTGATCGACTACCGGGCCCAGCGGTTCGAGGACGTGGTCCGGAACGTGGACGTGGTCTTCGACACGGTCGGCGGAGAGACGTTGGAGAGATCCTGGAGCGTCCTCAAGCCCGGCGGAAGACTGATCACCGTTGCCGCTTCAGGCGAACAGACGACCGACGAGCGCATCCGCGCCGCGTACTTTATCGTCGAGCCGAGCCGGACGCAGCTGGTGGAGATCTCACGCCTGATCGACGGGGATGCGCTCCGTCCGGTCGTTGGCGCTGTGTTCCCGCTCGCCGAAGGGCGGAAGGCGTATCAGCACAAGCCAGTCCGCGGCAAAGTCGTCATCCGTGTGGTCGACGGCGGTGCGACATAGCTGCTGAACTTTTTCGTTCGGCTGCTGGAAGTGAAGGTGTGGTTCTGAACAGTTGGAGGTGGGTAATGAAGCAACGAGCCTTCGCTGTCGTTTGTTTTGTGTCGGGATTCCTGCTCGCGCTCTCGGCTCCTGCTTACGCGCAAGACCCCAACCTGGGCACATGGCGAGTGGATCTCGCTAAATCGAAGTACAACCCGGCAGACCTTGCGCCCAAGACCGTCACAGTCAAATCCAGTGCTGTCGGCAAAGGCGTCAACGTCGTTGTCGACGTCGTCGACTCCGCGGGCACGCCGCTGCACTACGAGTACACCGTCATGTACGACGGTCGGGACGTTCCGGTTAAAGGCGATCCGGGCCGCGACACCACTGCGATGAAACGGATCGACGACCTCACTTTCGAGCAGACCAATAAGAAGGACGGAAAAGTCACCACGATTTCTCGATTTGTCTACGCGAGGGACGGCAAGTCGCGAACCCAGACGACGACAGGCAGGAATCCGCAAGGTCAAAAGATTAACAACACAGTCGTGTGGATTCGACAGTAGAGATAAATCGCTCGAACAGAGCTTGACCGCACAACAAGCCCAGCAGACGAGCACCGCGCTGCAGCGAGTTGTGCGGTCTACGACGTGACGTAGTTCTCGAGCGACTGGATCGTGAACCGCTGCTCCTCGACAACGGCCCTCACGACATCGCCAATCGAGACCACACCGACGACCCGCCCTCCTTCGATCACCGGCAGGTGACGAATCCGCTTGTCGGTCATGAGGGACATACAGGCATCGACTGTCGTCGTGGGGGCAATCGACACCACGTCGGAGCTCATGAGGCTGCGTACGGCCGTATCACGCGATGTGTGGCCCTCCAGCGCGGCCCGGCGAGCGTAGTCGCGCTCAGAGAAAACTCCTTTGATCTCGTCGCCGCTGATCACCAGCACGGCACCGATGTTCTTCTCGGCCATCAGCTGCAAGGCGTCGCCGACCGTATCATCGGGACGCACGGCATAAACGTCGGGCTTGCTCTTCAGGATCTCGCGGACGGTGGTCATCATGGTTGGACCTCCTGGCGCCGACGGGCTGCCGCCCGATGTGCGCGTGACCGATCCTCGCGACGGGGCACACGTGATAGCACGACGAGGGAGCCGAGTGCAACCGTCGCCGCTGAACAAGCGAGATCCGAGCGGCGGCCTCCACTGTCGAGACAGAGAGGCCACCGCCGGGTCCAGGACGGCTGGATCGTGATGGCGCCGCCGCCCTCACCGATGAAGAACTGCGCGAGCGAGTCTGGCGGCCCACATTCAGCAGCGCAAAGACATTCGATGTATCGTGTGCTCGCCCCGAGCCCAAAGCCCAAAGGCTTCAAGCCCTCACATGCTCAGATACCGTCATCGCGTTCTTGGCTTCCTCATCCTGCTGTTCGCGATCACCTACATCGACCGCGTCTGCATCTCGGTGGCAGGGCCGCGGATGCAGGAGGAACTGGGCATCTCGCCCGTCGCCTGGGGCTGGGTGACAGCGATGTTCACGTTGTCCTACTGCCTGTTCGAAATACCAACCGGAGCGATGGGCGATCGGCTCGGCCCGCGGCTCGTGCTGACGCGAATCGTTGCCTGGTGGTCAGCATTCACGGCGCTGACCGGCGCGGTGTCGAACTACACGCTCCTGCTGATCGTTCGATTCCTGTTTGGAGCTGGTGAAGCAGGCGCCTTTCCAAACGCGTCGATTGTCGTCGCGCGATGGTTTCCACCGACGCAGCGCGCGAGCATCTCCGGCGTGCTGCTGATGGCGAGCCAGATCGGTGGCGCACTTGCGCCGCTCCTGGTACTTCCGATTCAGATTCGATACGGGTGGCGTGTCTCCTTCTTCGTCTTCGGCGTGATTGGGGTGTTCTGGGCCGTCGGCTGGTTCATGTGGTTTCGAGATTCTCCATCTGCAAAGTCCGGCGTGAGCCAGTCAGAGCTTGGGGAACTGTCAGGTGCATCGGTGACTCCGGCGCATGGATTCCCATGGCGAGTGGCGCTGCGCTCGGAGACTGCAATGGCAACGCTTGGTACGGCGTTCTGCTACGTGTACGTCTACACGTTCTACCAGACGTGGTTCCACACATTTCTGGTGAAGGGCCGCGGGTTCAGCGAGGGAAGTCTCTTGCTATCGGCGCTGCCCTACGCTGTGGCCGCCTGCGCCAATGTGACAGGCGGCCTGACGAGCGACGCGATGGTCCGCCGTCTTGGACTGAAGTGGGGTCGCCGATCGCTCGGCATCGTCGGACTGGGGAGCGCCTGCGTGTTCACGATCGCGGTGATGTTCACGCGCGATCAAGTCCTCACGGTGGTATTGCTCACGCTCGTGTACGCCGCCATCACCTTCCAACAGTCGGGAGTCTTCGGCGTCTGCCTGGACATCGGCAAGAATCACGCGGGCTCGGTCATCGGGCTGATGAACACGTCAGCGCAGATCGGAGGGTTCATCTCGTCACTGGCGTTCGGTTATATGGTCGATTGGTTCGGCAACTACGACGCGCCATTCGTCCCGATGGCAACGCTGCTTGGCGTAGGCGCTTTACTATGGCTTCGCATCGACGCGTCAACACCGATCGCGATTCCGGAACCAGAAACCGGCGTGCAGGCCAACTTCTCGGCGCAATCCACCGCGCGCGGCTAGAGCTCGCGCCTACGGAAAGAGCGTCGACGCAACGCGTTCAGCGATGGTGACCCACGGCCCCGGGTACACGCCGATGCCGACGACGCCGATCGCACACACAGCGATGGCTGCACCGAGCAGGCCCGGCATCGGCACAGGGTCGCGCCGCACAGGTGCTTCGATATACATGCGGCGTGCGACGAGCAGGTAGTAGTAGAGCGCGACGACGGTCAGGACCGCACCGAGGAAGACCAGTCCATACATGCCGCGTTCAGCGGCGGCCATGAAGATATAGAGCTTGGCCCAGAAGCCGGCGACGAACGGGATGCCACCGAGCGACAACAGGAACACCAGCATCGCCAGCGCGAGCAGTGGTGAGCGCTGCGCGAGCCCCTTGTAGGCGTCGATGTTGTCCGACTTCTCGGAGCGCGCGACCGCCTCCACCACCATGAACGTGCCCATGTTCCCGAACAGGTAGGCGAGCAGATAGAACAGCAGCATCGCGATGCCGGCGCTCGACACCACTGCGACGCCAATCAACATGTAGCCGATGTGGGCGACACCGGAGTAGGCGAGCAGCCGCTTGATGTTCTTCTGCGGAATCGCCATCAGATTGCCGGTGACGATGGTCATGCCGGCAAGCGTGGCGAGAATCGGCATCCAGATTTCGGCGGTGCTGCCAAGGCCTTCGAGATACACGCGAATGATCGCGACGAAACCCGCAGTCTTCGGCGCCACTGACAGCCAGGCCACGAACGGCGTGGACGCCGCCTCGTAGCTGTCCGGTGCCCACATGTGGAACGGGAACGCGGCGATTTTGAATCCGAAGCCGGCAAGCAGCAGCCCCATGCCGAGCAGGACGATCGGATGGCCGTCGCGGATCGCCTGCGGAATCGCCGAGAGCGCTGTGCTCCCGGTGGCTCCGTAAATGAACGACATGCCATACGCAATCACCGCCGACGACACGGTGCCGACGAGGAAGAATTTCAACGCCGCTTCAGGAGCGACCGCATCGCGTTTGATGAAGCCGGTCAGCACGTAAAGCGGGATCGACATCAACTCGAACGCGACAAACAGCAGGATCAGTTCGCGCGCCGACGCCAGCACCAGCATGCCGAGCAGCGACACGAGCATCGCGAAGTGGTACTCGGCCGAGCGGCGATCGAACGTCGTGTGCCCGATCGTCAATGATCCGAGCAGGCTGAGCGCGGTTGCGGCGATGAACAGACGCTTTGCGAACAGCGCGAGCGCGTCCTGCACGAAGGCGCCGCCGAAGAGCACCTGGCCTTCGGGCGCGTAGTACATCATTCCGAAGGTGGCCAGCAGGCCGACGAAGGCGATCCATCCGATCGCGCGGCCGGGCCGGATGATTCCTGCGATCAGGACGAGGATCGCCAGCGCGAAGACGGCGAGCTCCGGTGCGAGCGGCATCCCGAGTTGACCGTTCATCATCGCGACGCCTCGATGGGAGGTACGACGCGTTGCAGCAGCGGCACGGTCGCGGTATCAACCGGCTTCAGTGCCAGACCTGGCGCGACGCCAAAGAGCACCAGTACGAACACGAGAATCCCCAAAGCCGCCCATTCCGTTCCCTGCGCATCCGGCAGGTGCTGGAAGTGCGGGTCCTCACTCTTCTTGCCCCAGAAGATCTGCTTGCCGACGCGAAGGACGTAGATCGACGTGAGGAATGCGCCGATCACACCGGGGAACAACCACCATGAGTAGTTCGAGGTCCACGCGCCGAGGAAGGTGAGAAACTCGGCGACGAAACCCGCGGTCGCCGGCAGTCCCAGTGACGACAGGCCCGCGATCGTGAACGCCGTGGCGATGCCTGGCATCATCACGCCGAACCCGCCCATCTTGAAGATCTCGCGTGAATGCGCCTTCTCGTACACGAGACCGACGAGCGCGAAGAACAAGCCGGTCATGATGCCGTGCGCGAACATCTGAAACACGGATCCATTGAGACCGGTCACCGTGAGTGTCGCCGCGCCCAGCATCACCACGCCCATGTGCGACACCGACGAGTAGGCGATGACGTACTTCAGATCGGTCTGCGCCATCGCGCTCAGCGCGCCATAGACGATGTTGATGCAGGCGATGCCACCGACGAGCCAGGCCCATTCGACAGTCGCGTCTGGCAGCAGTCCCATGCCCAGGCGAACCACGCCGTAGGCACCGAGCTTCATCAACACACCGGCGTGCAGCATCGACACGGCCGTTGGCGCTGACGCGTGACCATCCGGCGACCACGTGTGCAGCGGCCAGATGCCGGCGAGGATGCCGAACCCGATGTAGAACGCGAGAAACACCCAGGACTGCATCGTCGGATCGAACCGCATCGACTGCAGCGTCAGGAAGGAGAAGCTGCGTCCACCGGCGACGTACAGCGCGAGGATGCCGACGAGGATGAACGCCGAGCCGAAGAGCAGATACAGCGTCAACTTCATCGCTGCGTACTCTTTCGTGCCGACGCCCGTGCGGCCGAACGCCCAGCCGAAGATGCCCTGCGGGCGCACCTCTCCGCTCGAGCCCCAGATGCCGATCAGCAGATACATCGGCAGCACGGCGATCTCGTAGAACAAGAAGAAGACGAAGAGATCGAGCGAGACGAACACCCCGTAAACGCCGGTGACGAGGAGCAACAGGAGCGCGTAGAACTCCTGGCTGCGCTCCTTGACCGTCCACGATGCGAACACGCCGGCAAAAATGATGATCGACGTGAGCAGGCACATCAGCGTGCTCATGCCGTCGACCGCGAACGAATAGGTGATGCCCAGCGAGGGCACGAGGTCGAACTGCTCCCGGAACTGGAAGCCGGCCGTCGCGCGGTCGTACGTCCAGTAGATCCACAACGACGCTACCAGCGACACCGTGGCGCCGAGCAGCGACGTCCATCGCACGAGGAGCGGACGATGACGCGCGAACGCCATCACGATCAGCGCCGCGATGAACGGCGCCCACGTCATCACGGAAAGGATCGGGATTCCGCTCACGCCAGCGCCCACCGTATCCAGAGGAGGAGAATGAGGAGTCCGACTGCGACTCCGTAGACGTAGTCCTGTGCGCGGCCGGTCTGCACGGTCCGCAGCAGGTTGCCCGCGCTGACCGTCCAGGCGCTCACCACATTCAACACGCCGTCAACGAGATATCGATCGAGCCAGCCGACGATTCGCGAAAACGCCAGCAGCGCGAGCGCGAAAATGCCTTCGTAGAGGTCGTCGATCCAGAACTTGTGGAGCGCCGCAGTGCGAATCGGTCCGAAGACCGCGGCCAGTTTGCCGGCGTCGATCGTCCGCCGCTGGTAGACGAGCCACGCGAGACCGATGCCCGCGATCGCCACGCCGACGGCGGCAGGCGTCAACCACGCGGGCGCAGAGTGTTCCGCTCCGGCTTCCGCGGGGAACTGCAGGAAGTGGCTTGTGAGTGTCGAGTAGATGCCGACACCAAGCGAGAGGAGGGCGAGTATCCACAGCGGCAACATCATTACGGCCGGCGGATCGTGCGGCGCGTGGTGCGCGTCGTCGAAGTGTCCGGCTTTAGCCGGACCCGTGTACGCGTAGTGTCCGGCTTTAGCCGGACTCGCATAAAACGCGAGGAACACGACGCGGAACATGTAGAACGCCGTCAGAAACGCGACGACCATCAACAACACGAACGGCCCGATCTGATGACCGCTGAGCGTCGCGCCG